>SFGV01000003.1 GCA_004557545.1 Succinatimonas hippei
CCCAAGTGAATCACATTGGTGGTCAGCAAGAGGAACCCGCCGAAGATCTCCCAAGAGATCGGTAGGAATCCCCTCTCTTTAGAGAGGGGAGGATGTCAAATTCTGAAATTTTTCAGTAAGAGGAGTAACGCTCTGACTGGGTGAGCACAGGCGTGTTCTTTCCTGTCATCAGTTTTTCATATATAGCGGTATACAAAAGCACTCTCTGGACATAGCCCCTTGTCTCATCAAAGGGAATATTTGAGACGTACATCGCCGCGTCACGGCGCCTGCCGTCCTTTGACATCCAGCGCACAACCCTGCCGGGTCCTGCGTTATATCCGGCGGAGGCCAGCACGCGGTTGCCATTGAATTTCAGCAGAAGCTGTCTTAAGTACTCAGAGCCCAGGGCAACATTGGTGTCAGGATCCACGAGCGCTCCCAGACGGATCCCGGATTTTCTGGATACAAGTCTCGCCGTTCCTGGCATCAGCTGCATAAGCCCGACCGCGCCCGCGTAGGACTTGATGTTTGGATTTAACATGCTCTCCTGTCTTGAGATCCCAAAAAGGTAGGAAAGCGGCACGCCGGTTCTCTGACTGTTTGACTTGTAGATTGAATAAAAGGACATTGGGAAACGGTAATCCAGCGCATCCCAGCGTTTTGCCGCTGTAACCGCGCTTATGCATAGCTGATCATTGCCACCGCGAAGCGCCCATTCGGCCATCGTAAGCGCGGTATGATCATCGGTATTTGAGGCGACCTCACGCCACTCTATGGCTGCTGCCGGATCATCCATGGCGTAAAGCTCAAGAAAACGCGCCACCGCGGGATTATCCTTTACCGAAAGATCAAGGCTGTCAGTGCGCTTTAAGCTGGTGTTGCCGTAATGCGAATGGATCCCAAGCAGCTGAGCCGCCATAAAACCGAAGAAGCTGCGATCATCAGCCGCCTTTCTTAAGATCTCCCGTCCCTCTTTCTTATGACCGGTATTAAGCAGTCCTCTGCCCTTCCAGTACATGATCTCCGCGTCATCCGTAGCGCGCGATCCCAAGGCATCACAAAGCGGGGCTACATATTTCCACTGACGGAACCACACGGCGCGGCGCAGGCGTTTTTCTATGAGATCCTCAGTCCATCCGGCTGAAGGCAGGTTGTCATCTACCCATTTGAGATCGTCAGGATCGCTGTCACTGCCAAGTCTTCCCTCGGCAATAGTCTTTAAGATCTCAAGCTTCTCTGTCCCGTCCGGGCTGAATGCTGACACGAAGGCGTCAAACGCGGCCGCCGCGTCCTTAGGATTTAAAACCGCGTAGCGGCGAAAGGCCAGAACCGCGGCTGCGCGATCCTGCAAGGAGCCATAGGCTGACGGATCATCAAATACTCCAAGCGCCAGATTGGCTGAGCTGGCGTAGCCTGATGAAGGCAATACCGAGGCCGCGGTCTGCGCCTCCGATTTTAAAGATCTGCGGCTTAGGAATACTGTCTCAAAACGTCTTCCGCTTGCCGCGGCTGAAAGATAGCCTTTAGCCGCCCATTGTGAGATAAGCCCCGCGCAACCGTCAGGATAGGACTTTCTCTGAGCGTAAAGCGCTGCGGCAAACGACACGGCGCGGCTGTCGCCACGCGAGGTGGCAATTTCCGCCTCATACCAGCGGCACTGCCTCGCTATCTGCTTCACATTAAGACCTGTTGGCTCAGACGCCCCATAAGGGTTGTGGCCTATGATCTCGCGCATTTTGCGATATTGTCCGGATTTTCCGAGCATTGAGGCGTAGGTGTCGGTCACAAGCAGTGACAGCTCGCGATCGCCGCTGTTTTTTACAAAATTAAGCGCAGCCCTGTAATTCTGAGGCTGCACGTTTGCCTGCAGAAGGTAATACTGCAGATAGATGTTCAATGGGTAATCCTTCAGCGTACCCTGAGTATAGGCGGCGACCCCCTCTACATCGCCAGACTGGGCCAGCGATTTTGCCTGCTGATAGGCCTGACGCTTTGCCTGAAACTCATCATCGTATGAAATGAAAGACGCTGAAGGATCTTCTGTCGGGGCTGCCATCGCCGGAGCTGTTTGTAAGATAGCGCCTGCTGCAAGCAGCGCGATAAACGCGTACGCGGTTTTATTTAAATGCATTTTTTCTGTCATGGTTTTGAAATTTCGGGGCAATTATAGCACCTGAAAAAAGACCACCTGATCTCGCGATCAGGTGGTCCTTCCAGTCCTTCACAGGCTTTATCAGCCGAATATGTTCACGTAACCTACCGCGAGCAGTATGGCTATGATCGCCGGAAGCACGATCTTGAAGTACCAGTAGAGCTTGGGAGAAAGCCTGACTCCCTCACCGGTATTAACCTCGTCGGTATAGCGCTTCCATTGCATGCCGGTTCTGGCGGTAATAAAGATCACCATGAAAAGCGATCCCAGTGGCAGAATGTTATTTGAGATCAAAAAGTCCTGCAGATCCATGATGGTTGACCCGTCACCCATAGGATGTATGAAGTCAAGAACATTGAAGCCCAGCAGAGGCGGCATGGAGATCAGCATGATAACCACGAAGTTTATGGCAACCGAGGTTAGTCTGCTGATATTGAACACCTCCATGCAGATGGCGATGATCGATTCATAAACCGCTATGAGCGTTGACATCGCGGCGATTAACATGAATAGGAAGAACAACGCTCCCCAGAACCTGCCGCCTGCCATATTGGCAAAGACCGTGTTCATGGTCACAAACAAAAGGCTCGGCCCTGAATCAGGTCTCACGCCATAGCTGAAGCAGGCAGGGAAGATCACAAAGCCCGCCAGTAGCGCCACCAGAGTATCAAGCCCTGCGATCCACAGCGCCTCTGAGAGCAGTGTGTGACGCTTGTTCACATAGGTTCCGAAGATCTCAATTGATCCCTGCCCCACGCTTAGCGTAAAGAACGCCTGTCCCATGGCAGCCCATAAAGCCTGCATGAACCCCTGCTTTTCAAGATTGGTCCAGTCAGGTTTCAGGTAATAGGAAATGCCTTCCTTAAATCCATCGAGAGTAACTGATCTTACCGACATAAAGATCAGAAGCACCAGAAGAAGGATCATAAGCGGTTTGGTGATGTGCTCAAGCCCGCGGTCAACTCCAAGCGCGACGATGGCAAAGCTCACCACGGTCACCGTTGACATGCACACGAACATTATCAGTGGATTGGCCAGAAGATCCGTAAAATTCTGCCCCGCTATCTCCTTGGTAAGCCCAGGACCGAAGCTTCCACCCATGAATTTTACGCAGTAGTAAAGCATCCATCCTGTGATAAGTCCGTAGAAGGACATGAGGATGTAGCTGCCGGGGATAAGCCAGAACTTGTTGCGATGCCATTTGGTGCCCGGGGTCTCAAGTATATTGAAGGCCTTGGCGATTGAGCGTCTTGAGGCGCGTCCGATGGCAAGCTCCACCGTAAGAAGCGGGACGCCAACTCCAAGCAGAAACACCAGATAGATGATGACGAAGATGGCTCCGCCGTACTGTCCGGTTATATATGGGAAGCGCCAGACATTGCCAAGTCCGATGGCGCATCCGGCCGCGATGAGCAGGAAACCCAGCCTTGATGAGAACTGATCACGTTCTGCCATTTTTTGCTCCGTTTCGTGCCCGCCTTATAAGGCGGGTATTTTAATTTACGTTGTCTGATGATTATTTGAAGAATATTCCCACATAGCCCTGCACGAAAAGCGCGGCGATAAGCAGCGGCAGCACAGTGCGGTAATAGGGCCTGGCTTTTGGCGAGATGGTGATCCCGCGGCCCTGATTGGCCTCGCCTATATAGCGGTCAAAGCCCCATCCGCGCTTTAGGATCACATAAAGCACGTAGCACATGGCGCCAAGCGGCAGAATATTCTCGCTTAAGACAAAGTCATAGGTATCAAGTATAGTGCTCTCCCCACCCATAGGGTGGACCCATGAGAGCAGATTGTAGCCAAACATGCAGGGAAGTCCCAAAACTATGACAGCCACAAAATTAACGCCAACCGCTTTAAGACGGGACATTCCGAAAAGATCCATGCAGATCCCAATGAGATTTTCAAAAACCGCTATAAGGGTCGACACCGCTGCAAAGAGCATAAAGAGGAAGAACAAGCCTCCCCAGAATACTCCGCCCTGCATGTCAGAGAACACTGAAACCAGAGTCACGAAGATAAGCCCCGGACCTGCCCCCGGCTCAATACCGTAGCTGAAGCACGCCGGGAAGATCACTACTCCGGCTAAAAGCGCCACTATAGTATCGAGCACGGTGATCAGCACTGACTCATAAAGCACGGTGCAACGGCGGCTCATATATGATCCGAATATCTGAATTGAGCCTACGCCAAGTCCTAAGGTAAAGAAGGCCTGTCCCATGGCCGCCGAGAGAGTCTCCATAAGTCCTGACGCTTTGATATGTGAAAAGTCGGGCTTTAGGTAATAGCTCATGCCATCTTTAAACCCGCTCAGCGTGAATGAGCGCGCGGCGAGGAACACCAGCAGGATGAAGAGCATCAGCATCATAGGCTTGGTGATGCGCTCAACTCCGCGGCGCAGTCCCAGTGCGCACACGCCGAAGGAAAAGGCGGTAACCAGAAGCGTACAGATAAACTGCACTGACGGCTCTGAGAGCATACTGCCAAAATAGGCTCCGGCCTGCTGCTGGTCGATATGGGTGCCAAAGCTTCCTGACGCGGTCTTCACCGTGTAATAGAGCATCCACCCGGTGACCAGACTGTAGAAGGCCATCAGTATGTAGTTACCGGCTATCATCCAGTACTTGTTGCGGGCAAAACCGCTGCCCGGGGTCAGGGTCTCAAAGGAAGCACCCAGACTTTTGCGCGAGGCGCGGCCTACCGCGAGCTCAATTGAGAGCATCGGTATGCCGACAAGCGCAAGAAACGCGATATAGATAATGACGAATATCGCGCCGCCATACTGTCCTGTTATATATGGAAAGCGCCATACATTGCCAAGCCCGATCGCGCAGCCTGCCGTAATAAGCAGGAAGCCCAGCCTTGAGGAAAACTGCTCACGTTCCATTTCAGCCTCCGAATGCCGAGAAATAGCAGTTTATGATAAGCAGCGCGATGACTACCGGAAGCACGAAACGGTAATAGCCGCGGCACCATGAAGGGATCTTCAGTCCCTCTCCCCGGTTTGCCTCACCAAGATAACCGTCAAAGCTCCAGCCTCTCTTGACTGTGACAAAAAGCACGTAGAAGAGCGCGCCCAGAGGGAGGATGTTGTCGCTTATGATGAAATCCTCAAGATCGAGGAAATTGCTCTGACCGCCCATAGGATGAACATCCTTTAAGATGTTGAAGCCGAACAGGCATGGCAGGGAGATCACCAGAATTATGATGAAATTCACCATCACGGCGCGGCGGCGCGAGGTCGTGAAAAGCTCCATCCAGATCGCAATGATGTTTTCAAACACCGCTATAAGGGTCGAAAGCGAGGCGAATACCATGAACATGAAGAACAGCCCGCCCCAGATCATGCCATGATCCATGTGCGAGAAAACCGAGACCAGGGTTACAAAGATAAGACTTGGTCCCTGATCAGGCTGAACACCGTAGCTGAAGCACGCCGGGAAGATGATCATGCCGGAGAGCAGCGCGACAATGGTGTCAAGTATGGTTATGGACACGGCCTCCGAAAGCAGCGAACGGCTGCTGTCGGCATATGTCGCGAACACCTGAATGGCGCCAACTCCGATTGACAATGTAAAGAAGGCCTGCGCCATCGCCGCTGAGAGGATCTCTACAAGAGAGTGCGACTCAAAGCTCTTGGGATCAGGTGAGAGGTAATAGCTGACACCCTCAGAAAACCCCGGAAGCAGGCTCGAGCGGATCGCCAGAAACGCCAGAAGCAGGAACAACAGCAGCATCATCGGTTTGGTGATGCGCTCAACCCCCTTGCGAAGGCCCATGGCGCAGATACCAAAGCCCAGCGAAACCACCGCCAGCATGCTCATGAGCATGTTAGATGGAGACGCGAGCATTGAACCGAACGCCGCGGCGGATTCATCAGCGCTGGTATCTACCCCGAATTCACCGGTGAAGGCCTTAATGCAATAGAAAAGCATCCATCCGGCGACCACACTGTAAAAGGACATCAGGACATAGTTGCCTATGATCATCACGTACTTGAAACGGTGAAGCCTGGCGCCGGGCTGTTCCAGGATCTCAAATGATCTGGCAAGCGTGCGTCTTGAAGATCGCCCGACGGCAAGCTCGATGGTGAGAAGCGGGATCCCGAATAGCGCCAGAAAACCCAGATATATGAGCACGAATATGGCGCCGCCGTACTGACCGACAATAAACGGGAAACGCCATACATTGCCAAGTCCAATCGCGCATCCGGCGGCTATGAGCATAAAGCCCATATGCGAGGAAAAGTGCTCCCTTGTAGGCATAATTGAGAACTCCTTTTTTGTCTGACCTGTCCTTCCTGATTTTATAGGATCTATTTATCCAAAGAGCCCGGAAGGCTCACGCCCCCCGGGCTCTGTTTAACGCGGGATCACTCGTTTCTCTGGGTTCCCGCGGCCTGAGCGTAAGGATCAGGATTTACGCGCTCCTGCCCGGGAAACGCTTCTTGAGCGTTCCCGTCATCCAGGGCCGCCACGTCATCCGTGCCCTCCTGCTCGCTTTCAGATGAGGGCTGAGCGCTCTCTTTGGCCGCGTCTTCGGCAACCGCCTTAATTGAAAGGCGGATACGCCCTGAGCTGTCAATATCGAGCACCTTGACCTTGACCACATCGCCTTCTCTTAAGTAGTCGCTGACGTTCTCAACACGCTCGTCAGTGATCTGGGAGATGTGCACCAGTCCGTCCTTGCCCGGCATAATGGTCACAAAGGCGCCAAAATCGGTGATCCTGGCTACGGTGCCCTCGTAAACCTTGCCGATCTCAACCTCGGCAAGCAGATCGTTGATGGCCTTGACCGCGGCGTCAGCGGAGGCCTTGGAGGACGCGGCGATCTTGATGGTGCCATCATCGCTGATGTCGATCTGGGATGAGGTAGCCTGCTGCACGGAGCGGACATTGTAGCCGCCCTTGCCTATGACTTCCTTGACCTTATTGGCAGGAACCTTCATGGTCACGATTCTGGGAGCGAACTCTGAGATATCCTTGCGCGGAGCACTAATAGCCTTCTCCATGATATTGAGCAGGTGCATTCTCGCCGCATGCGCGTCGGTAAGAGCCTGCTGCATGATCTCGCGGGTTATGCCGTCAGTTTTGATATCCATCTGCAACGCGGTCACGCCATCACGGGTACCGGCTACCTTAAAGTCCATGTCGCCCAGATGATCCTCATCGCCCATAATGTCGGTGAGCACCGCCACGCGATCGCCTTCCTTTACAAGACCCATCGCTATACCGGCTACAGGAGCCTTGCAGGGAACTCCGGCGTCAAAGAGCGCCAGACTGCCAGAGCACACCGATGCCATGGAGGATGATCCGTTGGACTCGGTGATCTCTGAGACCAGCCTTATGGTGTAAGGGAACTTGTCTAAGGACGGCAGAACCGCGCGCAGCGCGCGTTTGGCAAGGCGGCCGTGTCCGATCTCGCGACGCTTGGGTGAGCCTATAAGTCCGGTCTCGCCCACGCAGTACGGAGGGAAGTTGTAATGCATTATGAAGCGGTCAGTTCTTACGCCTGACATATCCTCAAAGGTCTGGGCGTCACGCTCTGAGCCTAAGGTGCATATGCCTATGGACTGGGTTTCGCCGCGGGTAAAGAGCGCCGAGCCATGGGTGCGTGGGAGGATCCCGGTGGCGATGGTTATAGGACGAACCATGCGAAGTGTTCTGCCATCGATGCGTTTCTCACCATCAAGAATGCGGGTACGGACCAGATCGCGCTCAAGGTTGAAGAAGATCTTGGCGATCTCGTTCTCCTGCCCTTCCCATTTGGCATTTTCGGAAATGAGCTTTTCGGTTACCTCGCGGTGAATCTCCTCAAGCGTGTTCTGACGCTCAAGCTTGTCCTCAATGCGATAAGCCTCACCTACACGCTCAAAGGCCTGCGCTTTTACGGCCTCGATTAACTCGTTGTCAATCTCAGGACGCTTCCAGTCCCAGACCGGACGCGCGACTTTAGCGGCAAACTCGCTTATGCCGTTTACCACGGTCTGAAGCTGTTCCTGACCGTACATTACAGCGCCCAGCATGACCGACTCAGGGAGGATGTTGGCCTCGGACTCAACCATTACCACAGCCTTTGAGGTACCGGCGACCACAAGGTCAAGCTCTGAGCTCTGCTGCTCGGAGCTGAGCGGGTTTAAAAGATACTTGCCATCTGCGTAACCTACGCGCGCCGCGCCCAGAGGACCGTGCCAGGGCAGGCCGGAGGTCGCCATTGCGGCGGACGCGCCAATAATTGAGATGATGTCAGTAGGAACCTCGGGGTTTGCCGACATGACAGTCACAACCACCTGGGTCTCGTTAACAAATCCTGAAGGGAAAAGCGGTCTTAAAGGACGGTCAATCAGTCTTGAGATCAGGGTTTCACCCTCAGAGGCACGCCCCTCACGGCGGAAGAAACTTACCGGAATACGGCCCGCGGCATAAGAACGCTCCTGATAATTAACCGTAAGCGGGAAGAAGTCGCGCCCTTCAACCTCCTCGTTGCGTTTGCATACAACTGTCGCCAGCACCACGGTATCGTCCATCGACGCCATGACTGCCGAATCCGCCTGACGACCGATCGCGCCGGTCTCCAGGGTAATGTTGTGCCTTCCATATTTGAAGGTATGAGTTACAGGATTAAGGTTCATTAAAATTCTCCGGCATGGTCCGTCCTTTTCTGCACACGCTCTCTGCGGACCTTCTATGCTAAAAAATGGGCGGCTCATTTAGCCGCCCGTGCCAGCCGCCTCGATCAGCGGCGGAGCTTAAGTTTCTCAACCACCGCTACGTAACGCTCAAGATCCTTGCTCTTTAAGTAGTCAAGCATCTTACGGCGCTGCGCAACGAGACGAAGCAGGCCGCGACGGCTGTGGTGATCCTTTTTATGGGTTTCGAAGTGGGGCTGAAGATCAGCAATCCTGGCTGACAGCAACGCTATCTGCACTTCAGGATAACCGGTGTCTTTCGGGTTGCGGCCAAACTCGGCCACGATCTTAGCTTTATCTTCGGAAGTTAACATTTTTGCTCCTTTGTGATGACAAAATGATCTTGCCAGCTCCGATCACAAACTCAGAACCGGACGGCGTATTTTAGCACGATACGGGGCTTTGCTTTGCACAAAGCTTACATATAGCCCTGTCAGAGTTCACATTTTTTTAATTTGTGTATATCTGTCTGATTACCAAGAGATAAATAAGAATTACCACAACATACGGAAGCAGGCGTGAAAAAAATATCTCATAATTAGGACAGCGATCGGAGGTATCAATGCCCTTTGAGTTTGAGAAGACACCTTTTGAAGGCATAGTCGCGATACGGATAAAATCTTTTGAGGACAACCGCGGCAGCTTTGCCGAGCTTTACAAAAAGTCCGATTTTTATAAAGCCGGGATCAATTCTGACTTTACTCAGGAGAACATCTCAATATCCTGTTCCAAAACCCTGCGCGGCATGCACTGGCAGGCCTATCCGCACTCGCAGGCAAAGCTGGTTTACTGTCTGTCAGGCAATATTCTTGATGTGGTAACTGACCTCAGGCCCACGTCAAAAACCTTTCTGAAAACTTTTATGATAAAGCTCTCCCCCTGCGAAGGCTTTAACGCGCTTTATATACCGGAAGGCTTCGCTCACGGCTTTGCCGCGTTTACGCAAAGCGCGGTGCTGTACAGGACAACCGGAGAATACTGTCCTCAGGCCGAGCGGGGATTTCGCTATGACGATCCCTTATTTGCCATTCCATGGGATCTTCCATTTACACCCATACTTTCAAAAAAAGATAATGAAAGAAAGGCGCTTTCAAAAGACTTTCCGGGAGATCTCAGATGAAGATCCTGGTAACCGGCGGTTGCGGTTTTATCGGCAGTACCTTTATACGCATGGCGCTAAAAGAGCACCCTGATGTTGAAATTGTGAATCTTGACGCCATGACCTACGCGGCAAATCCCCTGAATCTTCAGGATGTGGAGTCAAACTCCAAATACACCTTCATTCATGGCGACATCAGAAGCGGCAGTGATGTGGATAAAGCCATTGATGGGTGTGATTATGTGGTCAATTTCGCGGCCGAATCCCATGTTGACCGCTCGTTTGACAGCCCGGGAATTTTTGAGCAGACCAACACCGGTGGAACCGTAAATCTGCTTAAAGCCGCGCTAAAACACAGGATAAAGCGCTTCTTGCAGATCTCAACTGATGAGGTTTACGGGGCGCTCAGACCTGATGATCCTCCTTTTACTGAAAACTCAGAACTAAAGCCAAGTTCCCCCTATTCTGCAAGCAAGGCCGCGGCCGATCTTTTCGCGCTTTCCTTCCACCATTCATTCGGGCTTGATCTGTGCATAACCCGCTGCTCGAATAATTACGGTCCAAGACAAACCCCTGAAAAGCTGATCCCTTTTTTTATCATGAGACTTATCGAGGACAGATCTTTGCCCATCTACGGTGATGGCAGGCAGATCAGGGACTGGATCTATGTTGATGATCACTGCCGCGGGATCTGGCTTGCCCTAACCAGAGGTCAGAGCGGACGGATATACAATCTGAGCGCCGGCTGCGAGAAAACCAATCTGGAAATCGCGGATCTCATATTAAGGAGTTTTTCAAAAGGTCCTGAGAACATAGAACATGTAAATGATCGTCCCGGACATGACAGAAGGTACGCGATGGACTTCTCACGGGCTAAAAATGAACTTGGATTTACCCCAAAGACAAATTTTGAAAAAGGGATCGGCGGCACCATCGCCTGGTATCGTGAACACTGTCTGTGGATGGAAGAAGCCCGAAAGCGTCTTGACAACTTCGGGCTGGCCTCAGCTCAAAGCTTTTCATGAAGCTTCAGAGCTTATTTATTCTCCGTTTAAGATTGAAAGCGCTATCTCAGGACGTGAGTTTGCCTGAGTGAGGATAGACGCGGCTCCCTGCTGGAGGATCTGCTGCGTTGTAAGCTCAGTGGTCTCTTCGGCATAGTCGGTATCGCGTATGCGCGAGCGTGAATCACTTACGTTAGAACTGATGTTTTCCTGATTTCGTATGGTCGACTCCAGACGGTTTTCAATAGCGCCAAGCTCCGCGCGCTTCGAGTCAACGGCATTTATCAGATAATCTATTCCGCCAAGCACCGCCTGAGCGCTTGAGTAACTGCTGATGTCAATGCCATAGCCGTTCTTTTTGTATGAGAAAACATCGGTTAACGTGTATTCAATGGTATTGCCGTTCTCATCAGTAACCTGATATTTGGCGGTGCTACCGGTTCCGTATTCACCTGTTATGTAGTCACCGGCAAGTTTCGCCAGCGAGTCTGTCTGCATGCCGCGGCGAAGGTCTACTTTAATTATCGCATTTGGAGCGGGCGAGATCTGGAAACGCGCGACTGACGCGGCTCCGCTCAAAATCTCTTTTCCGGCGAAGGTAGTGCGGTTGGCGATACGGCAGATTTCCTCATTTAGCTGATCTACCTGCTTTTGAAGCGAAAGCCTGTCCGCCGAGGTATTGGTGCCGTTTGCCGACTGAATAGCCAGGGTACGTATGGTCTGGAGCATGTTGGTGATCTCATCCATCGCGCCTTCGGCCGTCTGGGCGTATGAAATGCCGTTCTGGGCGATACGATTGGTCTCATCAAGCGAATTGAGCTCACGCGTGAAGCGATCTGAGGTTTGAATCCCAGCAGGATCATCCTTGGCGCTGTTTATGCGCAGTCCCGTGGAGATCCGCTGATAGGCGGTGTCAAGCGCAGATGTTGATTTGTTCAGAGCGCTCTGGGTCTGCAACGCGGAGATATTTGTATGAAGGTAAAGGGACATGCTCTTCTCTCCCTGCTCTCATGCCATGCGGCACAAATTTGCCGCGCGAAGATTTTTTCAGGGAATATGAAAAAAGCATGCCAGAAACGGTCCTTTCTGATTTAAGGGCAGTTTCAAGCTCAGTTCTGAACCTTGAATCTCTTTAGTTCATCACTCTGGCTTTCAGACATATTGCCAAGGTAGGAGATGCTTTTCTCAAGCTCCGTGAGATATTCAGAGCCGGTTTCGGCAAGATGGTTGATGTCAGCAATGGCGCTGTTTACCTCACCTGTCTGGTTTGACTGCATCTGGCAGAAATTTACTATCTGCTCGCTCATATCTGAAATAGTGGCGATGGTGCCCATGATCTCCTCAATCGATGAGTTGGCCCGTGAGCTTTGCTGCACTGATTTTTTCATCTCATCCTCACAGCTTGCCATTACCTCAACGGTGTTATTAACGGCGACGGTAAGTTTTGAGATCGTATCGGATACCTCCTTGGTTGAGATCGCGGTCTTGTTGGCAAGCTCGCGCACCTCGTCTGCAACCACCGCGAAACCACGTCCGTACTCGCCTGAACGCGCCGCCTCAATGCTCGCGTTTAAAGCCAGCAGATTGGTCTGATCGGCAATACCGGCAATGGTGTTGGCAATATCATTGATCTGGGATCCCATTCGCGCGATGTTGGAGACCGCAATGGATGAATCTTTTAGTCTGTCGGCAAGGGAATGAGTTGTTGTTATATTGTCCTGCATGGTGCAGCGGCAGGCGTCCGAATTCTTTTCGGCTATCTTAACCTCGTTTAGCGTTGATTTGGCGAACTCGGTAACCTTATTGATATTCTCCTGCATGGATGAGGTCGCGCTCGCCACGTTCTCAGCCTTGCTCTTTTGCGCGGTAAAGTTCGAAACGGTCTGCTGTACGGTATCCCGGCTGGTTCCAACCACTCCTATAACATTGCTCGCGTACTCACGCAGATTGATGACAAATCCCCGTATTGAATCTGCCATCTCACTAATCATGCTTCCAAGAGAACCGTAGTATTCCATGTCTTTTGAGTATGATGAAAGATCACCAGCGGCAATTTTTCTGAAGGTTTCGTGCAACTTTAGGAATTCTGAGTTGAGCGAGCGGTTTATTCCGAAGATTATGAATGAGACTATGCCAAGGACTATCAGCGTGGCGATGGTAATGTTGTACCCAACGCGTTTTAGAAGATCAAAATGCTCCGGAGTACTGGTATAGATTTTGACCACCGCGGACTGAAGATCTGACATTACGACCGTCGCCTGAATTAAAAGTCCTCTGGCGGATTTGCCGTCATCTTGTGAGCTCTGGGCGTACTCCTTTACTATCTCGTCAAATTTTCTGGCGCTTTCGTTTACCGCGCCCGACTGCTCATTAACACCCAGTAGCGCTATGGATTCATTAACTCTGGTCGATAGATCCAAAAGCGGCTTGGCGTCAGGCATCGCCTCGTCAGCCGATGACGCGGCGCTCACCATAAAGCTGTTAGCCTCAGATAGCGTTGAACATATATAGTTGCGCTTATCTACCCTTGCGGTGTAATCAGAAAGCTGGCTTCTGACCAGCATAAGAATTGAGACTGAGGAGAGCAAAAAAAGAAACAGCGTGATGCCCATGCCCGTGAAGACCTTCTGTCTTAAGCTCATGGAGCTTAAACGCAATCTGAAAAGATTCCTGAGAAAAGAGCTTTTCTTTGAGGCTTTCTTTTGGCGTGCTTTTTCTTTTGACGCCGCGTTTTCATGCCGCATTACTCTCTCCTGTAGTCTGATGCGGGGGTCAAATCTCACACAAGTATAAAACTGTCTCAGGCTTCTTTTTAATCACATGCCTGTTGTTTTAAAGTATATCCTCGATGGCTGAGACTTATTTCACGCTATAGTTCAATGTGCGCACGGTCTCACATTTAAGACGGCATACTCATGGTTCATGGCGCTTTTTGCCTTAAATCAGGCTTTCTTTTGAGTGATCGAAAGTTGTTTTGAAATTTTCTCAAACCTACAATATACGGATGCACGTGTTTTCCATAATCGCTTTGGAAGGATAGTTCATGGCTGGTAAAAAGAAGAAACTTGGCGATAACGTAATAGCTGTAAACAAGCGGGCCAACTTTGAATACTTCATTGAAGAGCGCATTGAAGCCGGATTGTCTTTGCAGGGCTGGGAAGTCAAGGCTTTGCGGGCGGGGCGCGCCAATATCTCAGAGGCCTACGTTACCTTAAAGGGCGGCGAGGCCATACTGCTTGGATCAATCATAAATCCGCTTAAGACCTCATGCGCCTTCGTAATAAGCGATCCTACCCGTACCCGCAAGCTACTTTTAAAACACCGCGAGATTTCACGGCTTATCGGCAAGTCCCAGCGTCAGGGGTACACTATCATTCCGCTTAAGCTCTACTGGAAAGGACCGCTTGCCAAGCTTGAGATAGGCGTTGCCAAGGGCAAGCAGGAGCATGACAAGCGTGATTCAATCAAAGACCGCGAATGGCAACGTGATAAAGAGCGTGTCATGAAGAAAAGCTTCAGGTAAGACCGTGACAGAGCGCACTGACACGGCACTTGCGCTCTTTGCTTTTAAATTGCATAATTAAAAGACTCGGGGGTGTTTCTGGTTTCGACCGGAAGCGTGGATTCCGAGGCGCATGCCGAGTTGCGGAAGCTCGCTAAAAATCTGCATAAAAATAGTCGCAAACGACGAAACCTACGCTTTAGCAGCTTAATAACCTGCTCGAAGCCCTCGGTTCTGGGCCTTTCCAGTGACGCCCAGTAATACCGGGGTCGGTTTTCACTGGATCGTGTGGAGTCCCCGCCTGTGGATGAAGCATTAAAGAAATTTACAGGCTGGGCAGACGGTAACGTGGCGATCCGCAGCCTCTGTCAAGATCAATGATTGCCTAAGCATGTAGTGCTAAAGCTGAGACCTTTTGGGACGAGGGTTCGACTCCCTCCACCTCCACCATTTAACTTCTTAAAATAACACGTTTTTTATCAGATTACCCAGACAGGGGCTGATTTTTCTTTTCCATCTTCCACGAACAAACAGGAATAAAAGCGCATGCCGCAATTCATATTCACCATGAACAGGGTTGGCAAAATCGTGCCCCCTCAGCGTGAGATCCTGAAGGATATCTCGCTCTCCTTCTTTCCCGGCGCCAAGATTGGCGTTCTGGGATTAAACGGCGCGGGAAAATCCACCCTCATCAAGATCATGGCCGGTGTGGACAAGGATTATGAGGGCGAGGCCAGACCGCAAAGCGGGATCCGTATTGGCTATCTTCCTCAGGAACCGGTGCTGGATCCTGAGAAGACCGTTAAGGAAACCATTGAGGAATCCTTTGCCGATGTAACCGCTGCTCTCAAACGCTTAGATGAAATTTACGACGCCTACGCCGATGAAAACGCCGATTTTGACGCTCTGTCAAAAGAACAGGGTGAACTTGAGGCGCTCATTCAGGCCAAGGACGGTCATAACATTCAGACCCAGATAGACAAAGCCGCCGACGCTCTGCGTCTGCCGCCTTATGACAGAAAGATCAAAGTCCTCTCTGGTGGCGAAAGACGCCGCACCGCGTTGTGCCGTCTGTTGCTTGAAAAGCCAGACATGCTGCTGCTTGACGAGCCTACCAACCACCTTGACGCCGAATCCATCGACTGGCTTGAGCAGTTCCTCCACCAGTACCCGGGCACGGTAGTCGCGGTAACCCACGACCGCTATTTCCTTGACAACGTGGCTGGCTGGATCCTTGAGCTTGACCGTGGTCACGGCATACCATGGCAAGGCAACTATTCAAGCTGGCTTGATCAGAAGGATCAGCGCCTTAAAATTGAGGAAAACACCGAGTCGGCAAGGCGCAAATCAATAGAGCGCGAGCTTGAATGGGTACGCCAGGGCGCCAAGGGCAGACACGCGAAGTCCAAAGCCCGTATGCAGCGCTTTGAGGAGCTATCTTCCAATGATTATCAGCGCCGCAACGAAACCAATGAACTATACATTCCGCCCGGGCCACGCCTCGGCGAGAAGGTGGTTGAGGTTTCCCATCTTTGCAAAGCCTACGATGGACAGGTTCTGATAGATGATCTTTCTTTTACCCTGCCAAGGGGAGCGATCATGGGCATTATCGGTCCTAACGGAGCCGGAAAGTCGACGCTTTTTAAGATGATCACCGGCATGGAAAAGCCCGACAGTGGAACCATCAGTATCGGTGATACCGTGGTAACCGCCTATGTCGAGCAGTTCCGTGACAAGATGAAGGCTGACAACACCGTTTATGACGAGATCTCAGGCGGAAGAGACATTCTGCGCATAGGCAACTACGAGATCCCGGCGAGATCCTATATCGGGCGCTTCAACTTCAAGGGATCCGATCAGCAAAAACGCGTCGGCAGTCTTTCAGGCGGTGAGCGCGGCAGACTCCAGCTTGCCAAACTCCTGCAGGCCGGAGGCAATCTGCTCCTATTGGATGAGCCTACAAACGATCTTGACGTTGAAACATTGCGCGCTTTGGAAAACGCGTTGCTCGAATTTCCCGGAAGCGCGATGGTGATCTCGCACGACCGCTGGTTCCTGGACCGTATCGCCACACACATTCTGGACTATGGCGATGAAGGAAAGGTGAGATTCTTTGAAGGCAACTACACCGAATACGAGCGCTGGAAGCGCGAGAATCTTGGTGAAGAGGCTGTTCCCCACCGCATGCGTTTCAAAAAAGCCACAAAATAGTTCATAGAAACTAAAAGGATCGTCAACCAGACGGTCCTTTTGTATCTCAAGGGGTTGTCTCAGATCATATGCGCCGGAGACAGCGGCAGATAAAGATAATACGACGGAGGCTTGGCCGCTGCCTTGGTTATGGCAAAACCCGCTCCCTGAGCCGAACGCAGAGCCTTAACATCATTAAACGGAGCCAGAGTTGAAATGCCGCTTAGCACATTTGCGTCATAACAGCGCGCTGAATAGCGTCTTAATTTTGTTGAAACCCCTTTGCCCTGCCATTTAGGATCTATTGCGACATAAAGCTCATGGATTATGTTTTGCCCAAACTCCGCCTCCTGAAACATAAACAGATCAAAACCCGCGAGCTCTCCTGAGGCTGACTGCGCTATGCTCATCAGCTCACCTGAACGAAACATATATACAAAGCGAAGCCACCCCGGCATCGGGATCCGGAAAACCCTGTTATAAAGAATTTCCACCTGTTTAAGATCCCCGCGGCGCCCGCGTCTGAACAGCAGATCATCACACTGCTCCTCCAGATCCCTTCTTACCCCTTTTGACCGCGCGAGATTTTCACGAAAAAGCGCAAACCCCTTTAACTTGTGTTCAAGACTATAGAACATCGCTTTGACTGCCCCTTATGAGTAAACCAGGAACGCTCATGGAAAACTGTCACGTATCCTGATACGTTTTAGCGCAAATATTGCGCATAATATCTTTCTTTCCCAAGATCCCTTTTAAAGCATAGAATAAATACCCGAACATACGGATGACATGATCGGCATTTCTGATATCACGTGTGTTGTTTATAACTTCAGGAAGGATACAAATGAAAGCCTTTTACAAAACCCTGACATCGATGATTGGCGCTGTTGCTATGACAGGCGCCCTGTTCTCCGCCCCGGCGTACTCTGAGGAAACTACCGTGCGCGTCGGCACTGAGCCTTCATTCGCTCCTTTTGAGTTTATGGATGAGAAAACCAAAGAGCTCACTGGTTTTGATATCGATCTTATAAACGCGATTGGCAAAGCGTCTGGCTTTAAGGTTGAAATGCATACCATGCCTTTTGACGGCATAATTCCGGCTATTCTTACCGGCTCGCTTGACGCCGCGCTCTCCGCTTTCACCATTACGGATGAGCGTAAAAAGCGCGTTGATTTCTCAGAGCCTTATTACAAGGCTGGTCTCGGAGTCATTATCCGTAACGCGGTAAAAGACAAGGTCAAATCTGTCGATGATTTAAAGGGCATGAAGCTTTGCGGTCAGATTGGTACTTCAGGCGCTATGTACGCCTCCAAGATCGAGGGAGCAACCGTAACCCAGTTCAATACCGCGCCTGAGACTTATCTTGAGCTGCGCAAAGGCGGATGCGACGCCGTGATCAACGACCGTCCGGTGCACGCGTATTACATGGCAACCGTCAGACCTGATGATCTGACTCTTCTGCCTGACTACGTAACAGCTGAGGACTATGGCATCGTCATGAGCAAGTCAGAGCCTGAGATTGAAAAGCTCATAAACGATGGTCTTGCCAAGATCCATGCTGACGGCACATACGACAAGATCTATAAAAAATGGTTTGGTAACGCCGCGGAATAAAAATATCGCGCCGGGAAATTTATTTCTGTATCGCGATGAATTGATTAAGACTCTCCCGCGCGTAGGTCGCGCGGGATTTCGTATGGATGTTGCGCCTGAATTCAGTTCTGCCGGGCTTTGCTGAAGAACTCTCTCAGCTCATCAATACGCTTATGTCCGCGCTCCTCCAGAAAGTCCAGGACTTTGAGCGGGCTTGTATTTATGATCTGATCATCTGAAAGCCCCGATTCCTCGATTACCCTTTCAGACTCTTCAAAATTACCCATAAAATAGCTGATATGGGCATCACTGCCAAGCGATACCGTAGCGCCAATATCACGGCATAAAGAGGCAATTTTCACGCAGTTTTCGTGACTTCCCATACGGGTGTTAACTGATGATGATGAGTTAATCTCTATCGCGACGCCGTACTCTTTGGCGCACCTGACTACTGCCTCATAATCTGAGGGGTACCGGGCAATCCCAGGGTGGGAGATGATATCAACAAGCCCCGATTTAATCACCTTTTTGAGTAATCCGGTGTTCAATTTGCGATCATCGCATGGCGGAAGATTTGGGTGAAACCCCGCGAGCACTATGTCAAGCTTTGATACGGTTGATGCATCAGCGTCGATTGAACCATCGCCAAGTATGTTGGCCTCAATTCCTCTTAAAACAGCAACGCCACCATCGCAGATCCGGGGAATCACACCCATGTTCGTAAAGTGTCCTCTGTAAGGGCTGTCCTTGATGGCCGTGCCATGATCGGTACAGGCAAACATCACAAGACCATTTTTTCCGGCGCGCGCAATGCACTCCTCAAGCGTGCTGTACGCGTGATCGCTTGCTATGGTATGGGTATGAAGATCCACAGGAAAACGGTTCGTCATGATATGTCCTCCTACTCTGTAAGCGTGCGCCATGACTTGTCAGCATGGGCATCAAAGCACATAAGGATCTGATCTTTTGTGCAGGTATCAAGTCTAAGTCTGTCAAACGGTAGCTGGTCTTTTGAAAAGAACCTGCAGTCTTTAGTCTCATTGGTAGGCGCGAAATTCCACTCACCCATAGAACACTCAACAAAACACTTGATGACCCCATAACTGAAGACAGGGGAGTTGTGTCTGTTTCTGTCCATTACCGCGATGAGTTTTACAAAGGATGACTCCATACAGGCCTCTTCGCGGAGTTCCTTTAATGCGTTAGTGACCACGGTCTGTCCTTCATCAAGCCAGCCGCCCGGTAGATCCCAAAGACCTGAATTCTCCTGAACCATCAGGATCTCGTCCTTTTTGTTAAACACCGCCGCGCGGGTATCAAGCTTGGGACAAGGGTAACCACGGGCTGAGGTTATTACAGCCTTGAGATCCCCCTCGTCAGGGTAACGCGTTGAGACAATCTCGCAGGCTATCTCGGACAGACGCTCATAGCGTTCGCGGTCAAACTGATCTTTACAGTAATGAAGCCCGGTCAGACCTATCGCGGCAAGCTCCTTGGCCCATGAGAACCATACAGGAGGATCACTTCTGCGCGACGTCAGCGCCATGGCAGCGTCATAAGGATCGGCAAAATGCCAGCGGCATCTTAGATGCTTTTGCCCTTCATATCCCCAAAGAGCCAGTCCGAAATCACAGCCGGCGGCGCTCGCGCTGGCAAAATCCGAGGCGGTGTCTCCTATGTAGAGGATCTCCGAAGTTTTTATCCCCGCGATGCTGGCGCACTTTTGCAGAGGATCAGGATATGGTTTTCCTCGTGTGGTATCGTCAGCGCCTACGGCAAAATCAAAGAAGTCCCGAAGCTCCAGCGGGAATACCGCGGCCTTCTGACCTAATATCTCCTCTCCCCGGTGATCACGCGAGGTCACGATAGCCGTGTGATAGCCAAGCTGTCTTATGAATTTAACCGCGCTCAGAAGCCTTGGGAAGATTTTTATGTTATCAGCGTGGTTCATCACATCGTTGTACCACTCTGATACACCGTCAGCGACCTCATCCTCTGTAAATCCAAGCTGGCGCAATGAATATTCTGCGGGAGTTCCGGCAAAACGCAGGAGGGAGTCATAGGTCTCTCTCCCAAGTCTTCCTCTTGACCTCAGCATATCAGCAAGCCCCATGATATTTGCCGGGGTACTGTCATAGATGGTGCCATCAAGGTCGAACACCGCGAATTTGTAATGCCCTTCCATTTGCTAACCTCAGATCAATCTTTAAAATCACCTGCCTTTTTGGCATCCACAACTGTCACTAATCCGTCTGATACGCGAAAGCGGATATTGCGACAGTAGATCACAGCTCCGTATATCCTCTCTCCATCGTTACTGTACGCCGGTCTCGGATCCTGCGCTAAGGTCTCGGTAATGGACTCCCGCTCATCTTCTGACAATGATGAAAGATCAGATCCAGCCTCTTTTGAATACCTTACTTCAAGCGTTTGGGGAGGAGTGGACGCGAAACCGCCTTTGGCGTCAGGAATACTGTCTGAGAACGGGACATATGGTTTGATGTCCAGTACCGGAGTACCGTCCGTGAAGTCGCCACCTGAAATCGTCAGAAAAGCCTGATTATTGTCATCCTGTTTTACGGCCTCTAGTTTTACAACCGACAAACCTATGCGTGAAGGCCGGTAAGGAGATCTGGTCGCGAACACGCCTTCGCGCTCGTTTCCACCAAGTCTTGGTGGTCTTACCGTTGGTCTGAATGGTCCCGGCGGGATGCGGTCGAAAAGAAAGATAACAAATATATGTGAAAAGCCATCCAACCCCCTGAAGGCCTCAGGGGTGCCGTATGGCTGTGTGAAATGAATTTCACTTTTTGTGTGAGGAGCCAGTCTTGGCTGACGGGGTACGGCGAATTTCTCACCGTAGGGCGAGCGCACGTACCCGATAGGGCGCAACAGCGCCTCTTTCATTTGTCTTCCTGAATTATGAGCGCGTCAGCGTAGCAGGTGTAGGACACCAGACATGCAGGAGTGTTTTCAAGTCTTATGCACTTTTTAAAGCGCACCGCGTTGGCTCCCAAATCAACGGCTTTTACCCTCGCGCTGGTGCGCGCGGCGGCGGCCGTCGCCACGCTCTCATGCTCTTTGGCCTGACATGAAAGTCCGGCAACCTCGCCTTTCACCTTGTACGCCAGTCCTTCAAGATCGCTGTCAGTTACGACCTTCGCTCCTGATGGCTTGTAGTACTCGGCGAAGTTTGACGGATCGAGGTTGGTGTGGAACGTATAGTTACTGCAGCCTGAGAGTATCAGTCCGGCGCACGCGACTATGATCGCTTTTTTCACGGTCTTACTTCCTTGAGAACTCGGTTATGGCTTTTTGGATGCGTAACAACGCCCTGTCACGCCCGCACAGTACCAGAGTATCTCCTATACCCGGGGATACTGAGCTTCCGGTTAGCGCGATACGAAGAGGCTGCCCCACAGCTCCCATGCCTACGCCCTTTTCAGAGGCGAGTGCCTCAAGAGCCTTATCAAGCTCAGCGCTCTCCCAGTTTTTGGCGGAGCTTAAAAGATCGTAAGCGCTCTGCAGGATCTCAACGCTACCGTCCTTAATCCACTTTTTAACCGCCTTGGGATCGTAGCCTTCAAAATCCTTGTAATAGCACAGAGCCTTCTGCGCCATTTCCTTTAGGGTATGAGTACGCTCAGCGTAGGCCTTTACGACAAGCGCCGCGGCAGGACCCTTTGAAGGATCCTCAACGCCCTGACGCTTTAAATGCCACAAAAGCTCCTCTCCAACCTCGTCCGCAGGCAGGGTCTTCATGTAGTGGGCGTTGAGCCAGTCGAGCTTTTTGGTGTTGAAGCCTGAGGCGCTCTTGGTTATGGCCTCAAGCGTGAAGTCACGGATCATCTCATCGCGGCTGAAGATCTCCTGATCACCATGTGACCAGCCAAGACGCACCAGATAGTTGACCAGTGCGTCCGGAAGATACCCGTCTTCACGGTACTGCATGACGCTTACCGCGCCATGACGTTTTGAAAGCTTGGTACCGTCATCGCCTAAGATCATCGCCAGATGACAGAACTCAGGAACCTTCGCGCCAAGAGCGTGGTAAAGGTTGATCTGGCGTGGAGTGTTGTTGACGTGATCATCACCGCGGATCACATGGGTGATCCCCATGTCGATATCATCAACCACAACACAGAAATTATAGGTAGGAGTGCCGTCAGTACGCTGAATGATAAAGTCATCAAGCTCGCTGTTCTTAAACTCGACCTTTCCTTTAACCGCGTCATTGAAGCTTACGGTGCCCTCAGTCGGGTTCTTAAAACGGATCACGTAGGGCTCATCGGGGGAATGACCGGTCTGGCAGTCGCGGCAGTGACCGTCATAGCGTGGCTTGAGTCCCTGCTTCATCTGCTCCTCGCGCAACTTTTCAAGGCGCTCCTTGGTGCACCAGCACTTATAGGCCTTACCCTCGTCAAGAAGCTTCTGTATGACCTCACGGTAACGGTCAAAACGCTTGGTCTGATAGAACGGACCTTCATCCCAGTTCAGCTTGAGCCATTTCATCGACTCGATGATCGCGTCGATGGCGCTCTGGGTTGAGCGCTCGCGGTCGGTATCCTCAATGCGAAGGACAAATCTGCCGCCGCAGTGGCGGGCGTAAAGCCATGAGAACAACGCGGTTCTGGCGCCGCCCACATGGAGATAGCCGGTTGGTGATGGAGCGAATCTTGTTTTGACTTGCATTGTGTATAAGCCCCTGTGAAATTTGATCCTCTGATATGGCCGGATATTCTACCACCTAAGGAATGGCTTTCTTACGCGTCCCAGATCCTCTGCTACGTGGTACCATTTCACTATCAGTGACGCAGTGGGGATAGTTAATTTGGTGGTTAGAAGGAAAACGGCTGTAATCAATGGCACGCCGGCAAGCCGCGGAATCGCCTTCGGGCGCATCAGCTTTTTAAAGAGGATCTCATCCTCTCCTGAAAAACGTCAGGTAAGTAACGCCAAAGCTGAGGTGGAACGCTTTGAGAAGGCCAGAGTTCACGCCATTTCCCAGCTCGGGACACTCTATGAGGTTTCGCTTGAGAAGATAGGCGAGCAGAACGCCGTGGTTTTCCAGATCCACCAGATGATGCTCGAGGATCCTGATTACGTAAACTCAATTCACGAGCTAATTCTCAGCCAGAAGGTTAACGCTGAATACGCGGTTGATCAGGTAGCACGACGCTTTGAAAAGCAGTTCCGCTCCATGGATAACGACTATATGCAGGGCCGCGCCTCGGACGTCGTGGATATTTCACGCCGCGTTAACGAAATCCTCATGATGCACTCAGGGCAGTTGCGCAAGAAAAGCGTCAGCGTCGATACATCCAACGGTCCTGTCATCCTGGCAACCGATGATCTGGCGCCCTCTGAAACCGTTCAGCTGGATCCCTCAAAGGTAACCGGTATCCTGACCTCGGCAGGCTCAACCAAATCCCATACCGTGATCTTCGCGCGCACCATGGCGCTTCCTGCCGTGATCTGCCTGGGCGAGGAAAATCTCACACCGGAGCTTGAGGGACACAACGCCATCATAGATGGCGCGACCGGTACCGTAATAATCGATCCTGACCGCTCCCTTGTGCGCGAGTATACCGAACGCAAACGTACCGATGATGCCCAAAGAGCGCATCTTGAGCAGTTCCGCGGCAAAAAGACCCTTACGCTCAGCGGACGCGAGATCCATCTTTACGCCAACGCAGGCTCGCTCGCCGATCTTGATCTGGTCAAAGCATCAGACGCCGAGGGAATAGGCTTATTCCGTAGCGAATACATCTATCTTTCAAGTTCCGACTTCCCTACTGAGGATTATCAGTTTGATATATATCGCAAAGTCTTAAAAGAAATGAAAGACAAGCGCGTGATAATCCGAACTCTTGACATAGGCGCCGACAAAACAGCTGACTATTTCATGTTAAAACCGGAAAACAACCCCGCCATGGGAGTCAGAGCTGTCAGACTATGCCTTGAGAACGTGCATCTGTTTAAAACGCAGTTGCGTGCCCTGTACCGGGCCTCGATATACGGCAAGCTTGGGATCATGATTCCCATGATCACCTCTGTTGAAGAGGTAAGGAAATGCCGTGAAATCTGCACCGAGGTCATGGCGGATCTGAAGGCTCAGGGGATCCCTTATAGCGATTCAATTGAATTTGGAATAATGATAGAAACCCCGGCGGCGGCTCTAATAAGTGATGAGCTCGCGCCGCTGGTGGATTTCTTTTCCATAGGAACCAACGATCTTACTCAGTTCACTCTGGCCGCCGACCGACAAAACGCATCCCTTGCCGCTTACCTTAACGCCTCTCATCACGCAGTCATGAGGCTTATCGAAATGACCGTGCGCAACGCTCACGCTGCCGGGATCTGGGTCGGGCTTTGCGGAGAGGCCGCGTCAGACGACAAATTTACCGCCAAGCTGGTGCAGCTGGGAATAGATGAGCTGTCAGTGGTTCCATCAAGCATACTCAGGCTCAGAGCAACAATTTCAACAATTGGATGAGACTGTCATCCAAATCAGGAGGTTTCATGTCGCAGTGCATTGTCATAGCCGATGAGATCACGGGCGGTTCGTCTGTAGGCGCTATGCTTCAGAAAAACCGTTGCACGGTGTGCTCTTTAATGAGCGCACCGGGACTTAAGGATCAGGCATGCCGCAAATTCGACTGTCTCGTGTACTCAACGAACAGCCGCCGTCTTACGCCGGAGCAAAGCTACCAGATGGTTTTTTACGCGGCGAGACTCTTAAAATCCGATGAGGTCAAGGTCTACGCCAAACGCATTGATCCGGCCATGCGCGGCAATACCTGCGCCGAAACCCAGGCTATGCTTGACGCTCTTGGAGATCCGGAACGCGTCGCCATAGTCGTCCCGGCCTTTCCTGCGCTTAAGCGTACCAATGTCGGCGGATACATGATGATAGATGGAAGACCGCTTCAGAAGTCACTTGCAAGCATCGATGATCTGGAGCCTGCCAAAAGCGGACGTGTGGCTGACCTTTTTATAGAAAAGTTCCGTTATAAATCAGAAGCGCTTCATCTTAAAGAATATATAAAAGGTACTGAATATCTGGCAGCACGCATAAGCGAGCTTGCCTCAAACGGCACGCGCGCCCTCGTTATGGACTGTACCTCTCAGGAAGAGATCAACATGATTGCCGATGCCGTAATAGCCTCCGGCATCAAGTTTCTCGCGGTTGATCCGGGTCCATTTACCGCTACACTGGCGCGTAAAGTTATGCGTGTCTCACGTGAGAGAGTTTCCCGCAAGACCAAGATCTTTGGACTTGTAGGAATTTCAACCCCGCTTGCCGCGGCTCAGGTCGAGGTATTAAGGCTCGAGGAGCGCGTGCTTATCATCGCTGTGCGCAAGGCTGAGCTTTTGTCAGATGATCCTCAGCGGCGTGCTGCCGAAATAAACCGTGTGGTAGACGAAATAGTCACAAAGTTTGATGACTACAACACCGCGTTCGCGGTCTCTGACAATATGAATGTGGCCACTCAGGATCAGGCTGATTTTGGTGATCCGATCCCCGGTGGCACGCGTTCTGAGGCAGATGAGCTTGAAATAATGTCAGGCGCTTATGGTCAGATAGCGTCAAAGGTGCTAGAGCGCCGCCCGGAAATTGGAGCTGTATACAGCGCAGGAGCTGAGTTTACGGTAGCGATATGCCGTGAGCTTAAATCCGAAGGTCTCAAGATTTTAGGTCAGGTTATGCCGCTTACTGCGTATGGTGAGTTATTGGGCGGAACCAGAAACAATCTTAAATTTGTTACATCTGCATCTTCCGCGACTGACGCTAACACAATCACAGAAAGTGTTCAGTATCTTAAGCGCAAGCTTGAGACCTGATTAAACTCAGTGGATGAGCTTTCGGAATGACAAATTCAGAAAAATTCGGTCTGGTATTGTCTTTAGGGTGAGGTTTATCTATAATCTCATCCCGTGATTGAAAGGTTGCCCGAAGGCGAGCGTAGTTCAATGGTAGAACTGCAGCTTCCCAAGCTACTGACGCGGGTTCGATTCCCGTCGCTCGCTCCACGTATAATTACGTTCTAAATTGGGAAATTAAAATTCATCACAGTGTGGGGGAATAGCTCAGCTGGTAGAGCGTATGCTTCGCATGCATAAGGTGGCCGGTTCGACTCCGGTTTCCTCCACCATTTCTAAGTACTCCACTTATTTTTCATCCATCGGCTTTTTCTTTTTTTTCATTCCACCACTGTTGTACCCACACGGTTCCGGAACTTTAGTGGTAAGTATTCCCCTTTCTCAATTAAAAGCCAGAATCTGGCAAGTCACTACGCCAATATTCTGCATCGGTTTACCAGTACTCCTGTCGCATTCGCCAAGTTTAAGCCTGACCAGACAGTTTTATCTGTTAGCACTAAAATTAGCGTCAGATAATATAGTTATATATCATATAGATACTTTTTTATTAAAATTTTCTTTTATTTCTTGTTGACCTGGATTTAAAAACCTATATAATGAACCCCGTTTTCAATGCCGGACACACCAACACATCCGGAAACCAATATCGTTGAAAACCTCTTTTGGGGTATTAGCTCAGTTGGTAGAGCGCTTGCATGGCATGCAAGAGGTCAGCGGTTCGATCCCGCTATGCTCCACCAGTTTTAAAGTCGATTAAGCCGGCTTGATTTAAAATGTTATATTCTATATAACATTTTATTTTTCTTTTCTGGGGAATTAGCTCAGTTGGTAGAGCACCTGCTTTGCAAGCAGGGGGTCATCGGTTCGAATCCGTTATTCTCCACCATTTAAGTATTCCGTGGTTCTCTTTATCGAGATTGTTTTTTGCTTGACGCTTCTGCCTACGGTTCAGCTTTAATGACCTACGCTTTTTGCAATTTTGTGATGTATATCCATTTTTTTGCTTTGGTATAATCCTTTGTATCTTTCACAACATGTTTTTACTGGCAGGTTTTAGCAAATGCGCCTCAAATTGATCGCTCTTGTAGCTGTCAGTGCTATGACTTCATTAAGCACTGCTCAGGCCTATGATCTTATGGACATCTACAAAGAAGCATTCATGCGGGATCCGGTAGTCCAGCAGTATAAAGCTCAGCGTGATCAGGCCTATGCCGCAATCGATGAAGCTACTGCGGCCCTTTTACCACAGATTGATGTCACCGGCAGTTATACCGGCTACCGTACATCTGATAACCCTCTGACTGGAGCCGACGCTAACCGCAGAAACGCTCAGGCGCAGGTTAGTCTCTCACAGCTTATCTGGCAGCATAGTTCATGGCTCAACAAGTCTATCGCCGAGAAACAGGCAACCCAGAGCGATCTCGCGTATAACGATGCCTTGCAAAAGCTGATCATCCGTGTCAGCACAGCCTACTTTGATGTTCTGAACGCCTCGGACGCGTTAAAGTACAGCAAAGCCAACAATGAGGCTCTGAAAAACCAGCTTGATCGGGCTGAGAAACAGTTCAATGTCGGACTCATCGCCGAAACAGACAAACTTGAGGCTCAGTCAGCATGCGATCTTTCAAACGCAGCAGTGATCGCGGCGGAGAATAACCTGACCAATTCATATGAGGAGATCCGCGCTCTGATTGGTCGTCCTCTTACAGTAGATGAGCTTAGCGATCTAAATACACAGCGCTTCAGCACCCCGGGCGTAACACAGGGACTGAAAGAACTAATCCGCTATGCCGAAGGTAATAACCTTTCATTACAGAAAACGGCTGTAGCCAGAGATATCGCTAAGGACAACATTACTCTCGCGCAAAGCGGGCACGAGCCGGTTGTTTCTCTCAACGCCTCAGCAGGTACCGGATATACCGATTACAACACCCAGACTGCGACCCAGACTGATGGCAACGCCTGGACTCAAAGCCTTGGTTTAACCGTTTCTGTACCTATATTCCATGGCGGAGCGACTACGGCAAAAACCAGAGAAGCCGAGGCTGCGTATGTATCTGCCTCTCAGGCTCTGGAACAGGCTCACCGCAATCTGCTTTCAACCGTTACAAGTGATTTCAATAACGTCAACGCCGCTATAAGCTCCGTTCGCGCTTATAACCTGTCTGTAAAATCCGCTGACTCTGCCCTGAAAGCCACTCAGGCTGGATACGATGTAGGAACCAGAACAATGACGGATGTGCTTGACGCTACCCAGAAGCTTTATAGCGCTAAACAGCAGGCGGCTGACGCCCGCTACAAATACATTCTCTCCCGCTTAAGTCTCCGCTATGACGGTGGATCACTTAAGGTTCAGGATCTTGAGGATGTAAACGCTGGATTGAACAAGCGTTGAAAGCTAACCCGCAAAGTATGCTGATTTGAAATTTAACAGGGTAAGCGTCTACGCTTACCCTGTTTATATCCACCCCTTCCTTCAAATATCTTTTTTCCATGATACTTTCGAGTATCAGCTGGTCTGCCCCATTCTTAATGTAGCCTGAAGCATGCTCTTGGCGTTGTTGGCTACCTGTACCGCGGTCTGATAGGCACGGCTTGCGCTTATCATATCGGTCATTTCCTCAACCGGGTTAACGTTTGGTCTGTATATATAACCATCCTTGTCCGCAAGAGGATGATTAGGATTGTACTCACGAATGGACGGGGCATCGGATTCAACTATTCCGCGAAGGCTCACCCCTATGCCGTACGGCTCTCCGGTTACAGGGTCAGACGGCTCCCCCTGTTCTTTTGAGAATTCCATTGCCTCATCCATTGCCGCTGAGAACAAAGGACGACGGGCCTTGTATGTAGTCTCAACACTGGAACTTACCGCCTCAGCGTTGGCCAGATTGGAGGCGGTTGCGTTAAGACGTACTGATTCCGCATTCATCGCGGTTCCCGCGATATCAAGGATCCTGAAAACACTCATCTTGATCTCCTGCTAATTATGAGTTGGACCGAAGCGCGCTCATAAGCTTTGAAATTCTGCCATTTAAAAACTGTAGTGAAGCCTGATACTCAAGAGTGTTCTGAACATATTTCATACGCTCCGAGTTAACCTCAACTGAGTTTCCGTTTCCGGTATCGGCCTGATAGGGAAGACGATATTTCAATGTAAGCTCCGGCTCGTCCTGTATCATCGAGGTGTCCATATGCCTGCTGTCAGTTAACACCATATTCTCCTCAGGTGCTTTTTCAGGCTTGGTAAGCTGCATTTTTGACGCCTCTGACAGCGCGAGCCCAAAATCTAGATCACGCGCCTTGTATCCCGGAGTTTCAGCGTTTGCAAGGTTGCCAGCGAGAACCTCCGCGCGTTTGGTACGCACGTCCAGCGTGTACTGATGTACTCCGAAAACCTTATCAAAGGAAACTGCCATTTCTACCTCCGCCGGCGTCAAATTTCTGCTAATCACCGGTATCTGTACAGGTTTTTGCAAGTAGCGTGCCATAGTTTAAACAAGCTTTTGTGGTACCATTTGCGCTGTCAGGTTCTCAGGCTGAATTCGCAAGGCTCCGTATTGACAGTTATGGAAGAAAAAAAAGATCAAGATGACTTTTCAAGACTCCTGTGCGAAGAAATTTCAGATCACGAACTAAGTTTTGAGAATGAAGCTGGTCCCGTTACAAAGATGACTCATGACACGGTTGAGCGTGAAAGCCGCCAGCTTGACGCCAGAACCGCGAAGATCCGCCAGGACGCCGCCTCAAAGATCCAGCAGCAGGAAGTAGAAGGGGCAGGCTCGGGTTTTGTACATATGGTCGAACCCAATGAGATCCTGGAATTCCGCAAGCCAGGGGTACAGCCGTTTATTCTGCGCAAGCTTCGCGCTGGTGAATACGCTGAAGCCGATTATATCGATCTGCACGGAAGCACAATAGAAGAGGCTTACGACAAGGTCACCCGTTTCATCTCAAGATCCCATACCCGTGGCTTACGCTGCGTTCTTATAATCCATGGTAAGGGTGAACTTAGAAAACGCAAAGCCATCATCAAGAGTTATGTCGCGCACTGGCTTAGACAACTGCCTGATGTACTTGCGTTCCATTCAGCACCTGAATGGAAAGGTGGTACCGGCTCGGTGTTGGTTATTCTGCGTAAAAATGAAAAAGCCTCGGCTGAAAACCGTGAGTTTTTTGCCCGCCGCTGATAAGTTTTTTCATACTTTAGAAGCATTGATTGTGACATAATATTGAAAACAGTAATGCAATACTTATAGAGTCTGAAAGATAATGCAAAATATTTCATACGCCCAGTACGGCGGCGAACGCCCCCTTTTCGGAGAGCGCTCTCTTCATCTTGACCATGTGAGAATATTACCAGGTGAATCTGCTCTCAAAGAGACCTCCGACATCGAGGCCGTAAACTGCGAGTTCAACGGTAAATACCCTTTCTGGCACACCCACGGTTTTAATATACGCGACTGCCTGTTCCGCGAGGGAGCCCGCGCCGCTTTGTGGTATTCGGATCATCTTGATATGCAGGATACCCTGATCCTCGCCCCCAAAATGTTCCGGGAGATGACGGATCTCAAACTCACCCGCGTACGGATCCCTCACGCCGGAGAGACCTTATGGGGATGCAGAAAGATCGAGCTTTCCGATGTAGAGGCTGCGGAGGCTGACTACATATTTATGGGATGTGAGGATATAAAGGTGGACAAATTCCACCTCGACGGGAATTACTCCTTCCAGAAAACCCGTGACGTGCAGATCTCAAACAGCGTCTTAAACTCAAAGGACGCCTTCTGGGAGTCGGAGAACGTAACCGTGCGCGACAGCGTGCTCAATGGCGAGTACCTCGGCTGGCACTCAAAGAATCTCACTTTAATCAACTGTAAAATCAGTGGAACCCAGCCGCTTTGTTACGCTGAAAATTTAAAGCTTGTCAACTGCACCATGACCGAGGACGCCGATCTGGCCTTTGAATACAGTTCTGTCGACGCTCAGGTGCAAAGCTCCATTACCTCAGTCAAAAATCCTCTGTCAGGACACATCCGCGCCAGGGGCTATGGCGAGATTATCATCGACAAGAACCTCAAGGGTCCTGGCAACTGCGTGATAGACACCTTTTAACCTAAGCCGCCAGAAGTCCTCCACCTCTTAGGTGGGGAATGAAGGCGGGTATGGCGAATTTACGTAAGTAATCGAGCCATACAAGTGCTTGTGGTCTTATTTGGTAGTATAACAACATCAAATACCGTGGGTCGCACGGGAATTGACGCCTGTGGAGAGAGTGTAAGTCGCCGCAACCCTTCGGAGTATGCAGTGCTGTTCTCGTTGAAGCAGGAAGTTCCCTCCTCTATAGGCTGGGGTACGTTCACACGATGACTATGCAATTTGATTTTGACAGCGTTTATGATCGCCGCGGTAGCGGTTCGCTCAAATGGGATCTTCCAAAAGATGAAGGAGTGATCCCGCTATGGGTGGCCGACATGGATTTTAAGACCGCCCCCTGCGTGACAAAGGCGCTAAAAGACAGGGTTGAGCATGGAATATTCGGCTATGAGATGGTACCAGAGGCATGGTATGAAGCCATCGCGAGCTGGCTTTTGAAACGTTGCGATCTCAGAATTGACAAGGACTGGCTGATCCCGGTTCCGGGCGCCGTTCCGGCGCTATCTGCAGCGCTCAAGGCCATTACATTGCCAGGCGATCAGGTGATCACCTTTACGCCCGCGTACAACTGCTTCTTCTCCTCAATTCGCAACACTGGATGCGAATTGTCGCCCAGTCATCTTTTTTGGCGGAACGGAAGCTGGAAAATAGATTTTAAGGATCTGAAAGAAAAAGCCTCGCAAGAGCGCGCCAGAGCGATCCTGCTGTGCAATCCCCACAATCCAACCGGAAGACTGTGGACTGGCGATGAGCTTGAGCAGATCGCGTCTATTGCCTGTGACTATGATCTTTATGTGATCTCAGATGAGATCCACTCAGACATAAGACCACAAGGAAGCGCTTTTACTTCTTTAGCCACCATTGATGAGTCCTTCAGGCTCAAAAGCGTCATTCTGAACGCTCCGTCTAAGGCGTTTAATCTCGCCGGATGTCAGAACGCGTACATGCTTATAAAAGATCCTGACTTACGTGAAAGATGCGACAGAGCGGTAAACATCAATGAGGTGTGCGACGTAAACCCGTTCGGAGTCGCCGCAACTATAGCGGCCTACAATGAAGGCTCAGAATGGCTTGACGCGATGAACGCGTATATAAGGGAGAATCTCAATACCGCGTCCGGGATCATTAAAAAAGAACTTTCAAAAGCGGCGTTCTCTATTCCGGATGCAGGCTATCTCCTGTGGCTTGACCTTAAGGCCTATGGCAAATCCTCGGAAAAGCTTTTTGAGACCATGCTAAAACACAAGGTGATGTTAAACCGCGGAACTGACTACGGTCCTGCCGAAGACGGTTTTATGCGTCTTAATACCGCCTGCCCGCGCGCGCTACTTGAGGAAGGGCTATCGCGAGTTGTCGCCGCGGTAAAGGATCCTGACTAAAAAAAATTAAGTCGGGATCTTCTGCGTCTCATTCGGCTTAAGCATGGCGCGGCTCTGTTCAGTCTCAAGCGCCATGCCTGATCCATCATCCAGCTGTTTCAGAGAAACGTGTCTTGGGGGCTTTGAGTCTTTCACGATATCAAATTTCTCACGCTCAAGCGGGCTTAGTGATGAGTACACATCTGGAGACAGAGCTCTTTCCCTGTCGCAAAGCGGCTCAGATCTTACGCAAAGCATGAGATTTAAAGCATTCTGACCTTCACTCTCAAGCGCTTTTGAAAGTCCCTGAACGCGTTCAAAGTCGCTTTTATCAGCGTATTGAGGTGACTCTTTTGGAAGCTCAAAGCGCGCTCTCAGATCTTCTTTGTTAAATGGCTCTTTTATAGGATCCGAGAACTGCGGGGCATCGCACATGTCCGATGACAGCATTGAAAGCAGCAACGCGAACTGGGCGCGGTTGCCTGAGTTGACAGCGCGGTTTAAGTCATCGCCAAGCTGCAGCTCGTCAACCAGCATCACATTGCGAAGCTTGCTCTCAAGCACAACGGTTTCTCCCAAAAGCGAAAAAGTACCTTATGTTTTCTTAACGGACGGAATTTAAAAAGCTTTAACCCTGACTCTTCCTGCTATGATCACAGAGCGTGGAGGATAGAGAATGAGCACCAGTGCCAGCGTGATCATTAGAGAAGACGATCGTCTTCCAATTGTGCTGTACCGGCAGTTTGACGGCGGTATAGCCGAATACTCTGAGAAATTCTCAAGAGTTGCCGGGCTTGGTATGGATCTGTGCGCGTTTGTGTCACGCTGCTCGCAAAAAAAGATCTATCCAAGCGCTGAAACCGCGGCCAATGAGATCCTTTTGCTTACCGATGGCCCCTGCAGGGTGACTGACTGTATACACGAGGATATCGAGATGCTCTACACCCTTGAGATTAAAGATGATGAGAAAACCTCCCTGCGCATGATCTCGCTCAACGGTTACAGTGTGGAACTTTGGAATTTTGCCCGTGATCCTAAAAACGCCATCTGGAAACCGCAGGCATGGCTTGGCGGGAACGTCCCGGCTTCTTTCTTCACCCACCGCTATTACATAAGGCAGATGGAACAGATCATAAAAAAAGCCCTTTCAGAGCGTCACTAAAATCAGCTCTCAAAAGACTTAAAAGGCGGGAAGATCCCCGCCTTTTAAATAATTAGCTCAGCTTTAGCGCGCTATCTGACGCAGCATGCAGCGTAAAGGCTCGGCGGCGCCCCACAGCAGCTGATCGCCTACGGTAAAGCCTGACAGATACTCATCACCAAAGCTCAGCTTGCGCAGTCTCCCGATAGGAACAAAAAGCGATCCTGAAACCTTGGCCGGAGTAAGCTCGCTTAAGGTGATCTCCTTGTGATTGGGGATAACCCTGACCCAGTCATTGCCTGACTTTATAGCCTGCTCAATGTCATCTAATGACATGTTCTTTTTAAGCTTGATGTTGAGCGCCTGACTGTGGCAACGCATCGAGCTTATGCGCACGCAGTTGCCGTCTATAGGAAGATGACCCGGCTCATAGCCTAAAATCTTGTTAGCCTCAGCCTGCCCCTTCCATTCCTCGCGGCTCTGGCCATTGGGGAATTCCTTGTCAATCCACGGAAGAACTGAGCCAGCGAGCGGAGCTCCGAAATTCTCGGTAGGGAATGAGTCTGAATTCATTTGCGCGCGCACCTTGCGCTCAATATCGAGAATTGAGCTTGCAGGATCGGCAAGCTCCTTTGAGACACAGTCATAAAGCGCGCCCATCTGCAAAAGAAGCTCACGCATATTCTTGGCGCCGGCTCCTGAGGCCGCCTGATAGGTCTGAGTTGAGATCCACTCAACCGCACCGGTTTTAATTAGTCCGGAAAGAGCTATAAGCAGCAGACTTACCGTGCAGTTACCGCCGATAAAAGACTTAAATCCGTCATTTAAAGCCTTGTCGATAACATCGCGGTTCACCGGATCGAGGATGATCTTGGCGTCATCCTCCATACGCAGAGTTGAGGCCGCGTCAATCCAGTACCCCTTCCAGCCGCTGTCACGCAGAGCCTTGTAAATCTTGGTGGTGTAATCTCCACCCTGTGTGGTTATTATCGCGTCCATGGCGCGCAGGGCCTCAAGATCATAGGCGTCCTGCAACGTGTCACCGGCTTCTCCGTCAACCACCGGAGCCTTCTGCCCGGCCTGAGAGGTTGAGAAGAAAGTGGTTCTGGCAAGTTTGAAATCATGCTCCTGCCGCATCCTGTCCATGAGCACCGAGCCGACCATTCCGCGCCAGCCAACCATACCGAGATTTAGCATCTTGCACCTCAAAAGTGAAAAAAAGCCGGATCTCCCGTTTAAGGCGATCCGCGCGTTCGCTTATACCCGGTAGTCAGGCGCCGGGTCCGCCGGGGCAGGAATCTACGTTAAACCTGCCGAGTATCCTGCCATTTTCAATCTTCAATAATACATGAAGGGGGCGCCCGCCGTTGATCACATCGCGGAATAATTTGTTATTGCACATAGATTGGGCGCCGCGGCTGAACGCTTTGAGCTTTTGTTCTGTCTCATCCACACTAAGCCCATCGAAGGAATCTTTGGTCTTGGTTATGGTGAGCTCAATCGAGCTGTCTGTAAGATCAGCCCTCGTGATCGTGGTGTAGCGGTCTATCTTATATGGAATACGGGATCTTAAATCCTCAAATGAAAGCTCACTCTCGGAAGGCCCGAAATATTTCTGCCAGGCAAAATACGCGGCAAAAAGCAGTGCCGCGCATAAAGCCGCTCTTATAATCGTGCGGCGGCGTACAGTTGTGCTGTCCTTCATAACAGGCTCTTTTTTTAAAAGGTGGAAAAAGCGGGCCGGACTCTCATCCTTTGTCTGATCGCTTTTACCCTCATCTATCTCAAAACGCTCCAGACCGCGTTTTAAACTATCCGCGATCCGCGACGCCCCACTGCTTCCCGCGGTGCTTCCTATAAGCTTTAAGGCAAAGGTCGCCATGGATGGCCCCGCCAGATTGTCTGGCTGTCTATCTGATCCTTTCTGCTCTGCAGGATCAGATGGCACGGCATCCTGCCCATCGCTGAAGGCGTTTTTTATCTCATCCTCAGGTTTGGCGTCCGCGCCTTTGATCTCTGATGCCTTTTCGCCGTCAGATGATGGATCCTTTGCTTTTCTCTTATCCTCTGACATGGTGTTTTTTTGCATCCTCATACTCCGACACCAAGGCTGTGACACACGTGCTAGAATTTCTCACACGCCAGGGCACAGGATCAATATAGTACACGGGGTTTATCAATGACCAGCATAACAGGCAAAGACGCTCCGCTCGAGGAGAGCATAGCGCACTTTCAAAAATCTATTGGCTCACTTGGGCTGGAACTTGAGGAAACACTCTGGCTCAACCCTCTTCCCAATGTTTATTCAGTGCATTTGTCATTCGCCTCATGCCCCTGCGTATACTCAAACGGTAAAGGATCCTCAAAGCTTGCCGCGCTGGCCTCTGCCTATGGTGAGCTGTGCGAGCGTCTCTCAACCCATATGTCATTCTCAGACTATTTTCTGGGGCTTGACAATTCAGAGGCGGATTTCGTGCATTTTGAGGATGAACGCTGGACCCCGATCCCGGATGATGAAGCCGTAGATGAAAACGGCAACCCCTCAGGACATGCCCTGCCGCCTGAAATTCTCAACGCCTCACTGCGCTCATTCTATTCAAAGGGCATCAGTCTTTCACTGGAGGATCTGGTCGACATACAGTCATCCTCTTTCTCCCGCGGTGTCTGCTCAATTCCTTTTACCAACGCAAGAAACGGCGAGGTAGTCTATTTCCCGGTAAACCTGCTCGATACACTGTACGGCTCGAACGGCATGTCAGCTGGAAACACCGACTATGAGGCGCTGGTACAGGCGCTCTCTGAGATCCTTGAGCGCTACGCCAAAGGCGAGATCTTAAAAAAAGGCCTGAGCCTGCCGCGTATTCCCGAGGAGATCATCGCCCGCTATCCTAAAAGCTTTAACACACTGCGCGCCCTGCAGGGTAACGGATTTAAGGCGGTGGCGCTTGACGCGTCCTTGGGAGGGCGCTTCCCCGTGGTCTGTGTCGCCCTCTTTAATCAGGGAAACGGCACCTGCTGCTGCTCCTTTGGCGCTCATCCAATATTTGAGGTAGCTCTCGACCGCACCCTTACCGAGCTCATGCAGGGAAGAAGCTTCTCGGATCTCGATCAGTTCGAAGCCCCGGTATTCTCACGCGATCAGGTTGCAGATCCTGTCAACATAGCGAGTCACTTCGTTGACTCAACCGGGCTTTTGCCCATGCAGATGTTCCGTTATCCGCCTGACTACAAATTCGTCGCCTGGGATTTTCACGGATCAACCCACGATCAGTACAAAGCTTTGCGCTACATGATCGCCAAACTCGGATTTGATATCTACATCAGGGCTTACCGCCAGTTTGGATCCCCTGCCTACCGCGTGATAGTGCCGGGAATGAGCGAGGTATACCCGGTTGATGATCTCATCTATGACAACCCCAACGCCGGTATAGATTTCCAGCAGTCTCTGCTTGCCCTGCCCGACTCTGACGAGAGCCGCGAAACCTATCATGGTTACTTTGAGGAGCTCTGCGGTGAGAACGAAGACGACTCACGTATGGTCTGCGAGGCTCTTGGCGTGATCCCAGACAAGGGCAGCGCCTGGGCAGGGTTGCGCTTTGGCGAGCTCAAGTGCCTGCTTGCCCTGGCAGGAGGAGATCTCAGCGGAGCCAGAGAATACGCAAGCTGGACTCTTACCTTTAACTCCGGATCACTGCCGCTCAAACGCGAGCGCTTCTATTCCTGTCTTGTGCGCGCCATCGAGGCAATCACCGATCCGCGCCTTGAACCCAAAGAATACGATCAGGCGCTCTCTGATATCTACGGTGAGGATACCTGCCAGGAGGTAAAGGCCCATCTTGAAGGGAAAAAACGTTTCTTCGGGCTGCGCGGCACGGATCTCAACTTAAAAGGCTTCCGCTCCCATCAGGAGCTCATAAAACTCTACGGCGCCGTAAAGGAGGCGCGTTTTGAATAAACACGGATTTTTATTTGCGCTGCTCTTAGGCGGCGCGTTAGCGGTAAGCTCTCTTAATGGCTGTCAGACTGGCTCTTCTGTTCAAAACGTCAGCGTTAAATGGGAACAGAATTACGACACTCTCGCGCAGCTGCGCTTTTTCAAGGCCTCAGGCAGAGTAGCCATAATCACCGCCCGCGAGCGTAAAGGCGCCGCCTATGACATCGACGGCTTCGGTTCAGGCTTTGTCTTTAATATAAACGCCCCTTTGGGACCCAGCATAGCCCAGGTTACCGTCACCGATAACCGTCTCTCCCTTGCCATGGATGGGAAAACCTATGAGGATGACACCGCAAGAGCCGTCTTTGAGAAGGCATTCGGCATCGATGTTCCTGTCGATCGCATTAAAAGGATCTTCCTCGGGATCCCTCAGGGCGATCTTAAACGCGACAGCGAGGGTCGCATAACTGGCGCTATGTGGGACGGCTTTGACATAGGCTACGAAGGATCCGTAACCACGGACGGAATAACCATTCCTCAAATCATCACCGTAGTTCACGGTCCTTACACCTTAAAGCTCAGTGTCATTGAGTTCAACCCAGGAAAACTTTCAAAGTGACTGACACACGTGAGGTCTTAAGCCCCTGCAAGGTCAATGAGTTTCTGTACATCACGGGGCTCATGCCCGATGGCTACAGCTTTCTTCAGACCATGTACACCGTACTCGATTACGGGGATCAGATGGAATTCACCGTCCGCGAGGACGGTAATTTCACGCTTGAGGGCTTTGACTTTCCTATGGAGCAGAACCTCATCTACAAGGCCGCGCGGGCGCTTAAACAGAAAACCCTCTCTCCGCTTGGCGCCGACATCAGGGTAAAAAAAATTTTAAATGAGGGCGGAGGTCTTGGCGGAGGCTCTGGCAACGCCGCGACTACCCTTGTTGAGTTAAACCGCATGTGGAACTGCTCTCTTTTGAAAAAAGATCTTCTGGATCTTGGGGCAGAACTCGGGGCCGATGTGCCTTTATTTATTGAAGGCGGCTCGACCTTCGGCGAATACCGCGGAACCGTGCTTACCCCTGTACCTTCCCCCGGCGGATGGTATGTGGTGGCCTGCCCGCGTTGTCATGTCCCTACAGCGGAACTTTTCAAAATGCCGGATTTGAAACGTGACTGCCCCAGAAGAACCTTTGACGAGCTGATAAAACTGCCTTTTGAGAACGTGTTTACGGATGTGGTTACAAAACGCTACCCTGAGGTCGCGGAACTCCTTGAGATCATGTCCACTCTTGGGAAGCCGAGAATGTCCGGCTCAGGCGGATCGTGCTTTTTGTGGTTTGCGGATGAGGATCAGGCAAAATCCGCTTTTTCAAGCTTAAGATCAAGAAACATCAATGTATTTATGGCAAAGCCTCTGCGCAAAAACGCAATTTAACGCAAACGCGTTTTCGCCCGCGGTGTGCCGCGCGCCCCGCCCGGCGCTAAAATAGCTTGTCCCTTATTCAGGGTTCAGCTCAATCTTTTCAGGATTCGTATACAAATATGGCCGATATGAAGCTCTTTGCCGGCAATGCCGTTCCCGCGCTTGCCAAAAAAATCGCTGACAGACTTTACACCAGGTTAGGCGATGCCACGGTTGACAGATTTAGCGATGGCGAGATCCACGTTCAGATAAATGAAAACGTCCGCGGAGACGATGTATTCATTATCCAGTCTACCTGCGCTCCTACCAATGACAACCTGATGGAGCTCATCGTCATGATTGACGCGATGCGCCGCGCCTCGGCAGGCCGTATCACCGCCGTGATCCCTTACTTTGGCTACGCCCGTCAGGATCGCCGCCTGCGTTCGGCCCGCGTGCCGATCTCAGCCAAGGTTGTGGCGGATTTCCTTTCTGCTGTCGGAGTTGACCGCGTCCTTACCGTAGATCTGCACGCCGAGCAGATCCAGGGCTTTTTTGACGTACCGGTAGACAACTGCTTCTCAAGCCAGATCTTTGTTGATGACATGTTAAATCTCAAGATCGATCACCCCTGTGTAGTCTCCCCTGACATGGGCGGCGTGGTTAGAGCCCGCGCGATCGCCAAGCTTCTAAATAACGCTGACATCGCGATCATCGACAAGCGCCGTCCCCGTCCTAATGTTTCAGAGGTCATGAACCTTATTGGCGAAGTCAAGGATCGCGACTGCATCATCGCCGATGATATCGCCGACACCGCCGGCACCCTGTGCAAGGCCGCGGCGGCGCTCAAGGAGCGTGGAGCCAAGAGCGTGTACGCTTACGTTACCCATCCGGTGCTCTCGGGGCCTGCCTATGAGAACATCTCAAGCTCCGCTATAGATCAGCTCGTAGTTACCGATACCATCCCCGCGACTCCAAGATTTGCCGCACTTAAGAATTTCCGTCAGGTGACACTGGCCCCGATGCTCGCTGAGGCTATAAGACGCATCAATAACGAGGAGTCGATCTCCGCGATGTTCCAAAGCTCGCTCTGATACGCGCTCTAATAAAGGGAAGGCAGAGACTCAGAACTCTGCCTTTTTATTTCATAAAAGCCAGACCGGCACTACATAATTTTCCCGGTCAATAGCGGTAAGCTCAGGTTTGAGACACACTACAGCTCCCTTTGAACGTGGAGTTCCTGACTTATCAATAAGGCTGAAAACTTTAACCAGTTCAGAACCCGGATTTGCTGTTTTCTTAATCTCCACCGGATTTATCACTCCATCGTGCTCAAGCAACAGATCTATTTCTTTGGCGTCCTTATCACGATAAAAATACAGATATGGCTCTATTCCGTTGTTTAAATAGCTTTTTGCGATTTCACTAACCACGTAGTTTTCCAAAATCGCGCCATTCATCGCCCCGTTTTGTAATGTTTCAGCGCTACTCCATCTTGTCAGATAGCACACCAGCCCCGTGTCATAAAAATAGATCTTCGGGGTTTTCACAAGCCGTTTTAGCAAATTGTTTGAATAGGGATGGACAAAAAATAAAAGTCCCAGCGTCTTGAGAATGTTAAGCCAGTTTTTTGACTGCTTCTCATTTATATCAGCGTCCCTGGCGATATCAGCAAGATTGAGCAACTGTCCTGTCCGCGCTGCAACAGCTGTTAAGAAATTGAAAAACTTAAGGGAGTCTATGCGTTCTGAGAGTTCCTTTACATCCCGTTCAATGTACGTACTCACATAGCTGCTGTAAAAGATCTGACTGTTTGAGTACTGTCCGCTTACCAGCGCCGGCATGGAGCCTTTAAAAATCCTTTTATAGATCTCATCCGCGTCCGCGGCTTTTCTTCCTTCTTTTCTGAGACTGAGCTTTTTAAAATCAAGTTCAAAAGGGCCTTTTACTCCTCCATAGATTTCAGATTGCGACATCGGCGTTAAAAATAAAACCGCGATCCTGCCGGCAAGCGATTCCTGTACTCCGGACATCAGAGTGAAAACTTGCGATCCGGTAAGCCAGATATCACCCGGTTTATGGTATTTGTCGACATGTATTTTTATATATGTAAAAAGTTCCGGCGCGTACTGCACTTCATCTATAAGCACCGGGGGCTTATGAATCTGCAGGAATAATTCAGGATCTCTTTTTGCGAGATCTCTTTGCGCGAGATCATCCAGGGACACATAATTTCTGTCAGTTCCTCTCATCAGGTTTTCCAGCATTGTTGTTTTGCCAACCTGTCTTGGTCCCGTCAAAAGAACTACCGGATACTCCCGGCTAACCTGCGATACCAGATCCTCAAGCTCACGATGAATGTACTGCTTGGCGCCATCCCTTTTCGGCTAATATGTACCTTTATTACATTTTAGACGATTTTTAAGTCACGTAAGGATCTGCTTCAGCCTGACCTGACTGTGAAGGACCTTCTGTCGCGGAATTATTTGTTGAAACCCAAATAGTAGCCGCGCTGAAAGTTTTTTAAGGATATATCCCTGACATCCTGCGCGATGTTCCGGGCACGACAGACCTTGGCGTAAGCTCCGGTTCCTCAGTATCAGAGCGTCCGCTCAGGCGCCCTGAGATGTAAGAGCGTTTACCACCTCGTCCGCCCAGATCATCGATCTGTAATAGAGACGGTAATAATCCTCTTTGTTGAGCACAAGCCCGCTTCTTGTAATGAGCTCGTTTATTTTCTCGGTATTGTGGGATCTGATCTCTTTTATAAGGCTGCACACAAGCCCAAGTGTTGTGGTGTCTGAGTGAAACGAGTTTACAGCTGTCAGCATGAACTCGTTTTCTATATTCTCCCTGCTGTCCCTTATCATCTCAGGCAACAGCATCAGGAAGCCTACCATGAAGGCATGGCGCGATTCATAGTCATCACATGGCTGCTCTGCAAGAGATTCAAGAAGCTTTCCGGTAATAAGCGCCCTGCGGAAGTACCCAAGCTCCACATTCCTGCCGCTATACCGCGCCCCCTGCCCCTTTGCCTCAAGCGCTGTTTTCTCCGCAAGGCAGAGCAGCTGATAGCCGACACACACGCACATTAGACTGGTAACGTCCTTCTGCGAGAGCCTTACCTGACCATTTGTGACCATGTTATTGGGTTTTCCGGTAAGCTCTATAACCTTCTTTGAGTTCAGTATCCCGGTCATTGCCCTGCTCATGTCAGGATATTTGCGGGCAAGCGCGCTGATCCCCTTGAGACTGTAGATACCCGAAAAAAGCTCGGCCAGCGTGCGTATAAGTTCGTGCTGCCATAAAGGCCTTTTCTCATACACGATGCTCTCATGCTCCACATACCCCAGCACCAGATCATAGTAAGAGGCCTCTTTGAGGAGAAAATCCTCACCCTTTGGTTTTACGCCTATTGACTTTAAATTGGGGTTTGAGGTTTTAAGACCGTTTAAAGCGGTAAGAAAACCTGAACGGTGACGGTGGTCGATGAATACGTAATCAAGATATGAAAGCAGCTCAGGCTTCTTTGGCAGATCGCCAAGTTCACCCAAGGTCATCGCGAACTGGGCTCCGGATCTGCGCAGCCCCGTCATAATGCGGTCTTCACCGGGTTTTAATTTGTAGGAATCAGGAAGCTTTATGATAAGCCGTTTTTCTGAAATACGGTTGCGATAGCGCAGCCAGTCTCCGGTGGGAGCTGCCTGAACCAGCACCCTTTCGCAATTATTGATAAAAATATAGCGCGAATTCTCAACGCTTAGGAGATTACACAGCAGATCCGCTGTCTGATCAGCGCCTACGCTTTCATCTCCCAGAGTGTGCCCGGGCGAAAGTGACAGCGCGTACATCACGCTCCTGCCCTCAGAGTTTTCAAGCGGCAGACGCTCATACAGGCGACAACGGTTACGCGCGGATATCCCGTTACTATATCCACTGCTGTATATATTCAGGTCTGACATGCTAAAAAATCCGGAAATTCTAGTTATTATTATTCAGTTAAGTCTCGCACCCCGAACCATTTGGCGCGCGTAACAGCGCAATTTTAGGGGATAATATCAGCTTTCATCAAGAATACTCTTAAGAATTGCGACAGCCTTTACGTTATACCCGGACAAATGTCATTATCTGCTAACTGCCTAAAATCCTCACTTGCACCCGGATAATCCAATCCTTGCCTTATAATTTAGAAAAAAGAGGGAGAATGCCATGATCTATATTGCCAGCTTCGCGATTTTCGTGTTCTTCGTGGGCGCTATGGCGCTTGGAATGATGATTTCACAAAAGAGGCTTAAAACCGAGGATGAGGCTACCGCCGATATAATGCGCAGCATCAGCTGCGCCGCCTGCACCAGCACCATGTGCTCACTTGCGGGAAACAAAAACGCCTCTCCATCAGGTGACTGCTCAATTTCCAAAAATTCCATACCGCACCGCGACATCTGAAAAAAACAGGCGGCTCTTGCCGCCTGTTTTTAAATACCTGTCTAAATCTGTTTCACTATGAACCTTAATAAAACTTTATCCCTTATCGTTATTTCCGCCATGGCGCTCGCTATCAGCTCATGCGGCAAACAGCCTCCACAGTCCACAATCGCCAGTGGCAAAACCATGGGCACCTTTTACAGGGTGCAGGTAGTCGGAGGCTACAAAGAGGGAGAACAGTCGCTTCAGAGTGACTGCGACAAAGAATTCAAAAAGATCACCGACGCTATTTCCACCTTTGACAAAGACGCGGAGCTCGCGCTGGTTGACGCTGACTTCACCACGGATCCCATTGTCATTTCCCCTTATCTTGCGGACATTATCAAAAGATGCCGTGAGCAGTCAGACAGAATAGATTACGCGATGGACATCTCAGTAGGGCCGCTGGTAAATCTCTGGGGCTTTGGTCCTTCAAAACGTAACTCCGTAACCCCATCTGATGATGAAATCAAAAAAGCCATGGCGCTTACAGGCCCCGACGCGTACCAGATCTATGAAAAGGACGGCGCTTACTACCTTCAAAAAAAGGATCCCGCGGTAAAACTTGATCTGTCTACTGTAGGAGAGGGTCTGGGCGCCGACGCGGTCGCGAAAACTCTCGATGAGAACAAGGTTCAGAACTATCTCGCGTCTGTCGCGGGGGCAAGCCGCTCCAAGGGGACCAACCCCAAAGGCGATCCATGGAGGATCGGAATTGAGGATCCTACCAATCCCGATCACAATGTTTATCAGGCCGTGTGTCCGCTTGGGATGGCCATGTCTACCGCGGGCTCTTACCGCAATTATTTCAAGGATGCCAAGACCGGCAGGATCTTCTCTCACGCCATCGATCCCAAAACCGGCCGTCCGGTTGACCACAGCACGCTCTCTGTTACCGTGATCGCGAAAACCGCCTTTGAAACCGACGCTCTTGATACCGGGCTTCTGGTGCTTGGCGCCGACCGCGCGCTTAAGGTAGCCAATCAGGATAACCTCGCCATATTCACAATCGAGATGAAACAGGGCAAGCCTTATGCCCGCTACTCAAAAGCCTTTTCACCCTACCTTAAGTGCGCTGACAAAATAAACGCCAAGCTTGAGGAGAGCCTCTGATGCACATACACATTTTAGGGATCTGCGGCACCTTCATGGGTGGGATAGCCGCCATAGCGAAACAGGCAGGCTTTACGGTTACAGGCTCAGACGCCAATGTTTATCCCCCGATGAGCGACGAGCTCAGAGCTCTTGGAATAAAACTCCATCAGGGGTATGACGCAAAGCAGCTCGATATAAAGCCTGATCTCATTGTTGTGGGTAACGTCATGAAACGCGGCATGCCGGTTATAGAGCGCATGCTCAATGACGATCTGCCTTATGTTTCAGGCCCCCAGTGGCTTGAAGAGCACTACTTAAAGGGCAGAAGGGTTATGGCCGTCTCAGGCACTCATGGCAAGACCACGACCTCATCGATGCTTGCCTGGATCCTGGAAAAAAACGGATTAAACCCGGGCTTTCTCATAGGAGGAATGCCGGGGAATTTCAGTGTCTCGGCCCGTTCAACTCCCAGCCCGTGGTTTGTTATTGAGGCTGACGAATACGACTGCGCGTTTTTTGACAAGCGCTCCAAGTTTGTTCATTACCACCCGCGCGCCCTTATCATCAACAATATCGAATACGATCACGCCGACATCTTTGAAAACGTGGGACAGATAGAGCGGCAGTTCCACCACCTGGTGCGCACCGTACCGTCTGAAGGCCTGATTGTCGCACCTTCTGATGACAAATGTGTTGATGACGCCCTGAGCATGGGATGCTGGACTCCGGTCATTCGCGTTGGCGAAGGCGCGGAGCTGCGGGGCAGAGCCTTAAAGCCCGACTGCTCGCGCTTTGAGGTGCTGGAGAAAGGAATAAAAGCCTGCGAGGTTGAATTTTCCTGCAACGGCGAGTACAGCATGCATAACGCCATTATGGCCATGGCCTGCGCGCGTTATGCCGGAATAAGTCTTAAGGAGTCAGCCAATGCGCTGTCATCCTTCGTCCTGCCAAAGCGCCGCATGGAATTAAAGGGCACGGTAAACGGTGTTGAGGTCTATGATGATTTCGCGCACCATCCTACAGCGGTCAGAGTCACGCTACACGGGCTTAGGGAACGCGCGGGCCGGGATGCGCGCGTGATCGCGGTCTTTGAGCCCCGCTCAAACTCCATGAAGATGGGGGCTAACGCCGACAAGCTTCCACAGTCCTTTGAGGACGCTGATGAGGCTTTCATATACGCCCCGGACGGAGTACGCTGGAACACCGACGCCTTAAACTGTGGCAAAATCCATGTACGCCATGATCTTGATAGTCTGATTGAGGACGTTGCCGCCAAATGCGCTCCCGGAACCAAGGTGCTTGCCATGAGCAATGGATCTTTTGGTAATTTCCATCAGAAACTTCTGCAGAGACTTAAAGACGCGAACTGATTTAATCTCGCGGGGCTCTTCAATCCCCGCACATGCTAAAATTTTCACAATCTGTCACAGGCGATGCCTGACATGCCCCTGCCGCGCCGGCCGGGGCTTTCAATTTTGGATAAAAACATGAGAACCTCTAAATACCTTATCTCTACTCTCAAAGAAACTCCCGCGGAGGCGGTGCTCACAAGTCACCGTCTGATGCTCAGATCCGGCATGATCCGCCAGATCAGCTCCGGTGTTTATACCTGGCTGCCACTGGGCATGCGCGTGTTGAACAAGGCCATAAACATAGTGCGCGAGGAAATGGATCGCACCGGCGCTCTTGAGATCCTGATGCCTTTTGTCCAGCCTGCGGATCTCTGGCGCGAGTCAGGACGCTATGACAAATACGGCCCTGAGCTCTGCCGCTTTAAGGATCGCAAGAAGAACGAGTATGTCTTGGGGCCTACCCACGAGGAAGTCGTAACCGCGATCGCGCGCCGCGAGATCAAGAGCGCCCGCCAGCTGCCGGTTACCCTCTACCAGATCCAGTACAAGTTCCGCGATGAGATCCGTCCCCGTTTTGGTGTTATGAGAAGCCGCGAGTTTCTGATGAAAGACGCCTACTCATTTGATCTCAACGAGGAAGGACTCGCCGTTTCGTATCAGAAGATGTATGACGCCTACACCAGGGTCTTTGAGCGTATGGGGCTGGTATTCCGTCCGGTCGACGCTGATACCGGCTCGATCGGCGGTCACAAATCACACGAATTCCAGGCTCTGGCCGATGCCGGTGAGGATCTGATAGCGGTCTCCGATGGCTCTGATTACGCCGCCAATATCGAAAAGGCCGAAGCCCTGGCTCCGTCCTATCCGCGTGAGGCTCCGGGCGCTGAGCGCTCCGAGATAGCCACGCCGGGCTGCCACACCGTTGATGAGGCCTGCGCCAAAGCCGGGGTTGAAACCAAACGCATGTTAAAGAGCCTGATTGTCCGGTCCGAGAAAGACAAAGATGGCAAATACGATCTGGTAATGATCTGCCTTTGCGGCAATCAGGAACTCAACGAGGTCAAGGCCTCCAAGATCAAAGGTCTTTCCGATCCTATAGAGTTCGCGACCGATGAGGAGATCTTCTCGTATGTTGGAGCCCACACCGGTTCACTGGGACCAGTCGGTTTTAAGGGCAGGATCCTCGTTGACCGCACCGCTGAGCGCATGGGCAATTTCGCATGCGGCGCCAACAAAGACGGTTTCCACCTTATAAACGTAAACTGGGATCGCGATGTTAAGGATTACGAGGTCTTTGATTTAAGAAACGTTGAGGAAGGTGACCCAAGCCCTGACGGAAAAGGAACCCTCCACCTGCGCCGCGGCATTGAGGTTGGTCATGTCTTTATGCTCGGGACCAAATACTCAGAGGCTATGCACTGCACCATCACCGATGATCAGGGTAAGGACATTCCCATGATCATGGGATGCTATGGCATAGGCATCACCCGCGCCATCGCTGCCTGCATCGAACAGAACCATGACGAGCACGGCATGATCTGGCCAGAGGCCCTGGCGCCCTTCAAGGTCGCGCTTGTGAGCATCAACGCCAATAAATCAGATCAGGTGCGTGAAACCGCGGACAGGCTCTACTCAGAACTTGAGGATATGGGAATTGAAGTACTCTACGACGATCGTGACGAGCGCCCGGGCTTTAAATTCGCCGACATGGAGCTTTTGGGGATCCCGCACATCATAACCGTGGGTGACAAGGCGCTCAAGCGCGGCTGTATCGAGTACAAGTCCCGCAGAACCGGAGAGCGTGAGGATCTGCCGCTTGATGGAGCCATAAAGGCCATCACCGCGAAATTTGGCAAATGAGCGCTAAAGTCAGTCCTGATGAAATTGCCGAACACGCGGCCGAGGCCGCGAAAGCGGCCATGTCCGGATGCTGTCCTCTTGCCTATGGCAAAATGGTCAGTGTTCTGCAGGAAGCACTTGACGCGGTTCCGCTTATGGATGACCGCTATATCGCGGTGATCAGGACTCTCACGTCGGATCTGCTAAAGGCTCAGCGCCGGGATGATCTATACGCCATAGCCGATATTCTGGGTTATGAACTGCCATGGGCGCTTAAAACCTTCAGAAAGCAATGATATGTATCTGACCGACACCAGACGTCCAAAAGCCTGACTTGTTCTTTCCAAAACAAAACCGCGATTTACAGTTCAAAGAACCTTAAATCGCGGTTGTTTTTTTATGCTGTCAGTTTAGGATCCGCGTCCTGCTACTCCTCAAGCTTCTTTAAATATTTCTCAAAGAGCCAGAGGATGTTCCTGATATCATCCTCATAGATCTCGCCTATATTGCCAAGACGGAAGGAATCCGCTTTCGTAAGCTTGCCAGGATATATGACGTAACCATGGCGCTTTAAGTACGAGTGCATATTCTTAAAATCTATCTTCACTCCCTCAGGGTAAAGGAAGGTGGTGATGATTGGACCCTGATGCCTGCGCTTTATATAAGGCTTAAAGCCCAGTTCCTTCATGCCCTCGCGCAACTGCCGCTCATTCTCCTCATAACGGGCAAAACGCGCCCTGGCGCCGCCTTCATTCTTTAGTTCCTTTAAAGCCTCTGAAAAAGCCGCGACTACATGGGTAGGTGAGGTAAAACGCCATTTGCCGTTATCCCGCTCCATGGTCTCATACTGATCATAAAGATCCAAAGACAGAGTGCGGGCGTTGCCCTTTGACGCCACAAGCAGCGCGCGCCGCGCGATCACAAAGCTGAAGCCGGGAACTCCCTGAACGCATTTATTGGCAGATGAGATCAGAAAGTCTATTCCCCATTCGGGCACATCGATATCCACAGCGCCAAAGGAACTCATCGCGTCAACGATAAATTTAAGTGAGCGGCGGTTTACCTCTTTGCCAACAGCCTCAATGTCGTTGAGGATCCCGGTGGTGGTCTCTGAATGAACCATTGAAACCATGGTTACCTCAGGATGCCCATCAAGATATTCCCCGACTTTCTTCGCGTCAGGGATCTCATCCCATTTGAAGTCAAGGCGTTCATGCTTTACTCCTTCGCGCTCCATGATGGTGATCATGCGCTCGGAATAAGCTCCGTTTACCAGAACCAGCACGGTGTCATTGTCAGACGGAATGGATGAGAGCACCGACTCCACTCCGAAGGTGCCGCTGCCCTGCATCAGCACCGCGGTATATTCCTTGCTTCCCGCGTGAGCCAGCTTTAAGAGTGAGCGGCGGATCTCCTGGGTCATTTCCTTATAGTCATCATCCCAGGTGCATCTGTCAGTCAGCATGGCCTCGCGCACGGCCATTGAAGTAGTGAGCGGACCAGGGGTCAGAAGCTTGTAGAGATTAGGATCTTTCATCTCATTCGTCCTTTACCATTTCCTGATGCTTCTTTAAGAGCTCAACCGTAAGCTTTTCCTTGAAAGCGCGCGGATACGCCGGTACCAGTTCCTGATCAACCTTTTCGCCAGGATAGATGGCAAAAGGATAGAATTTTAAAAGCTCGGGACGGGCCTTCTTTACTATCACCTCAGCCGCCTTCATCGCGTCAGGATTGGTCTTCTCGCCTTTATCTACAACCGCGACCGCCTCAGTTAAGGTAAAATTGCCTTCCTTGGGATCGATAACGTCAACCGGAAGTCCTTTTTTCTTGTCGGCTACCGCCTGATGACGCAGACCAAAGCCTACAGCTACCTCGCCCGCGCGGATCTTCTTGAGAGGGCCGGAGCCTGACATCTCAAGATGATCGCCCGCGTTCTCCTCAATCTTGCGGGTAATGGCCGTTCCCTTCTCCTCGCCATATTCTGAAATAAGAGCCTGGGTCATAAGCCATGAGGTTGAAGATCCGGTTATGTCAGGGACCGAGATTTTACCGGCGTAAACATCATCGGCAAGATCGGCAATACGCTCAGGGGCTTTGAGACCGGAATCCTTTAAAACCCTGGTGTTAACGAACAAAGCTCCGGTATTGCCGAGAATAGGAGCGTAGAAGGATACCTCGCTTCCATCGGCTGCCTTGTGATCAAAGGTAAGATCGGCAAAGGTATGATCCTTCTGCTGAGCCGAATCGAGATAATAGGTAGAAAGCGTTATGAGATCCGCCTCGATGTTTTTCTTCTCGGCCATAAGCTTTCCGCCAAGCTCGCTGGTGCCCATAGCCTGAATCACATAGTGTCCCGCAAAACCGTTGTTATCCAGAGCGTGTTTCATCGCCTCCTGAGCTTCCTCATCAGCGTTTGAGTAGATAACAAGCTTATCGGCGGCAAGAGCTGACACGCTATGGGCAACCATGGCCGCGGCGAGCGCCGCCAATACAGTTTTATTAAGCTTCATTGGGAATTTTCCTTTCTAAGATGTTTGAAAATAAACGGATACGCAGGGCGCCCGCGCGGGATATAGCCTGAGGCAATACTTCGCTTAACGCCTTGACGATAAGATTGGTAATGAAGATCAGAAGCGAGAGGGCAAAGACGGCGTCATAACGCTCAAAATACTGTAACTCACGGATCCTGGTGGTAACCACCTGAGTCTGGGCCCCGCAAAGGAACACCACCGCCGATACGGTAACCATGGCGTTTATAAAAAGATAAGCTCCGGCCGAGCAGATTGTCGGGACGATATTAGGCAGGATGATGCGCGTGAGAGTTCTTATATAGCTGTCACCCATCAGCGCCCCGGTAACCTCATAGCCGCGGTTTAAGCGAGAAAGCGCGTCCTTGCACATAAGATAAGGCGTGGTGAAGAAGTGGACGATATTGGACATCACGATGATCGCGAAAGTACCGTAAAGCGCGGTTCCTGAAAAGCAGAACATGAAGCCAACTCCGAGCACCATGCCAGGTACGGTATTGGTGAGCATCGCGAGAAAATCCATAAGTCCAGATGCCCTGGCGCCTAACGCCGGTCTGGCGCTGAGTAACGCCGCCCCAAGGCAGAGCGCCAGTCCGAACACTACAGTAAGAGCTGAAACATAAAGCGAGTTCCTGTACGCCGACGCGAGCTGTGGATCCGTGATTGCAGAAATGATGTGAGAGAGCGTAAATACGGGCTTGTAAGGCCAGTTTTCTACAAAAGGCAGCACAAAGATCACCGCGAAGACACTCACAAGGCACAATGTAACCGCGCTTAAATAAACTACCGACAAAATGGTGTAGATCTTACCCGTGCCCATGGGCTGAACCGAGCTGGCATCGCCTGACTGCTGGAGCATCGCCCCGCGGCGCAGAATAATCAGCGCGAGAATCGCCGGCAGCAACATCGCCATCGCGACCGCGGCTCCCCGTCCGAAATCCGGCAGCGCCCCCATCATGGTTGAATAAAGCGCGGTGGCCATGACCTCATAACGCCCTGCTACCGATGACGGGATCCCAAAATCGGTGAAATTTAAAAAGAACGTAAGCAGGAACGATGAAACAAGAGCTGATGCGCAGGGGCGCAGCGCGCTCATTAAAAATGTCCTGAAAGGACCATCACCTAACATGGCGCAAACGGTGCGGGTATTAGGGCTTATGTATGAGAACGCGTTGGAAAGCAGCATGAAAGCGTAAGGCAGGGTATAGACCGTGCCGGCAATTACAAGACCTGAGAACCCATAGATTGAGAAGGGCAGTTCAAACCCCAGCAGTCTGGTAATAAGTCCCTGCTTTCCAAATGAGTAGATCACGGCAAAGCCATAGGTGATCGACGGAAAAAGGAAAGCTGCCATGATGCAGGTGCGATAGACCGTTTTAAGCGCTTTCGGAATGGAGGTAAGCCAAAGAGCGTACGCAAACATGAAAGCAACGGATGTTGAGATTGTGGCGACTGATCCTGATACGGCGAAACTGTGCCATACGACCCTTGCCATGCGTTTTTTCAAAAGCACCGAGCTGTAGTTGTTAAACGCCGCGTAAAGCCCTCCATCAAATGACTGTGCCAGCACGCGGACCAGAGGGGATAACAGCGCGGCGGTAAATACTGCGATGACCGCAATCAGAAGCGCTTTCTGGAAGCGCTCACCCTGAACGGTCTGCTCCTGTTTCATGCCGCGTTCCCCGATTTCTCAAATATTCTTCTGATGTTCTCGCGCTTTATGCGTAACTGATCGCAGATAAAACGGCTTACAAACGCGTCAGCGGGATCTGAGATGATCTCAGATGGCGGCGCGAACTGGGCGATTCTGGTGTCATGCAGGATCATGATGCGATCCGAGAGGGACAGGGCTTCTTCAGGATCATGAGTGACGATTATGGTTGTGAGCTTAAATCGCCTCGCGATCGTGCGAATTCTGGTCTTAATGGATTCTTTGATCATCCCGTCAAGCGCGGACAGAGGCTCGTCAAGCAGCAGTAGTCTTGGTTTTAATACCAGCGTGCGCGCTATGGCCACCCTCTGCTTCTGTCCGCCTGAGAGCTCGCTTATGCGCTTCTCAAGATGAGGTCTTAAATCAAGCAGATCTATGAGATCCCCGACCTCTGTTTTGCTGGACGCTTCTGGGCGGTTCCTCAGACCATAGATGATATTTTTGTAAGCGGAAAGATTTGGAAAAAGCGCGTAATCCTGAAATACGATATTGAACCCGCGCTGACGCATCGGGACTTTGGTGATGTCCTGCCCGTCGCAGAGGATCCTGCCCTCTGTCGGACTCAGGATCCCGAGGATGATATTCAAAAGCGTTGTCTTGCCGCAACCTGACGGGCCAAGAATCGACACTATCTCGCCATCTGAGACACTGAAGGTAAGATTATTCAGCACATAGGTATTTTTAAATTTTCTGCTTACGTGGTCTAATTCAAGCATCTCCGGCACCTCTGTTCCGATGCCGGACACTTTATTAAATTCAGGAAAAAAACTTTTTTTAGGAAGATTCAGTCATGGTTAAATTTTGTTAAGCGTTACTTAACAAAGCTATTACTTTATTATCAGTATATTAGTAAAAAAAAGGCCATCCCTTTGGGATGACCGTTTCTGAATTGAGTGCCTGTCAGATTATCTGCAGCTCACCGTCAATCGCGCCTGCCTGATCAAGCGCCTCAAGCACTGACATCAGATCTCCGGGAGCCAGCCCTACCTGATTTACCGCGCGAACGAGATCATCAAGCGTCGCTCCGGTATCAAACTTGAACATCTTGCCCTTCTTCTGCTGAACATTGATCTGTGAGTTTGGAACCACCGCAGTCTGACCCTGCGAGAAGGAATTGGGCTGGGAAACCTGAGGGTTCTCGCTCACCGTCACGGTAAGCCCGCCATGGGTTACCGCGACCGGTTTTAACTTTACGTTGGATCCGATGACAATGGTGCCGGTACGTGAGTTAACCACAATCCTGGCTTTGTCCTCACCCTGATCCACATCAAGATTTTCAAGCGATGAGAGAAACTCCACGCGCTTTGAGGGGTTCCTTGGCGCGTTTACGCGCACCGAAACCGCGTCCTCGGCTACCGCCGATCCGTCACCATACATCGCGTTTATGGCGTCCGCCACGTTTTTTGCAGAGGTAAAGTCGGGACGATCAAGATTGAAGGTTATATTGTCAGAGGTCTGAAAGTTGGTGGGAACTTCCCTTTCAACCAGCGCGCCGTTCGCGATCCTGCCCACCGTCGGGGTATTGACGGTCACCTTGGAGCCGTCAGCGCCCTCAACGCCCAGACCGCCTACCACCAGCGAGCCCTGGGCTATCGCGTATACGTTGCCATCAATACCGCGCAGCATGGTCTGAAGGAGGGTGCCGCCGCGCAGCGAGGTAGCCTCGCCTATGGCCGATACGGTAACATCAATCGTCTGGCCGCGTTTGGCAAAAGGCGGGAGTGTAGCGTGAATGGCTACTGGCGCCACATCCTTGACCTTAAGCGTGGTGGAGTCGGAGATCTTGATGCCGAAATTGTTGAGCATGGATCTGAAACTCTGCTCGGTGAATTTGCTGTTCTTCTCACCGGTGCCAGCCAGGCCTACCACGAGACCGTAACCAATGAGCTGATTGTCGCGCACTCCCTGAACCGAGGCTATATCCTTGATCCTGGTCGCCTGTGCCAGCGTTGGCGTTACGAGCATCGCCGCGACCGCGGCAAACGCCAGCATTCTCATCCACTGTCTCATTACGCTTCCCTCCAGTCTCTCAGGTTACGAGAAGATATTGAACACGCTGTTGAAGAATTTTGAGAGCCAGCCGCGTTCCTGGGTATTCGCAAAATCGCCGGTTCCGCCGTACTGGATACGGGCATTGCCTATACGCTGGGATGACACGGTGTTATCCGAGTTGATATCCTCAGGTCTTATGATCCCGGTAACCCTGACATATTCATTGCCATTGTTAAGCATAAGCCACTTTTCACCGCGTACCTGCAAATTTCCATTTGAAAGCACGTTGACCACGCTCACTGAGATCTGGCCGGTCAGACTGTTGCTCTGGCTTGTATCGCCGCTGCCCGAGAAGTCCTGGGAATTGGAGCTTGAAAGAGTTGGCGTAAGCCCCAGCGCGTGAATCTGTTTCCCGCCCAGAGTTATACCGCCGTAATTGTTTTCGTCGCTTTTTGACAGAGTTGTGCCTGCTTTTTTCTGAGCCGTAGTCTTTTCCTCAAGCTCAACTGAGATGATGTCACCAACACGATGAGCCTTGGTATCGGTATAAAGTCCGTTTGAGGCGGTTCCCTGACTGTAAATACCGCCATCGGCAACCGCCTTGGTTACCTGAGGCTCAGGCAGAGCCGGAGCGTAGGCAGGGTCATCTGGCTTTGTGTCAAAAGTGTCAAGACTGCATCCCTGCATCAGGCAGGCCGCTACCGCGGCCGCAAGCGCCATAGTGTGTTTCATTCTCTCCTCCGTCGTTTTTTTTACTCTCAGTTACGGCTATTCATAAAGCGTGCCGTTATACCGACTGGATCAATGAACCCATCATGTTGTCCACCGTCGTCAGGACCTTTGAATTCATCTCATACACTCTCTGGGCAGTTATAAGGTTCACCAGTTCCTCGGTTACCTTGACGTTTGAGGTTTCAAGCATGCTCTGGCGTATATAACCCATGCCATCCTGTCCGCCTATGCCCTGCTGGGGAGCTCCCGACGCGGTAGTTTCCAGAAACAGGTTGTCGCCCACTGGCTCAAGTCCTGAGGGATTGATGAAGTCTGTTACCGTGATCTGTCCCAGATCCTGAGATGTGCTGTTGTTGGCGACCGTGACGCTGACCTGTCCGTCGCGCCCCACGGTAATGCTGGTAGCGTTTTCAGGTACCTGCATCTGCGGGAGCAGCGGGAAACCATCGGCGTTGACAATCGTGCCTTCCTCGTTCTTGGTGAACTGACCATTGCGGGTGTAGGCGGTTGTTCCGTCCGGCAGCTGGATCTCAAAGAAGCCTCTGCCCTGGATCATCAGGTCAAAGCTGTTGTCCGTGGTTTCAACATCGCCCTGAGTGAACTGCTTCTGGGTAGCTACAACCTTCGCGCCGGCGCCTAACATCAAGCCCTCAGGCAGATATCCGTCAGCGCTCGAGCGGCCGCCCGGCTGGTTTATCTTCTGGTAGAGCAGATCGTCAAATATCGCTCTGCCTTTCTTAAAACCTACGGTCGAGGCGTTGGCAAGATTGTTTGACGTGACCGAAATATTGGTCTGCTGCGCGTCAAGACCGGTCTTACTTATCCAAAGTGCTGGGATCATGACTTATGCCTCCTATAAAACTATGACGATGAGTACGCCAGGAGTCTGTCCTGCGCCTGATCCATCTGGTTTGCCTCATCCATGAGCTTCACCGTGGTGTCATACTGTCGCTGAATTCTTATAAGCGATGTCAGCTCTTCCACCGGATTGACGTTTGAGGCCTCAAGCTCGCCGCTGCGAACTCTTACTGTCGTATCTTCTGCAAGATCAGTGCCATCTCTGCGGCGGAAAAGTCCGTCATACCCTTTTTCTATATCTTTATAGTTGTCCGCATTGACGAGCTTGAGACGCTGGTACTCCTCGGTAACATTGGGATCCGCTCCCTGAGGACGGCCTGAAATCACGCCGTCATCACTGATATGTATTGCCTCGAGCATTGGAGGGAGCACGATCTGCGCCCCGTCCTGATCTCTGACCTCAAGACCCGACTGGGTTCTGAGAACGCCGTTCTCATCGGTCATAAGAGCGCCCATACGGGTATACGCTTCCTTGCCGTCACTATCGGTTACCGCCAGAAAACCGTCACCCTGAATCGCGACATCCAGCGCCCGGCCGGTAGTCTGTATAGCTCCCCCTTCCATGTTGTACCCGGGGCGTTCATCCATGGCGAAGGCTCTTGAAGGATAGGCGTCGGCGAATACTGACATCGAGCGCGAGTTCTCAAAGTCAGCCTTAAAACCGGTGGTATTGGCGTTGGCCAGATTATTGGATCTCACTGCCAGAGAATGAAAATTCTCCTTGGCACCTGACATCGCGATCCAAAGCAGCTTGTCCATTTTTATCCTCCTTCTGAGGTCCTTTGCCTGAATACAGCAATCATCGTGCCATCTGCGTTTTATTTCTTTATTTCAGCACGTTGATAGAGACTATTCAGGATAAAAAAAAGCGGAGCCAAAAATTTGGCTCCGCTTTGATTTCTTTTATCCCTGTCAGTTGGAGATCTCGGTTACATCCGAGAGCTTCACATCGCCATAGCCTATGAGATTTAAAGTGGTATCCGAGGTCGAGCTTCCCAGGGTCACGCTGCCCACGGTCGCGTAGGTGGATACCGGAAGCGCGACCGCGGATCCGTTCTGGGTACCGCTGGCGTTTATGGTGTACTTGCCGGCCGGCAGTTTGTTGCCATTTGAATCCGTGCCATCCCAGCTGAAGTCCATCGAACCGCTTCCTGAGGAGGCTGTATAGCTTCCAACCACCTGTCCGCTAGAGTCGGTTATGGTGATCGTAAGATTGTCCGCGCCATTGCCGGCATTGATCTTGGCGTTGAGGGCATTCGTGCCATCATAGTAAGCGGTGCTGCTGTCCGTAAGCACCGTGCGTCCGACCAGGCTTGAGGCCGAGAGCGCCGATGATGATGAAATGGCGCTTACTATATTGGACATGTTGGACGAAATAGTACCAAGACTCTGCACCACGGAAAGCTGGGACATGGTGTTTACCATCTGGGTATTGTCAACCGGCGAGGTTGGATCCTGCTGCGAAAGCTGGGTCGTCAAAAGCTTTAAGAAATCCTCCTGATCAAGAGTGTTACTTGAGCTCTTGGACGAGCTGGCCGCCTCCTGGGAGGCAATATACGATGAGGTCTTGCCGATCGAACTGTAATCAAAGCTGCTGTCACTCATGTTTTATCCTCCGCTTTATGGCCTGACCTTGCCGTCACCGCCTTGCATCCTTATCTATTCAATCATCATGCCAGTTTTAATTTATTCGCATTACTCGTATATATCTTTATGAATCTGATTATCTTTTTTAAGGGTTATTTTATCCTGGCGCCAGCTTTGCCGCCTTATACAGGCGGCAGGTTTTGCCGCTAATTTTTCCCATCATTACTTTTTTTCGCGCCAGCCTTCTTCGGACGGGTCTTTAATACCATGCCTTTTCCGGATCTTACGGCCTTCTGAATCTCACGTTCCTGAGTCCTCCTGGCCTTGAGATCCGCGCGCTCCCACATGCGCTCATCGGCGTTGCGCCTGCGCTCGCGTCTTAGCTGTGACTGCGTCAGTCTTACCTTAACCGGTTTTTGTCCGGCAAAAGGATTATCGCCATCGCGAAACTCGATAATAACCGGAGTACCCATGATCCCAAGGGCTTTGCGATAGCAGTTTATAATGTAGCGTTTATAAGCGTCAGGAACCTTTGAGGTCTTGTTACCATGGATCACAATGCGCGGCGGGTTATAGCCACCCGCGTGGGCGTATTTTAGTTTGATACGCCTGCCGCCTGAAACCGGTGGCTCATGCTCCTCGCAGGCCTTTCTCAGGATCCGGTTTAACTCCGATGAGCTGTGACGGCAGGTCGCGCTCTCGTATGCCTCATCAATTGAGTCAAAAAGATTGCCCACCCCGGTACCGTGGAGCGCCGAGATAAAATGCACTCTCGCGAAATCCACAAAGCCCAGACGCTGTTCAAGCTCAAGTTTGATCTCGTCCTTAACCGAAACATCAAGCCCGTCCCATTTGTTTACGGCAATGACCAGCGAGCGTCCCGAGTCGATTATGAAGCTTAAAATCGACAGATCCTGATCGGTTACATGCGATCTGGCGTCTATAACCAGGATCGCCACATTGCAGTCCTCAATGGCCTTTAAGGTTTTCACAATGGAGAATTTTTCCACCGCCTCGGTAACCTTGCGACGGCGGCGCACGCCCGCCGTATCAATGACAATGTACTTGCGGCCGTTGCGCTCAAGCGGGATATAGATGGAGTCGCGGGTAGTTCCCGGGAAATCGGCGACTATTACGCGCTCCTCGCCAAGCATGCGGTTGGTGAGCGTTGACTTGCCGACATTCGGCTTGCCGACAATCGCGAATTTAACCGGCAGATCCGAAAAAGGGATCGCGTTTTTTTCAGGCTCTGATTTATCCTCGGTCTCATCAGGCGTGCCTTCAGTCCCGCCATTATCGCCGCCTTTTTCCATAAGCCGCTGTTTCTCGCGGAATTCATGCCAGTCAAAGCCTCCGCCCTGTTCGTCCATTGGCACGTTCTCAAGAAACTCATAGCCCTCTTCCCATTCTGAGCGCGGCTTTTTAAACGGGCTTACAGCCTCCTCATCGTCAGCTGGTGGAAGATCACTGTCAAGCGGTCCTTCCTCCCGCAGCACCGGGGCTACGGCTTCCTCAAGCAGAACCTGAACGCCCCGGCCATGAGTCGCGGCTATGGTATAGACCTCTCCAAGCCCCAGAGCGTAGAATTCAGCCCCCGCGGTCTCAGGATCAAGACCGTCAACCTTGTTGGCCACCACCACGCACTTTTTGCCGCTTCTTCGTATGTAATCGGCTACCGGATAATCTCCCGGCATGATCCCGGCGCGGCAGTCGACCATATAGATGACCAGATCCGACTCGTCGATCGCCAGAAGCGCCTGCTCGGTCATTCTTTTGGTAAGTTCCTCAGGCTGATCGGTGTTGTCCTCGGCAATACCACCGGTATCTATAAGGACGAACTCGCGCCCGTCATATGACGCGCGCCCGTATTTACGATCACGTGTAAGCCCGGGGAAATCAGCCACCAGAGCGTCTCTGGTCTTGGTGAGGCGGTTAAAGAGTGTCGATTTGCCTACGTTAGGACAGCCGACTAATGCTATTACTTTCATAAGTTTCTCGCTTTGACCGCGGCGGTCTTAAAACCACAGTCATGTATTCTTTAAATTGAGTTTAGTCCAAACCTGAGACGGCCGGGATCATCTGGTCCCGGCCGCCTGACATAAATTACGGAAAACGAACCTTCAGAAGACCGCCGCCTCATCAGCCACGCTTAATTGAGGAGCCGCGCGGTCTGAATATCAGTAAATTCCAAAACCGCCGGCTTTGTCTTCAGAGTCCTTTTCAGCTTTGACGTCGGTCTTTGAATCGCTTTCTGATTTTTGATCAGAGCTGCTTGCCGACGATTTATCCGCCGACTGATCTTCCTGTTCGGCTGTCTCGACTTTGCCGCTTTCAGCGCCGGATCCCTCTGATTTGACGCCAGGCATCAGGCCAAAGCCCGCGATGGACTGACGGCGCTCCTTCTGAGCCTCGGCCTGAGCCTTCAGGTATTCAGCCCTCTGACGCTCAAACTCGGCTTTCTGGCGCTTGTACTCCTCGATCCTTGCCTGATTCTCGCGCTCCTGAGCTTCCATCCTGTTAACAAGGCTCTGAGCCTGCTGACGTCTTGCCATCAGCATCTCACGGGTAACCCCGCCTGAGCGTATCGCGCCGTCATATGAGTTGCTAAACGAGATCCCGCTTCCCGCGGCCGCAAGCTCCGCCGTATTCTGCTGGAGTTTGGCGCTGGCGACACCCTGAGCGTAAGTAAACATCGCGAGTCTGCCGCCTGAGGTCTGAACCAGAACCCCCTGAGATGTCACGAGCGGAGTCGCGTATACCGGAGTGTCATCGGTATCAGTCATAAACTCTATCTTGCCAGAGCGCAAAGACAGGAAATAGACATAGCCTTCCATATCGGCGACTACGGCATAGTTTCCATATACCGCCGGAGCGCTTACGTTACGGTTGGTAAGCTGTCCGTTTTCCCACAGCTCCTGTCCGTCCTGACGGCTTACGCAGTAAACATGACCGTTATCACCGGTTATCACGAACACCTGACTGTCAAAGCCGATGTCACGCGAGCTGTGATAGCCAAGACGGTTTACTATTCCGTTGTGTTTGAACGAGTAGTCTACAAAGCCGCCGTTATAGGCGCTGGTATAGAGATCAGAACCCAAAAGCAGAGGTGCTCCAGCGACATCAGAGACACGCTCAAGATCATTGGCGCCTGATGGTTGCGCTACGGTGACGCTGTTGAGAAGCCCGCCATCACGCGCTGAGAGTATCAGCACTTTGCCTGATGAGGTGCCAAGCAAAAGAGCGTCATCGCTTACTACTACCGGGCTTGATTGCAGACGCAATCTCAAGGATCCGGATGAATCGCCACTCTGCCAAAGCTCAGCTCCGTTGGCGCTGTCATAGCAGGTAACAAGTCCTCTGGAGTCGGCCACAAAGATTTTGGATCCGTCACGCGCGAAGGCCGGAGCGGCCATGATCTCGGAGCCGTTGAACTTCTTCCAGCGGATCTTGCCGTCAGCAGCGTTCAGCTCGTAGATCCAACCGTTCTCAGAGACCACCGCGACAAGCGAGCCCTGAACCGCTATACCTGAGAGACGGGCCGAGCGCTTGGCGTCATTCTCTTCCTCATCCCCAAGATCGGTATGCCAGTTTTTGTCGCCTGATGAAAGTGAAATCGAGTAGACATCACCCGCGCGCCCGGCGGCGTAGACCGTCTGTCCCGAGATCGCAGGTCCCAGTCTTGAGAAAAAGCCCTCGTTACCGCCAAGCGAGGCGGTCCAGAGCTCATCGGCTTCAAAGGCGTTATCGATTTCCGGAGCCTCAACCGGCTTTGCCAGATCTTTGTCTGATGAGCAAGCATTGAGCAATAATGCCGCTCCGCCAAACAGCGCCAGCACCACGGCTTTCATTGTCATCATCGTACTCCTTTGCTTAATTTTCGCGATTGAGGTTCTCTTGATGTCTGTCTCAGGTTTTATTTTTTCTCTGCTGCGGCCTCAGCCCTGGCTTTGACCAGCTCAAAGGCGGGCTTGTCACCTTCCTTCGCGACCGAGTCAAGCTTCATCTGCAGGAGGCCATTGATCTGCGATCCCTGATCGTCAAGAACCTTTACCGCGTCAATGTAAGCGCTCCTGGCGCCTTCACGATCGCCTTTCTTTAAAAGTATGTCTCCGCGCTCTTCGGACTTTAAGGCGGTATAGGCTTTCGATTTAACCTTATCCAGAGCCTTTAAAGCCTCATCGTATTTTCCCTGCTGGGCCAGGATCCTCGACAGATTTATATAAGCCTGGGGCGCCACCAGATCCCCGCCATTGTCGGCGGCGAATCTTACGTCATCAGCGGCTTTGTCGAACTTGCCCTGCTTTATTCCGGCATTGGCGAGATCAAGGGACAACAGCGCGCCATATATATCCTTATGATCTCCTATAAAGGCCCTGGCGTCAGCCTCGGCCCTGGCGTCACCTGAGGCCACGCGGCTCTTTAAGGTATACATCTCATAGGCCTGCTGCTGGGAGTCATGAAGCTTGTAGCTCTGATACTGGCGGAACCCTACAAGTCCCGCGAGCGCGATAGCAACGCCAAGCGCAATGGGCTTCCAGTTCTCATGCCACCACTTGCGGACTACCTCTTCTCTCTCGTGATCATCGGTCAAAACATCCATCGTTCGTCACCTGCAGTTAATTAATCGTAAGCATTGGCTTAATGGCCAGTAACGCGTCTTCAAGCTTAAGGGTACGTTGCTGCGTATCCTGATTACGTAAGTCTTTTATGGTAACAGAATTATCATTCATTTCCTGATCACCGATTATGACCGCGACGCGCGCGAGCGCTTTGTCAGCCTGGCGGAACTGGCGTTTGAAGGAGCCGCCTCCGCAGTGATTGAATACTCTTACCCCGGGAAGCTTGTGTCTGAGTTCTGAGGCTACCCTGGCCGCATAGGCGTCAGCGCCATCACCTGAGCTTATCACCGATACATCCCAGCGCGCTTTGGGCTTTATTATCCCAAGATTGGTAAGGATCAGGATCAGGCGTTCAATTCCAAGCCCGAAGCCTACCGCTCTGGTCGGCTGTCCGCCGAGCTGCTCAACCAGTCCGTCATACCTGCCGCCGCCGCATACGGTACCCTGCGCCCCAAGCTCCGAGCTTACCCACTCAAAGACCGTGAGGTTGTAATAGTCAAGTCCCCGGACCAGACGCTCATTTATCGTATACTCTATCCCCTGATTATCCAAAAGCCTGCGCAGGCCATCAAAATGAGCGCGGGTCTTCTCTCCAAAATGATCTGAAAGCTTAGGCGCTGACTTTAAAAGCTCTATAACCTTAGGATCCTTTGTATCAAGCACCCTGAGCGGGTTTGTATGGGTGCGCCTCTTGCTGTCCTCGTCAAGCTCGTCAAAATGAGCCTCAAGAAACTTCACAAGACTCTCGCGGTACGCCGCGCGCTCCTGCGCGCTGCCAAGCGAGTTGAGTTCAAGTCTGAGTCTGCCGTCAATGCCAAAGCGCTTCCAGAACTCCCGGGTCATCGAAATGAGCTCGGCGTCTATATCCGGCCCCTCAAGCCCGAACACCTCGCATCCCATCTGATGGAACTCGCGCAGTCTTCCTTTCTGGGGGCGCTCATGACGGTACATGGGGCCCATATACCATAGACGCTGCTCCTGATTGTAGATAAGGCTGTGCTCAAGGCAGCAGCGCACGCATCCCGCGGTACCCTCAGGGCGCAGCGAAAGCTGCTCTCCGCTGCGATCCTCGAAGGTGTACATTTCCTTCTCGACTACGTCAGTAACCTCGCCTATGGCGCGGTTAAAAAGCGCCGTATGCTCTAAAACCGGGGTGCGCACTTCGCTAAAGCCGTAGGAAGTAACCACATCGCGCAAAACCTCCTCTGCCTGCTGCCACACCGATGTGTCATCAGGAAGCAGATCGTTCATGCCGCGCACGGCCTGTACTGTCAATGCCATAATATTAAGATTTCCTTTTATGATTTGATTTTATTTCCGGCGCCAAGATCAGAGCCCAGACGGTCACGCACGCGCTTCTCGACCACCTCGGCGGCCTTTGAAGCCTCGACTTTGCCCTGCAACACTCCATTCTCATATACAAGACATCTTCCGCCACTGCCGCCGCAGACCGCAATATCTGATCGCAACGCCTCGCCGGGTCCGTTCACCACGCATCCCATTACCGCGATTTTGATCTCGGATCTGACATCAGAAAGTCCGTCCTCGAGGGTCTTTACCGTGCCTATCACATCGATGGCGTGGCGTGAGCAGGTAGGACAGGCGACAATCTCGACCCCGCGGGATCTGAGATGCATGCCCTTTAATATGGACCAGCCTACCTTGACCTCTTCAACCGGATCGGCCGCAAGCGAGACTCTCAGGGTATCTCCTATTCCCTCGCGCAGGAGCCACGAGATCCCAATTGACGAGAGAACCGTGCCCGAACGCTGTCCTCCCGCCTCGGTGATCCCAAGATGCAGCGGAGCGTCAGTCTGCTCTGAGAGCATCTCGTAGGCCTGTACGCAGAGCATGAGCTCCGAGGCTTTTGCAGAGAAAGCGTAGTTGGTGAAACCATGGTGCTCAAGAACATCAGCGGCTCTCAGCGCGGCTTCTGTCATGGCCTTTGGACAGGGGGCTCCGTATTTTTTCAGAAGATCCCGGTCAAGCGATCCGGCGTTAACCCCGACCCTGATCGGAAGTCCGTGGTCTGAGGCGGCGCTGCATACCGCGGCAATACGCTCAGGAGACCCTATGTTACCCGGATTGATGCGCAACGCCGCCGCGCCGTCCTCCGCGCAGCGTATGGCTATGCGGTAATCAAAATGAATGTCCGCGACTATAGGAACCGGAGATTTGGCGCATTCCTCTTTAAAAGGCTCACATGCCTCAAGCGTTGGCACAGATACGCGCACTATATCCGCTCCCGCGTCCGCGAGCGCGCGGATCTGAGAGAGCGTAGCCTCAACATCCATTGTGTCGGTGGAGGTCATGCTCTGGACGCTTATTGGCGCCCCTCCGCCTATTTTTACGCCGCCGACGTCAATCTGGCGGGTCTTACGCCTCTGTGGCAGAGTATATTTCCATTCTTCCATCTGGTTACCTTTCAGCGTGTAGGAAGATCAAAGCCTACATTGGTCCCTGAACCCGCGGCTACCGTGCCGCCGTTATAGCTCACGGTGACCTTTGAGCTGTCTGATACCTCAATACGTATGGGCGGCATACCGGTGGCGCTTACGCTCTGGCCAGCTTTGAACTGCCCCTGCCTGAGCACCTTGCCGTTGCCCAGAATTCTCAGATAAACAGGACCTTTTACTCTCACCGTCACGCTGTTTAATGATCCGATGTCACGACGGTTTACAACTCTCGCGCTTACCGTACGAACCTGTCCCAAAGACGAAGGAGCCGCCGCGTTCGGCGTGTCTTTTTCAGACTCTTTTCTCTCCTTTGAGCTCCTCAAAACCTCTGTATTAGCGGTTTTGCCGGCATTGTCCTTTGGCACCGCGGTAAGAAGCCTGCCGCCGTTCCCCTTTGAATTTGCCGCTGGCGCAGCGTTGTCTGCTACAGACGCCTTTGGAGATTCGGAGCCTTCACTCCTGGCATCCTGCGGTACCGCTATGTCGCTGCCCGCACTTTGAGTTGAAGCTGTATGCGCCGCCGCGCCTTTCACACTGAGCGCGCCCTGATCAGAAATTGAATTTTCATTGCCCTTCTCATCCTGCGGTTTCTGGGCTTTGGCGATTATCTCATTGGTGCCAAGCTCTTCAGCCTGCTGACGGGCCATCTGGGTGTTGTTGTCAAATCCAGCCTCAGCCTCGCTCTGTTCCTGCGCGCTCTGACTCTGACCCGGGCCTATCGGCTCTAACGCCTGCTCACTCTCAGGCTTGCTTATCTGACGTTGCGCATCCTGGCTTAGCGTCAGCGCCCCTGAGTCGCTCTCATTTGAAGCGCCGCTTCCTGAAAGCTTAATCCCGATAAAGATGCCTAACGCGAGTATCAGCGCTATCAGGATCAGATACAAGAATAAGCGCAGCGGCCTGACCCCGGACTTCCGGGTTCTTACCGCGCGCGACTCTGACTGCGCCGCAGTACGGCTCACGTTCTGACGATACAGCTCGGTCACCGCCACCGCGTCTACGTTCACAAGTCTGGCGTACGCTGTCAGGAGCGCGCTGGCAAACGGCACAGCCGTTGGCTGATTCAGACGATCATGCTCAATGTCAGAGATGGTGTTAACCCGCACCTCAAGACGATTGGCAACCTCGCGCTGACTCAGTCCGAGCATCTCGCGGGCATGCTTTAGGATAGCCCCGGGCATGTTCGGAACCTGATCATCAGGAAGCTCAGGTGTTACCGGAACCCTGTCAGGATCATCCCCATTTGGAAATTCCTCATGGACGCTCCCGCCAAGATCCGCTGCTCCAAGCCCTATATCAGGCTGCGAGAGGTCACGGGCGGTTAAGCCCTTCACCTCTTCGCCTGAGGATAAATTCACTGAGGATTTATCTTCAGTGGTATTTGTTCCCTGAGCTGTGTTGCTTTCAGGCATGGCTGTCTCATCAGTTTTTAAATTCTGATCTGCCTTACTGGTCAGGTTCAGATTTCTTTCATCCATAACCGGTTCCTTGTGAATATTCAGGGATTCCTGGCGGTAGGCCGTACGGCGCTGCCCTCTTAAATGCTTGTTGCTCATAATGCTAAATCTGTTTTGAAGGAACGTTCTGACGTGATAAACGGTTTTTCACCTGACCGGCAAGCTGTCCGCAGGCAGCCGCTATGTCATCTCCGCGCGTAGTGCGCCTGACCACGGTAAAGCCCGCATCAGACAGGATCCGAAAGAATTTCTCTATGCGGTTTCCTGACGGGCGCCTGTAAGACGCTCCGTCATGAGGATTAAATGGGATAAGGTTGATCTTGCAGGGCAGATCCGCGAGCAGGCGGCACAGCGCGTGAGCCTGCTCTATGCTGTCATTTACCCCGTCAAGCAGCACATACTCAATTGTAACCTTGCCGCAGTTGGCGTTTGATTTCGCAAGGTACTCGCGTACCGCGGCAAGGACTTCTGAGATCTTGTATTTGCGGTTTATCGGCACCAGCTCATCGCGCAGCTCATCATCAGGGGCGTGCAGTGAAAGCGCCAGCGCCACGTCTATTTTTCCGGCGATGCGGCTTATGACGGGAGCTATACCCGAGGTTGAAATGGTAACCCGGCGCTTTGAGAGCGCGAAGGCGTAATCTGAGAGCAGGATTTCACAGGTCGCGAGCACCGGCTTTAGGTTTAAAAGCGGCTCGCCCATTCCCATCATCACCACATTTGAGATAGGCTTGTGCTCCTCGTTTTTTGAAAAGCCCACACTGCATGACGCCCTCCAGACCTGACCTATGATCTCAGAGAGTCTTAGATTGCGGCTGAAGCCCGAAAAGCCGGTGCGGCAGAAGGCGCAGCCTACCGGGCAGCCGACCTGGGTTGAAATACACAGGGTGTTACGATCCTCCTCGGGGATCAGCACGGTCTCGACCAGCTGTCCGTCACCGGCGTCAAGCGCCCACTTTACCGTTCCATCGGCGGAATGCTGCTCTGACACTACCTCAGGAGCCCGGATCTCACAGAGCTCATTTAATCTTTCCCTGAGGTCTTTTTTGATATTGGTCATGCTGTCAAAATCGCTGATCCCAAACTGGTAAATCCAGCGCAACAGCTGCTGGGCGCGAAAAGGCTTCTCCCCCAGCGAGACCATAAAATCCTTCAGCTCGGCAATTGAAAGATCTAGGAGGTTGATTTTGTCTGACACCGCGTATACCTGTATCGTTTATCTGCTGAAATGGTCATTATACCCCGACACGGCGCATTCCTAATGCCATCTGAGCGCCAGGGGCTGATCTCAGGCATAATGCAAAGCGGCTTCGCACCTTACGCGCAAAACCGCTTTTCACAAATCAGCCGAAACTAAACTTTTGAGGCCGCAAAGAGTAAAAGCCCCATCTTGAAGACCGCGATCACCGTAAAGACGATATAGGCCGCGCGCTGCTTTTTAAAGCCGAAACGGGCTATAGCGTAGCCTATGAAAGGAAATACCAGAGCGCCGATACAGCGCCCGAGCCTTGAGAAAAGCTCCTGACTTGTAGTAAGACCGGTGTAGGAGGGGCCTACCAGATTGAATACGATGAGCGTGGCCAGCATCGCTATATAAAACGAGATGCGCTCACGCGTCCATTCCTTATTCATCGCGGCATTTCCTCCAGAGCCTCTCCGGTTTTAAGCAGATGATCCACAAACGCTAATACAGTCTTTGAGGCCTTGCCATAAAGCCCGTAATTGAAATTCGAAACAGTCGCCGACGGCTCAAGATTGAATTCAACGCACAGCGCGCCTACAGCCCTTGCCTGGACGCAGAACCCGGCCGCCGGATATACCACTCCCGAGGTGCCTATTGACAAGAACAGATCACAATCTGAAAGCAATGCGGCAATCCTGTCCATGTGATAGGGCATTTCCTCAAAGAATACGATGTCAGGACGGGTGGTCTGCCTTCCGCACAGCGGGCATTTGTCATCAGGATGCGAATCCTGATCAAAAGAAAAATGCCTGTGGCAGGAAGTGCAGAGCATTGAGAAAAGATAACCATGCATGTGAATGACGTCAGCGCTGCCGGCAAGCTCATGCATGTTGTCGATGTTCTGAGTCACAAGACTGACGCTTCCACGGTATTTCTCAGGCCACTCCTTCTGAAGACGCGCGATCGCCAGATGAGCATCGTTAGGTTTCTTTTCCTTAACCTCACGTCTTAACTTGTTATAAAAGTCATGCACCCGCCCTGGGTTGCGCGCAAGCGCAGAAGGCACGCATACGTCCTCGATGCGCTCATTCTCCCACAAGCCATTATCAGAGCGAAATACCGGGATCCCGGATTCGGCTGATACTCCTGCCCCGGTGAGGATCACGATATTCTTAAACATCTATCTTGCCCCCTGAAAGCCAGAGCCCCAGAGGCGCGATAACCGCGCCGGTAGGACCACTTCCAAGGAAAGGAGAGCCTTCAGGCAGATAGGCCGATGACAGATCGACGTGGATCCAGCCTATGTCTTTTTTTACAAAATGCCCTAAAAACGCGGCCGCCACGCTTGCGCCTGGGGCTGAAACGCCTGAGCCGGCGTTTTGCATGTCGGCGCGGCGGGATTTTAAGAAGCGCTCATGATAATCGCAAAGCGGCATCTGCCAGAACTGCTCTCGACACTCGTCAAAAGCAGCGGACAGATCCGGATCCGGGCGGTTGTCTCGCGTGAAGACGCAACACATATCGCGCCCCACCGCAGCCTTGGCGCTGCCGGTTAAGGTTGCGACATCAACTATGGTACGCGCGCCATCTTCACAGGCCTTTATAAGCCCGTCAGCCAGCACCAGACGTCCCTCGGCATCGGTATTGGTGATCTCAACTCTGGTGCCGTCAGGGTAGCTTATGATGTCACCTGGAACCATGGAATCCGCGCACACCATATTGCGCGCGCAGGGCATGTAAACCCGCACTCTGGAGGAAAGCCCGGTCTGAATGGCAAATGCCAGCGCGGCAGCCGCGGTAATGGCTCCGGTCTTATCAGTGCGCATGTCCTCCATGTACTTCTCAGGTTTGAGATCATAGCCGCCTGAGTCAAAGGTAATACCCTTGCCTACCACCGCGGTAAAAGGAGAATTGGCGCCGCAACCGTCAGGAATGTAATCAATAATGCCCATGCAGGCGAGGCTCCCCGCTCCCACCGCGGCAAGTCCTGCGTAACGGTTAAACTCAGGATCACCTCTGCTTATGATCGAGCTCATCACTTTGCCACCCGCTCCTGCCGCGGCTTTTTCAACCCAGTGGGCGCAGGCTTGCACAATTGATTTGGGATCAGAGTTACGCGATCCGGTGTCGCAAAGCTCCCTGGCCTTGCACAGTATGCTCAAAAGCGCTGACAGGCGCTCAAGCCTCGCCTCGTCAATCTGAAGCGCCACCGTGTATTCAGAGGCTCCGCCTAAAGCGCGCAGGAATGAGTAAAGATCGGCCATACCCGCGCCGGACAGAGCTTCAAGCCTGAATTTTGTAAATCCGGCGTTGCACAGCGCGCGGGCGGCGCGCATGTAAGGGAAGCTCCGGTTTTTGTCAACATACACCACGACACAGTCCTTGCCTTCTGGAACTACCGCGGTTCCATCAAGGTAACTGGCGCCCGCGCTGCCGACACGCATTACGGCGCGCGCCATACCCTCAGGCGCGTCATTGAAAGTACAGAGTTTGATTCTCATATGCTGTTCTCCTTCCCATCTGGTTAAGGCTGAGCACCCTCTCCGCGGAGTTTTTTTACAACCATCGCTATCGCCGCCGCGGCCTCATCGATTTCCTGCGGGGTGGTATACCTGCCAAGCGAAAGCCTGAGTGAGGCGCGAGCCAGATCATCATCAAGACCTACCACCGTGAGCACATATGATGGCTTCAAATCGGATGATGAGCAGGCCGAACCCGCAGAAGCTGCAACATAAGCTGAAAGCTCAGGCAGAAGTTTGCGTCCGTCGATATTTTTAAAGCTCACCGAAAGTATCCCGGGCACGCGGTGCTCGGAGCTGCCGTTAATAAGCGATCCGGGAATTCCAGCTACAGCTTTCTCAAGTCTTTGCCTCAGGGAGCTGATGCGTCTGGCGTCAGCCTCTCCCTGCTTTCCCATTATTTCAAATGCCTTGCCCATTCCGGCAACTTCATGTGTCGGAACTGTGCCCCCGCGCAAACCTTTTTCCTGTCCTCCGCCCATGATAAGCGGCATAAGAGGAACTTTATGAGCGCGCTTTATGTATAAAGCTCCCACTCCCTTAGGACCGCAGATCTTTTCTGATGTGAGAGTTGCCATGGAGATTTCAGAGGAGTCAAAAGCTGTTCTGACATAGCCTGCGCTTTGCGCCGTATCGGTATGAAAATAAGCTCCCCTCTCTCTTACGATCTTCGCTATGGCGTGGACATCGCTTACACTCCCCAGCACGCTGTTGGCCTGAGCGATTGAGACTAAAAAGGTCGAGGGGGTCATGGCCTCCTCAACCTGCTTTGGGCTAATCAGACCTTCCTTTGAAGGCTTTAGCCTTGTAACCTCAAAGCCTTCCTGTTCTAACGCGTCACACGCCTCAAGCACAGCCTTGTGCTCAATCATCGAGGTTATGATATGGCGCCTGCCATCGCCATTTTGCTTTAAGGCTCTGGCAAGCCCCATGATCGCGAGGTTGTTGGCCTCGGTGGCGCCTGACGTGAAGATCACCTCAAGCGGTGACACCCCTATTAGATCCGCCACGCGCTCGCGGGCCTGCTCCACGACTTCGGCCGCTTCCCATCCGTACACATGGTCTTTTGAATGCGGATTGGCGAAGGTTCCGTCTATCTTAAGGCATGCAACCATTTCATCGATAACGCGCGGATCGCATGGAGTAGCCGCCGCGTAATCAAGGTAGACCGGGCGTTTTTTCGCTTTTTCCATAAAGATCCTATTCGTGAATATGAGTAACGGCCATCGCGAAAACCTTTTCCACATGGTCGTCATTGAGCGCGTAGAACACGCGTTTCCCGTCCCGTTTGATACGCAGCAACTTGTTGAGCCTCATCCTGCTAAGCTGGTGGGATACCGCGCTTTTGGTAAGCCCCAGCAGTTTTGCCAGATCGGAAACGCACAGCCAGCGGTGCTGCTGAAGAGCGTCGACAATTCTTATTCTCGTAGGGTCAGACAGCGCGCTGAAGAACTCTGACATGATCTCAACATCATCATCAGGCAACATGCGTTCACTCAGAGATTGAAACTCCAGAGTCGTGAGGCTATCATCCAAAACTTCTTCACTCTTCATGTTCAATCCTTTTAATATCAAAGCCCTCCGCCATCTGAGGTAGCGGGACTCGCGCCAGCCGGCAGACCGTAACGCTTTTTGATGGTACGGATCTCGCGAAGCGCGTAACGGTATTCAAGAAATCCGTAACGATGGGTAGCGGCTGCTAAGGAAAAATAGTCACACGCCAGCGCGTCATTACCATCAATCTCAGAGAGCTTTCCCACGTAAAAATATCCCTCACACAGATGATCCGCGTATTCGTCAGCGTGATCCTGCGAGCTTTTTATGCGCGAAAAAAACTCCTTCAGGCTGATTTCACCGATGTAAAGTCGTACGACATCAAATCCCCAGTTGCTTTCTACAGCCTTTTTCGGAGTCGCGGCAAAGCGTTCTTTAAGATTTTCTACAGCCTTTTCACGTCCCTGGGTTTTGACCTCACACAGAAACAGCCACAGCTGTCTGTACGGATCGGAATGATCTGCCTTGTAAAACGCAAGAAAATCCGAAAGCGCGACCTGAGGGCGTCCGGCGTAATAGAGCACAATTCCGCGGCTGAAGTTAACATAGCGGTCTGATGAATCAAGCTCAAGACTTGAGTCAAAAGCGTCCAGAGCCTCCTGATAACGCCCGTCCTCGGCAAAATAAATGCCTATAAAATTGTATGGCGCGGCGTACTTGCGGTTTTCAACCAGAGCGTTCATGAACATGGTACGCGCGGTCGCCTCAAGTCCCAGACGGTCATAAATAATTCCCAGCTCATAGAACACCTCGGCGCGCTCACGGTGGGAACGCGCTTTGGTGTCAAGCAACTGTGAAACATTAAAAAGCAAAGCCTGATCACGTTCCGATGAGCCATAGAATGGCTGCGGGAACATGACATACTCGGCAGGTACCAGAAAGGATCCACCGGGTTTTACATGTTCCGCGACATTACTGTCATCACGCTGATTATTTGCGCACGATGACATGATCAGGGTAAGTACAAGGCCCGCGGCAACAATCGCGCCGCGGGCCTTTGCGGCTCGTATCAGAGAATTCACGTTAATGTCCTCTGGAAACTCAGTCCATGGACTCCATGATATCAGTCTCTTTCTTTTCAACCTTACGAGGGATCAGATTCTGACGGGTTATACCCAGCAACAGAGTCCATGTAGACGCCACGTAAATTGATGTTACGGTACCAAATACAATACCTATGAACAGAGCGAGCGCAAAGCCATAGATCATATCGCCACCGAAAATCATAAGAGACACTACCGTTATCAGGGTAGTACCGGATGTAACAATGGTACGTGAAAGAGTCTGGGTGAGCGAAATGTCAACCAGTCTCTCCATCGGAATATTACGCGGAAGCTTCGTCGCATTCTCACGTACGCGGTCGAACACAACGATCTTGTCGTTTAGCGAATAACCCACAACCGTGAGCACCGCGGCCAGAACAGTCAGGTCATACTCTATCTGGAAAAATGAGAAGATCCCCAATACCACTATCACATCGTAAGCAAGTGAAATCACGGCTCCGGACGCCATTCTCCACTCAAAACGGAAAGCGATATACGCGAGGATCGCGATCATGGAAACGACAATCGCGAGAATGCCGCTCTCAACCAGCTCGGCGCCTACCGCAGGACCAACGTACTCTGAGCGTAACAGCCTGACATTCTCATCAACCGTCTTGGAGGCGGTGACTATCAGATTGGTTACGGTCTGCTGGTTAAGTCCTTCTTTCGGGGCCACGCGCACCATCACATCAGAGCTGCTGCCGGCGTACTGTACGGTACCGTCAATCCCCTGTGTCTGATAGGCCTTGCGCACAACCTCAAGATCAACTCCCTTGCTGTACTGGGTTTCAACCACAATACCGCCGGTAAAGTCCAGACCCCAGTTGAGTCCCTTGACGCACATGCAGACAATGCTCGCGATTACGAGGCCTAAGCACAAGAACTCGACGAACATCTTGATCCTCATGAAGGGGATCACTGTCCCTTCCTTGATGAACTGCATCATAGCTTGGTTCTCCTTAAATGCTCAGACCCTTGAGGTTAGGCCTGCCGCCCCAGATCCAGTTGACAATGGCGCGGCATGCCGTAACCGCTGTAAACATCGAGCTTGCAAGTCCAATCATCAGGACCAGAGCGAAGCCCTTGACTGAGCCTGTACCGACCATAAAGAGGATCAGACCTGTAATAAAGGTGGTGATGTTTGAGTCAGCGATGGTAACAAAGGCGCGCGCGTAGCCTTCATTTATAGCGTACTGCACCGGTCTTCCGGCACGCAGTTCCTCACGTATACGCTCATAAATAAGCACGTTGGCGTCCACCGCCATACCCAGTGTCAGCACGATACCTGCTATGCCCGGCAATGTCATCGTGGCTCCCGGGATCAGCGACATGATACCTACTATGAGAACCAGGTTGAACACCAGCGCGAGATCAGCGATAAAGCCGAAAGCCTTGTAGTAGATGATCATGAAGATCACCAGGAATACAAGACCATAAAGCATGGCTTTCATACCATTGTTGATGTTCTGCTGACCTAATGACGGTCCGATGGTGCGCTCCTCAACAATCTGAATAGGGGCGATCAGGGCGCCAGCGCGCAGCAGCAACGCCAGATTATGGGCTTCCTTTATTGAATCGATTCCGGTAATGCGGAAGCTTGAACCGAGTCTGGTCTGAATAGTTGCGACATTGATGATCTGCTCGACTTTCTTGAACTTGGGTTTGTATCCGGGGTCACCCGGTTTGAGCGCGTCAGGGCTGTTATCCTCTATTACCTTGTACTCAATGAAATTTGTGGCCATCGGCTTGCCGACATTGTCCTTGGTGAAGTTGGACATGATGTTGCCGCCGCGGGAATCAAGACTGATGTTGACCTGAGGGCGCCCGTTCTCATCGGCGCTTGAGGAGGCGTCAACAATATGATCACCTGTCAGGATGACTTGTTTGGTGACTACGACAGGATAGTGTCTGGCGTCATAGAGTACCTCTGTTCCGGCCGGAACGTGTCCCTGCGCCGCGGCAGCTATATCGGCCGTGTTGTCTACCAGCCTGAACTCGAGGGTCGCGGTCGCTCCCAGAATTTCCTTGGCTCTGGCGGTATCCTGAATACCAGGCAGCTCGACGACCACACGGTCAGCGCCCTGACGCTGTACCAGAGGCTCAGCGACACCAAGCTCATTGACACGGTTACGGATGATGTTAATGTTCTGATCAACCGCGTTGGTACGCACCTCAGAGAGCTTCTGCGGCGTCATGGTCGCGCGGATGAAGAAACGGTCATCCTGGTCATAATCCTGAAGTTTGAAATCCTTGTGCTTTGAGGTAAGAAGCGACATGGCGTCATCGCGGGTTTTCTCGTCACGGAACGCCACAACCACGCTGTCGCCCTCTGCACGCGCTCCTGAAAGCCTGATACCGCTGTTACGAAGCTCCGTTCTGAAATCGTTTACCAGCTGATCGGTCATTTTCTTCATGGCCGCGTCCATATCAACTTCCATCAGGAAGTGAACGCCACCACGCAGGTCAAGACCGAGTTTTAAAGGATGCATGCCCAGCGAACGCATCCACGCGGGAGTCGCCGGAGCCAGATTTAAAGCGGTGATATAGTTCTCGCCGAGAGCCTTGGCGGCAATGTCACGGGCAACCAGCTGATCCTCAGTGGTCTTAAAACGCACTATGAGCTGACCGTTCTCAAGCTCATACTGGGCGTCGATCTTGCGATCATCGAGGGCTTTCTTCACCGTCTGCATTGATGAGTCATCAACATCCATACCCCTGGCGCCTGACACCTGCAACGCAGGATCCTCGCCGTAGAGGTTGGGAAGAGCGTAGAAAGCGCCGATCAATATGATCAGCACCACCATTACGTTCTTCCAAAGCGGAAACTTATTTTGCACTTTAATTCTCTAGTGATGCGCAGGGCCGGCCGTGCGCTGGGATGAAGGAAAACAGACCGCGCCATGAATCTGGCGCGGACTTTATAATTTTTATTTATTCTCAGTTTTATCTTCAGCTTTGTCTTCTGCCTTTGTTTCGGCTTTCGACTCCGCCGCAGGAGAAGTCTGAGACTGTTCCGCGCTCTTTTCGGCGCGTTTTGAGTTCTTCTGAGCCTTGACCGCTTTCTTGTCAACCGCTACCGAGATCAGAGTCCCACGCGGAAGAACCGCGACTATGTAATTGCGCTTCATCTGCAGCACCGTGCCCTCTGATACCGCCACGAGCACATACTCGCGGTTGTCAGGAAGCTTGGTGATGCGGCCGGCAATACCGCCGTTGGTCAGAACCTCATCTCCGACAGCCAGATTGTCAAGGAGCTTCTGCATCTCTTTGCGTTTCTTGTTATTAGGACGCATGATAAAGAAGTAGATTGCGATCATGCACACCGCAAGGACGATGATCATGCTGAAATCGCCGCCAGCCTGACCGGCTGCCGGAGCGGCGTCTGCGGCATATGCCTGGGAGATTATGTTCATTGCTTGTTCCTGTGATTGAGTATTTCAGGACCGGCAAGTCCTGAGATCATTATTTACAACCTGCCAACTATAGCACAAAAAATGTGACCTAACGCCCATTCGGGATTGACCGAAAGTACCCGAAAGAGCGCCCGGCTTAAGCCTCGGGCCTGCCCCATACGCTGTAAAAACGTTCTGCAAACTCGTTAAGGCACCCCTCTTCAATGGCCTTTCTAATCTCAGCCATAAAATGCTCGTAGTACCACAGATTATGCAGGGTATTCAAATGCGCGCCCAACAGCTCATTACATTTATCAAGATGATGGAGATAAGCGCGTGAGTAATTGCGGCAGGTATAGCAACCACAGTCCGGATCCAGCGGCGATGTGTCAAGGGTGTATTTCGAGTTACGGATCCTGACAGCTCCTTTTGATGTAAAAAGATGTCCGTTGCGGGCGTTGCGTGAGGGCATTACACAGTCAAACATGTCAACTCCCCTGAGCACTCCCTGCAGTATATCCATGGGTGTTCCCACGCCCATGAGGTAGCGTGGATGATCCTCAGGCATAAGCGAGGTTATGTGATCAAGCTCGCCGTACATCTCGGCTTTTTCCTCACCTACGGCAAGCCCGCCTATCGCGTATCCGTCGAAACCTATATCGGTAAGTCCCTTTAACGAGCGCTCGCGCAATTCCTTATCCGTACCGCCCTGAATAATGCCAAAAAGGGCGTTGGAATTGCCAAGACGCGCGAACTCTTCCTTACAACGGCGGGCCCAGCGCAGTGAAAGCTCCATAGCCCGTTGCGTCTCATTACGCGTAGCCGGCAGGGCAATGCATTCGTCCAGCTGCATTACGATATCCGAGTTGAGATCGGTCTGTACCTGCATTGATACTTCAGGAGACAAAAACAGTTTCGCGCCGTTAATCGGGTTTCTGAACGCCACACCCTCCTCGGTTACCTTGCGGATCCCCGAGAGCGAGAAAACCTGAAAACCGCCGGAATCTGTCAGGATCGGTCCGTTCCAGTTGCTAAAACGGTGAAGTCCCCCATGAGCGCGGATCACCTCACATCCCGGTCTTAGCCAGAGATGAAAGGTGTTGCCGAGTATTATGTCAGCGCCAAGCTCAGACACCTGTTCAGGCCGCATGGCCTTGACAGTTCCCTGAGTGCCTACAGGCATGAAGGCGGGTGTTCTGATTATGCCGTGAGAGGTTTTGATAGTGCCGCATCGGGCCCTGCCACATACAGCCTTTACGCTAAATTCCATTATTACTCTCCTTCAGTGGCAGACGGCGGAAGATCTTTTTGCGCCTGAGGATTTTTTTGAATGAACATGCAGTCTCCGTAGCTAAAGAAGTGATAGCGCTCCTTCACGGCATGCAGATATGCCGTCATGGTTTTCTTATAACCGGCGAAAGCGGCAACCAGCATGATCAGGGTTGACTCCGGAAGATGGAAATTGGTGATTAGACAATCAACTACACGGTAGCGGTAACCCGGGAATATGAAAATTGAGGTGTCTCCCGAAAACTCGCAGATCTCAGCGCCGCACTGGTTTTTCTCGGCAAGCTGAGCGGCGCTTTCAAGAGAACGAACCGCCGTAGTCCCAACCGCGATGACCCGCCCGCCTTTTTTATGAGTCTCAATTACGGCATCGGCGACCTGTTTTGACAGGTGGACAAATTCACTGTGCATGTGATGACGCGATATGTCATCCTCACGCACCGGCTGGAAGGTTCCAGCACCTACATGGAGAGTGCAGAAAGCCTCTCCTACTCCCATATTTTTCAGCTCATCGAGCTGGGCGCGGTCAAAATGAAGTCCGGCCGTGGGAGCCGCGACGGCTCCTGGTACACGGCTGTAAACTGTCTGGTAACGGTCACGGTCAAGCGCGGTATCCTCGCGGTCGATATAAGGAGGAAGCGGTATATGTCCGGCGCTGTACATGAGATCGAGTATTGAGGAACCGTCTGAGGTTCTGACCTTAAACAACTCGCCCTCTCTGCCCTGAACTATAAGCTCAACCGCGCTGTTCTGCACCGAGAGTACGGCTCCCTCACGGCACGACTTGCCAGATTTCATATGCACCAGAGCGCTGTCAGTCGTGAGCACGCGCTCGGTCAGGATCTCAACCGCGCCGCCGGTCTGTTTCTTTGCGTACATTCTCGCCGGGATAACCTTGGTATCGTTGAATACCAGCAGATCTCCTGGTTTTAAGAATTCTTTAAGATCGTAAAAATGCCGATCCTGCAGACTGCCGTCAGTGCCGTCAAGACAAAGCATACGGCACCCTGTTCTGGTGTCACTCGGGTATTCCGCAATCAGTTCCCGCGGAAGCTCAAAATTGAAATCGCTGCGAAGCATATCTTTCCTCTGAAAATACGTGGCTATTGTACAACATGCTCCCCTACTGCCCTTCCATGGGAGTAATGATCTTTGAGAACAGTGAAAACACAGCGTTGAGAACTTCAGAAGGATCTGAAATAACGTAGCTTCTCGGTATAAGAGTCTTTATGAATTCAAGACAGATCCCTATTCCGAATATCTCAACGCCACGCTCTCTTGCCGATGCCAGGGCAGACCTTGCCTGTCCGACACTGTTTGGAATGCCGTCTGTTATCACTATCACAACGTGTCGCGCCGTATCAATTTCCTCTGCGCAGCTGATCGCGTGCCATATGGCCTGGGCAAGCGGGGTTGAGCCGTGGGGATTCTGATCAAAGTAGGCCTGTCTCTCAGAAGCTCTCTGGCCATACTTAAGGCAGACATCAACCTCTTTTGAGGATCCGGGGAAAAACGAGCACATGGTATGGATACCATCTATACCTTCAAGCGCGAGAGCGAGTGAAAGCGCGCTGCGGCAGGCCGCCTCACAGCGCGTAAGCACTCTGCGGTTGTCATAGGTGAGCATTGAGCCTGATGAGTCAACCAGCAGGTGGACTGAGGTCGAATTGTCGCGCACTGTCACATGGTCTAAGAAGATCCTGCTCTCCCCAACCGGAACCAGGGCAAGACGGTAAGGGTTGAGTCTGGTACCTTTTGAGGCGGTATTCCCGTAATCATCGATATAGGCTCTTACCATGGCGGCAAGCTCACGTCTTAAGCGGGCGGATGATTTGACATTATCTATGAAATGATCCCGGCCCGGATTGCACTGGCCGGTCTCAAATGTTCCGAGATCATCACGGCTGCCCATTTCATTTCGTCCGCGCTGATCCACCACGACCGCGTGGTCAATCCCCGGAGCTATTTTGGAGATTTCATCCCCTGTGCCGCGCTTGAGCATTTCCTCAGCCTGCTCAAGTTCCCTGCAGAATTTGCGCATCAGAACTTTCTGTATCTTTTTTTCTTTGCCCGCGGACGAGCCTGTTTTTGAATTCAGCTTTTTTCGTACGGGCTGGCATTTTAATCTGTCATAAATGTTTTGATATGACTGCAGGTCTCCTCTTTTTTGCTTTGTAAGCACCCCCTCAACATTGATGGTGTTGATAATTTTCTTTGATATGAATATCACATCCGAGGTATTTTCTGCGTCGAGCACCTTAAGGCTTAGCCTGCAGATTTCGCTTAAAGTCGCGTGATCCATTTTTCCGCGCAGAACCCTGAGCATGTGAGCCGCTCTGGGTCTTAATACTTTAAAGCGCTGGCAGTAGGCTCCCGTATAAAACAAAATAAAAGCCAGAATCTGCTGCAAGGTGCCCATCGCCGGAACCTTAGAGAGAAAATCTTCGTATGCCTCTTTCTCGCCTGAGCGCAAAAGCTCAAGGTTTTCCCACACTCCGACAAACTGTCTTCCAATAAGGCGCTCTATTCTCGCGTCCTCTATAATGTTGACCATTGTGTGTAAAAGATAGCTGCGGCGGATCCTGTGTACGGCCTGAAAATCAGAATAACGCACGTGCGCCGACTCATGCGCCAGATAACCGTAGGCCATTCTGGATGTGACGGGATCTCTAAGATCCAGTCTTGGGATGGTGATGACGCTGCCGTTGGTATAGGCTTTGTTACCCTGAATACGTACTTTTACCCCGAAAGCTCTGGCGTAGTTGGTGACGATTATTGGCAACGCGCCTTCAAGATCATTGACCATATTTTCTCCTGCAGATTAAGGAGAAACGATTATCCCAAAAGGGTTAAAAGCACGTTGCGGATTTTACGCTTTGCGAATTGCGAGATCGTATTGAAAGCGCAAATCCGCGCACATGCTAGAATTTAAAAAAATCTTTGAGAAATACTATGGCGGATTTAAAGCTTCCAAAACTCTTCTCATACCGCGAACAGGTATCACGAGCCAACCTGTGGGGACGTCAGTTCCTGTTTTTCAACCTGTTGCTGTCAAGTGTCATAGGCCTTGCTTATTTCTACGCCTCACCAAGCACCTCGGCGTTCCTGCCGTTTTTTTATCTTCTGGTTTCATGGCTTGGCCAGATGTGCTTTCTTACCTTTGCCGTGTATCTGGTGGCGTTCTTTCCCATATCGCTCATAGGCAATTTCAGACTTTCAAGAGCCACCGCTGTAATAATCGCGACGCTTGGGGACATAGTGCTGCTTTTTGACGTGAAGCTCTATCTCATTGCTCACGTGCACATAGTTCCGCCGGTGATCAGCGTCATGATGCATGATCTGGACTTTTACACCGGACTTAATTACAACTTCATGTATATCGCGGTTCCGGTGGTGATAGCGCTCCAGCTGCTTTTCTCAAGACTTGCCCTGCGTTCCGTGTATCTGCAAAAGGGTACGCTTGGGTGCACAATCTTCGAGATAACCGCTCTGGTAGCCTTTTTAAGTTCACATTGTCTTAGCGCCTGGGCTGACGCGGCATCATACCGACCCATCACCGCCATGCGCAGCGTATATCCGGCTCACTACCCGCTTACCGCGAAATCCTTCCTCGCAAACCACGGCTGGCTCCCCGAGAAGAGCAGCGCCAACGGAAACTTCGAATACATCTATCCGCTCAGCGATATAACAGTAGATGAAGTAAAGCCGTCAAATATCATCGCAATCTTCGTCAACGGACTTTCATACTCTGATCTTTCTGAGGAAAACACCCCGAATATCCTGAAGATAAAGCGTACCTACATGAGCTTTGAAAACCACTATCTGCCATATGACAGCGCCAGTGACAACTTCTTTGCCGCAATGTTCGGAGTGCCGCGTGAATTCAGCAGAGCCTTTTCAGAGCACCACACCTATCCTGTCACCCTTGAACAGATGTACAGGACAGAATACATAGTAAAGTCGATCTATGACGGAAAGGAGCCTGACTCTAATTACATTTTCGTAAACGGCGCCTTGCGCTCTGTAAACTACATCACCACCAAAAGCGATGAGGAAAGCCTTAAAGCCGGCGCGGCCGACGCCTCTCTTGCTGAAAATGGCAGGCCGCTTGCCCTGTCCCTGGTTCTAAATGATCTTGCAGACCCTAAGCTTACCGGCTCAAAACGGCTTGGCAGGCTGCGTTCAATAGATAACGCGGTAGGGGAGTTCTTCAACAAGCTTGAAGATCAGGGATATCTTTACAATACCGTGGTGTTTCTAACCTCTTCTCATGGAAACCCCAATCTAATAACCAAGAGCGGGATCTTCCCGCACCGGGCCAGTCACGTTCCTTTCATAATCTGCCTGGGCAACGGGAGCAACCGCGGAGTCAGCGTGCAGATCCTGAGTTCTCACTTTGATATCGCGCCGACAATTGGCGCCTCTCTGCTTGGCATAACGACCCCGACTTCTGATTATTCAATAGGCGAAAATCTGCTCAGCCCCAAAGCGCGTGACCGCGACTTTATCGTAAGCTCACGCAAAGGTGATCTGATATTGATCCGCTCCGCATCTGTCTCCATATACAAGAGTAACGGAAACGCATTTTTTGAAAGCAATGACACGCACAAGGCTATAAATCCTGATCTTGAGCATTTGATTGAAGCCATGCGTATCATCAAGCGCTTTGAAAAATAAAGAAAAGGAATAAAAACATGCTGCTAACAGAACAAAATGTCCAGCAGGTGATCCTCAAAGGGTCGCAGGACAAAGCCGTATTCGTTTACTTTTTCGCCAATTCACCCGAATGTGACGCGGCTACCAAAGCGATAAAAGCAGCCATACCTGATGATAGCCCGTATATCACACTCGCTGAGGCTGATGTCACTCAGGCCGTTGGTCAGGCCATAGCGATGCAACTGGGATTGCGCGCGGTTCCAGCGGTCATCGTCTTTAGCAAAGGACAGCCGGTGGACGCCCTGCAGGGTGATGAGTGCGTATCAGGTCTTCAGACACTTATCACCAAATACATGCCATCACAGTGTCAGTTGCTGTTACGTGACGCGGAAGATCTGGAGCAAAAAGGCGATCTTCAGGGGGCTGTGGCGAAAGCCTCTGACGCGCTTAAAGCTGACGAAAAATCCACAAAAGCGAAATTCAAACTGGCCGCCTTGTGCATAAAAACCAAAAATCTTGAGCGAGCCAGATCGGTGCTTGAGACATGCGGCCGCACCGAAACTGAAAGTCAGGATTACAAGGATCTGATGTCAGCGCTCACTCTCGCAGAACAGAGCGCGAGCTCACCTGAGCTGTTAAAACTTAAGGAGGAGCATGAAAAGGAGCCTGACAATAAGGACATAGCCGTAAAATACGCAGCTGCCCTGTCATCCTGCGGGAAACACCGTGAAGCGCTGGAAATGCTGTTTGCTCTTTTGAAGAAAAACTCTGCCGACGCTGAAATAAAAAAGACCTTCATCGATATTTTGAACACTCTGGGCGGAGATCCTCTGCAAAAGGAATTCAGACGCAAGCTCTACGCCCTGATGTACTGAGCAATAAATAAAAAGGGAGAAGACTGATTCTTTTCCCTTTTTTATACTTTCTGGAAGTTATCCCCAGCGGCAAATCGCTCAGTTTCTGTTAATCTCCGCTCTGTTTTGGCGGGGAGATGTTCTTCTTTCCTTTCCTGACGCTCCGCGCTCTTTTGCGTAATAGTGTATTTGCGAAGATGGATCGCGCGCCCTCTCAACATGAGTGTTGTGATTATGGTGAACGCGGGGCCACTGCGAGATCAGAGTGTCTATAAAACGCGCCAGCGGGATCGAAAAGAAGACTCCCCAGAATCCCCACAGCGAACCAAATACCATGATCGCCAGCAGGATTGAGAATGCGTCAAGATTCATGGTTTTTGAGAACAAGGCAGGCGTTAACACATAACTGTCAACAAGCTGAAGCAGAATATATGCCGCGAGGAACCATCCCAGATACGCTGACAGACCGAACTGCACGGCGGCTATCAGCACTACGGGAATACCCACCAGCACCGCGCCAACATATGGGATCACCACGCTAAAGCCCATAGCCACTCCGAGCAGTACTGCGTAATTCAAACCAAATGCCCAGAACAGCAATCCGTTGGCGCAGGCAGAGATCGCTATGTGCAGAAGCGATCCGTTGATATACGACTCAAGCTGTGAGTTTATCTTCGGCCAGAAATCATCGATGACTGCGCTGTTTCTTGGCATTACATAACGCCGAACTCTGCGCTGTAACGTTTCCTTGTTGGAAAGCATCAGATACATGAAGATCGGTACGATGATGATATAAACAATCCCCGACATCACGTTTACCACTGATGGCATAACCTGATTTTTAAGTATGTTCGCCAGATTTGCCATCAGCATGATCCTAAGCGAGTGGATGTAGTTCTGTAGCTGTGATTTTGAGAGCATTGTTGGCCAGGGATCCGGCAGAGGCTCAACAAAAGTGTACAGCTTGTCCGCAAGTACTCCGTCAAGCGCGTCAGCGGCGATTTCGGATTTCTCACGCTCGTCAACCGGGCTGCCATCTGCGCTTGCCTGCTCCTGCGCTTCCTTAGCCTCCTGTCTGGCTTTTTGCACCGTATCCTGACTGTAAAGCACAAGATTTGAGTAAAACTGTGTGCCCTGATTGACTATGCGCGGCGCCACGAAAACCACAATACCAGCGGCAATACCTATAAACAGAAGCATGGTTATGGCAGCCCCGATATGTCTTGATATGTGAGTTTTGGTTTCAAGCAGTCTTACAAACCAGTCAAGACAGTAAGCGAGGCACAGCGCGACAACCACCGGTCCGAACAGCCACATAAAATAGTAGACGCAGATGAAGCAGCAGACCAGGAGCAAAGCGAATTCCGAGGTGCCTGATACCGAGAAATTCCTTGAGTACCACTTTCTGAAAATTTCGATCATATTGCCATTGCCCTTTGATTCTCTGTTTTAATCACGTGTATATTTTTCACCGTCTGAAACGAAATACAAGATCACCTGTCAAATGGTGATGTGACAGTCCGCGTCACAATGGAGGATTTTAAGATGCGTCTTTTCCGTCTCCTGACCGCCATGGCGGTGACTGTGGCGCTTTCACAATGCGTCCGCGCCGATGATTTCACCTCATACCAGCAGTACCAGATACCTGATATCGGAACCGCGGGCGTACGGGGACTGACAGTTGAGCGCGAACGGCAGATAGGTGAATATTTTCTACGAAACGCCCGCGGATCGCTACCCGTAATAGATGATCCTGTCATGAATGAGTATCTGGACAGCATAGGATCCCGTCTTGTGATGTCAGCGTCAAACGTGCGCTTTCCTTTCACCTTTTTACTGATCAACAATACCGCTTTAAACGCTACGGCTTTTCTTGGCGGAGTAGTACAGGTTTACTCAGGACTTTTCCATTATTGCGCGACAGAAGATGAATTTGCCTCCGTGCTTGCCCATGAAATTTCCCACGTTACCCAGAGACATATCGCCAGATACATCGAAGCCCAAAGTCAGAAATCTCCGCTGACCATGGCAGGTCTTATCGGCGCCATAGCCATGAGTATCATCAACCCCACAGTTGGTCTGGCAGCTCTGTCCACCACCATGGGCGCGGCGCAGCAGTCAGGCATCAATTTCACGCGTGAGAATGAGGCTGAAGCGGATCGCACCGGAATTGACCTGATGTACAGGGCAGGCTTCAATCCTTATGGCATGTCGGATATGTTCAAGGTGCTCATGGGTCAGCAGGGACAGATCAACTCCGCGTTCACAATGCTCATAGATCACCCTCTATCCAACATCCGCGCCGCTGAAGCGCAGTCGCGCGCGGCGCAGTTAGGACGCAGACCTGACTCGTCAAACGTAAACTTCCAGTTTGCCAAAGCCCGCGCCGATGTCAGGTATATGGGTATTACCGACTTCGTCACTATGAAAAACTCCCTGTCCTCAAACCCATACAATTTACCGCGCGCCTATGTGGATTACGCTCTGGCTCTTTGCTGCTACGAAATGGGGGACATGGCAGGCGCGCTTGAAAGTCTTAACCGGCTTTCCGCGTATCAGGACAACATTTTTATTCTCGATCTGCGCACTGACATAGCCATAAAACAGGGAAGCGCCGGATCTGCCGTATCAATGCTAAGCGGTCCATACTCACACAGCCCTGACAACGCGGCGCTCGCGCTCAACTACGCCAACGCGCTGTTAAAAGCAGGCAATTCCGCTCAGGCCGTAAAAATTCTTACGCGCTTTACCGAAAAACATCCTGACAGTGTCGCCGGACAGTCTCTGCTTGCCCAGGCTGCTGACAGCGCCCGTAACCGCTGTCAGTCTTCAATGGCCTCAGGAGCGCAATACGCTCTGGTCGCAAACTACGCCCGCTCGCTCAACTTCTACAACCGGGCCCTAACCATCTGCTCTGATCAGTACTCGCGCGAGATCGCAAGGGCGCTTATGACCAAAGTAAGCGAACAGAGAAATTTTGATGATCAGATAAAAAAGGCCATGCAGTAGCGGACTATGGATTTTCTGGTTTTTAAGCCAGCTGCATCTAACTAAGAGGGCTGTCTATTTCCAGAACCTGTTTTATGAAAGGTACGCTCAGGGTATGAGATTTCTCAAGCTGGGCGTCATCTAAGGTATCAAGTATTTGCCCAAGTCTGCTCAGATCGCGACCGAAGTGCCTTACAAGGTATAGGCATGATTGCAAAGGAAGGGTGATCCCGCGCGAGGCGGCCTTAAGCCCGAGCGCTTTGGCGCTGTCATCTTCTGACAGCGGTTCAAGTGCGACCGTGCTCCCGGACATAAGCCGGGTGTTCAGATCATGTCTTGAAAAGCCGATCCGATCGGCGCTTGAGGTTGAGCTTATAAACAAAGCGCCTTTCCTGCTGTCATACCAGCGGTTGAACAGCCCGAATAGCTCAAGCTCCCACACGCTGTCACCGGCTATGGCGTCGGCGTTGTCTATCAGGGTGCAGTCCGGCAACTTCACATTAAGAAACTCTGGCGAAAAATCTTTGGCAAGTGACAGATCGATATGAAACGCCCCGGGATTTTCCGACGCTATAGCGTTTAAAAGATGAGTCTTCCCGCATCCATGCGGTCCGGTCACCATAAAGAATTCCCACTGGGCGTTTGAGGCGGCCTGACGCATGGTCTTTATGAGCGCCTCACATTTTCCACCGACAAAGGTGTCAAAGGTCTCGCGCCCGCTTATCTTAAGTGGCAAAACGCCCTGACGTGGAATTACCACTCAGAGATCCTCCACAAGCTTTGATCCGCCGGATTTTCTCTTTACCCCGTTTTTCCCGTTTTGTGTCTTGCCACTATCTTTTGCTGTAACCGTTGTTTCGGGGGTCGCGATGGTGCTTATGGCGCTCTTGTACGACGGAGTTCCCACTCTGCCGTCACGCCCTGAGTCCGGCTCTCCGCTTCCCTGATTGTATTTGTAAATCCAGTCTCCGGTTTTGGTAAAGGTGCCGGAATGGGCAAGCGTTCCATCAAGAATCGCGGGAGACGCGCTGGTCGGAACCAGAAATACCACGCCTTGCGGTGTATAGCCTATAACCCTTGTTGAGCCTTCATAGCCAAAAGTGATGATTGCGCTTCTGACGGCCATGATATCGCTGACGCTTCCTATCCCTGAGATCAGTATGCGAACTGATCCTTTACGCGGTCCTATGGAATCGGCCGCGGACGCTGACTCGGTCCCGGAAGTTTCACTGCCTGATTGTGATGACTGAGTTTCATTCCCACTGACATTCTGCATCAGCACCGAGGCGATGTCAGAGGCGGCCTTTGAGGCCGCGCTCTCCAATGATGAATTGGCGTTGCCATCTCCAAGCTTGTGTCCGCCCTGATCATATAGATCCCAGCGCAGATCAATCCCATCGCTGTTTTCTGAGGCGGCAGCGGCAACATAAAAGGCAGGCTTATAACGTGATGAAGCCCGGGTCAGTGCCGCATCATCATGAGTGAGCAGCGCCTTGGCGTTTACCGCCTGTACATCATCAAGATCCATAAGCGGGAACATCAGACTGTAACGCAGTTTCTGCGCCGCGCCGCTCATCGCGACGGCCAGTGGATCGTCACTGTCGCCGCCTATGATCTTTCCGCTTTTGGCATCGGCAAGCCAGACTAATACCGGATCTTTAAGTCCTGACCACACCTGAGCGCCTGAGGCTGAAAGCTGACGTGAAAGACCGTCATGATCAAATTTGACAATTACTTTTGAGCCTTCTATGGAGACAGACGCGAATTTGCCTGCGTCTCGGGCGTTAATCCTGACCTCAGAACCGGGAGCGACAGCCTCCGCCGCCTGCTCGTACCCTGCCACCAGCGCTTTGTCCACTCCGTCTGAGATACTGCCGACATAAGTAAATGGATCATTATCGTCGGCAAGACATTGCACGCAAAATGCCGTAGCGGCGATCGCGATGGCCAGTCGTTTCATGTTCTGTCTCCTTTCTCTGTTATGGGTGATTGCCTCACCACCGTTCAATTATACAGCGCCATTATCATTTGCCATTTTGCGCCTCTGGTTGTTTCTTGTGAATTTGAACCGCTTTTGCAAAAGCAAGGCGCAAATCGGCTAAAATCATCGCCAATGTTTTTCCTGTTCCTGCCTGGAGGATTCATGGCAAAGTTAACGTACAAAGAAGCCGGAGTGGATATCGACGCCGGTGAAGAGCTGGTAGAAAGGATCAAGGCTCCGGTAAAGCGTACCAACCGTCCTGAAGTCATAGGCGGGCTTGGCGGTTTCGGAGCGCTTACCCGCATACCGTCAGGCTACAAAAAACCTGTGCTCGTAACCGGAACCGATGGTGTCGGAACCAAGCTGCGCCTTGCTATTGACTACAACCGTCACAGCACCGTCGGACAAGATCTGGTTGCCATGTGCGTAAATGACCTTATCGTTCAGGGAGCCGAGCCTCTGCTGTTTTTGGATTACTACGGTACCGGAAAGCTCAGCGTTGACACAGCGACAACCGTAGTGACCGGCATCGCGTACGGATGCGAGCTCGCAGGATGCGCCCTTGTCGGTGGTGAGACCGCTGAAATGCCAGGCATGTACACTGAAGGCGACTATGACCTCGCCGGCTTTGCCGTAGGCGTAGTCGAAGAGGACAAGATAATTGACGGATCCAAAGTTAAGGTCGGCGATACGCTGATAGGTCTCGCCTCATCCGGTCCCCATTCAAATGGTTTCTCGCTCATCCGTGCGATTTTGAAGGAGAGCGGCACTAATCCAGCGGTAACCAAGCTGCCTTCAGGCAAAAATCTGCTTGATGCGATCATTGAACCTACAAGGATTTATGTTAAGAGCGTGCTCAAGTTGCTAAAAGATGTTGAGGGAGTGCATGCCCTTGCCCATATCACCGGCGGCGGATTCTGGGACAATATTCCGCGCGTGCTGCCTGAGGGAACCTGCGCGGCTATAGACGCCTCAAGCTGGGTACGTCCTGAAGTCTTTGACTGGCTTGAGAAAACCGGCGGTGTAGATCACCACGAAATGTATCGCACTTTCAACAATGGTGTGGGTATGGTGATCGCCGTTGAAAAAGATCAGGCTGAGAAAGCCATTGAATCCCTGAAAGCCTCAGGAGAGAACGCGTGGGTTCTCGGTGAGATAAAGAAAGCCGGAACGGATGGCGCTCAGGTAACCTTAGGCTGATCAAATTAAAAGAGCCGAGAGAAGGCTCTTTTATCGCAAAACCCGGCTTTGCCGGGTTTTGTTGTATCAGGCGCACAAAGTCTCTATACCCCTGATCATAATATGAATGATCATCGTGTGAACTTCCTGGATCCGATCGGCATAGCCATCATGGGGGACAATGATCGGCAGATCGCAAAGATCTTTTAGCGCTCCTCCATTCTTTCCCAGCAGACACACTGATTTCATGCCGATTTTGCGGGCACTCTCGCATGCTTTAATAATATTTCCGGAGTTTCCCGATGTTGAGATCCCCAAAAAGACATCGCCCTTACGTCCCATTCCCTCGACATAACGCGAGAACACAAAGTCAAAACCGTAATCATTGCCAACGCAGGTTAAATGACTGGGATCGCAAATGGCTACCGCGGGCAAGGCGCGGCGGTCGTCACGATAACGTCCGGTAAGCTCTTCGGCAAAGTGCTGGGCATCACACATGCTTCCGCCGTTACCGGCGGAAATTACCTTGCCACCTTCCCGGATACTCTCCGCCATAATGCTTATGGCCTGCTCTATCCGCCGGGCAGTCTCAGGCTTTTCAATAAAACCATGAAGCACCCGCTCTGACTGTTTTAGATCGTCAAGCACGTCAAAACCAATGTCCATCCGCTATCTCCGTTTCAAGATTTTTCTGTAAACCGTCTTAGATCAGGGCACGCTTACGCTTTTGTAATCTGAGGCTGTTCGTTCAAAAGCTTCTTTTTATTTTTGGGGCTTCTCGGATCATCGTCCTCGCAAAGTCCAAGCACTCTGTCGACCCAGTGTTTGTGAGCTGCGGCGTCTCGTTTTAAAGCGTTATCAAGAATACCCTGTTCTTCCTTGGTAAAAAGCTTGTCACGCATGCTCTGATATTCATCATTAAGCCGTTTTTTAAAATCCTTTTTACCCTCATCCTCGCCCTTTACAAGAAGCGGCATTTCAAAGCCTGCCGCCCAGTCCGATCCGGCCGTAGGCGTTTTACCGTCATCCCCATCTGAGACTTTATGCACCTGCGCGAGTTTAAGCATTTCATTGCGGTTTATAAGCTCGTTCTCCTCCTCAACCTGCATAAGCGGCAGCTTTGCTCCGTTTGGCCGGATCCAGTGGCTGGTTGAGGCCGCGTTATCGGCAAAGGACAGCTCGCCCTGACCTCCGGTCATCGCCAGATAGACCTCGGCCAAAAGCTGGGCGTCAAGCAGTGCTCCGTGCAACGTTCTGGCTGAGGCGTCTATATCAAATATGGAGCACAGGTTATCAAGATTGACCTGATGCCCGGGTACCAGTCTGCGCGCCAGCGCCACTGTATCCACAATGTGCGCCATATCGGCCGTTCGCTCCGGGAGATTTAAAAGCATCCATTCCTTATCAAGGAAGGATGTATCGAATTTCGCATTGTGGATAAGAAGCTCGCTGCCTCTTATGAAATCAATGATCTGATCGGCTACTTCGGCAAATTTTGGTTTACCCTTGAGCTTTTCCCAGGTCCACCCGTGAATCGCGGCGGCCTCCTCATCAACAGGTCTTTCCGGATCGACATAAAGCTGTAATTGTCTTCCGGTGATCTTCCGTCCCATGATCTCGACACAGCCTACCTCTATGATCCTGTGGTCACCGGGTGTTCCGTCATCACACTTTCCGGTAGTTTCGGTATCAAGAGCGACATATCTCTTCATGCTATCTCCCAAACAAAGCTCAAAGCGCTCTCTGTAATTTTAACAAAGCCTTTTAGTGTGTTGCTGTGCCCGATTTTCAACAATACCATTGTGAAATTTCAGTTTTGAAAACCTACTATACGGATTCTTATCTGTCTTACGGATCACGAATAGTTCAGCTGACCTCTTGTCACAGCGTTATTTGAGAAATAGTTCCATCTGGATTCACCGCTAAACTGATTTTTTTGACAGGATACGCATTTTTGAAGGTATTTATTTTGTTACAACTTGATTTTTATTATTATTTAAAATTTTTTTTGATTTTTTTCTCAAATCACCCCCCATTTGAGGGGTCGATCACATGTTTTTAAATATACTTTTAATTCATGATCGAGGTTTTTTCTAGATAACATCTTGTTATTTCAATATAACTCATATTTTTTTTCTTTTGCTATAATCAAAACAACCTGATGTGAACTTCCGTTTTGATTAACGGCGGTCATTGTTTTTTATGACGTTACCCCACTGACGCGTCATAAAGATGGGAAAAGCTCCAGGAACGTTTTGTTCCGGTTTTTCCTTTTGCCACGGATTACAGGGATGAAGGAAGTAGAACTGTATACCGACGGTTCATGCCTCGGAAATCCCGGCCCGGGCGGCTACGCAGTCGTGCTCAGCTACCGTGGTCACACCAAGGAAATTTCTCAGGGCTATATCCGTACGACCAACAACCGTATGGAGCTTCTGGCAGTCATTACGGGGCTGTCTGTCCTGAAGGAACCATGCAGGGTCACCATAACGACCGACAGTCAGTACGTGAAGAACGGAATGACATCATGGCTCCAGGGCTGGAAAAGCCACGGCTGGAGGACCAGCACGAAGCAGGCGGTAAAAAACCGGGATCTGTGGCAGAAACTCGATGAGGAATGCTCCCGCCACACGATAATCTGGCATTGGGTGAAAGGTCATGCCGGACACCCTCAAAATGAGCGTTGCGATGAACTTGCGCGCTCGGCCGCGCTCGGAGACCAAAGAATACCTGACACAGGCTTTGTCTCCTAATTATCAGCTAACGATCAGGGTTTACCTTTCGGTTCACCCGATGACAGGAAGACGATGATTAGAAAAACAATAATTTTACTGACCGGCGCTTTCGCGGCGATCGCGATGAGCCTGAACGCGTGCAGTTCCACGAGCAGTAGTGAAACCGCCCTCGAGAGGGCCGAACGTGAGGCCCGCCTTGAGGCTCTGCGTGAAGCGCAGGAGCAACAGAAATCGGTGTGGGAGAGCGATCTTGCCTGCGAATCCCGCTTCAAGATGAATATAAATACCACTCCCGCTGAAGAAAGGATTGCCAGACAGTCAGCCAGAACCGTAGTACATAATCTGAGCAACTCAAGATTTTTCGTGCACTACCTCCTGAACAAGCTCAAGGAAAATGACATGCCTATTGAGCTTGCCGCGATCCCCCTCGTTGAAAGCGGGTTAAATCCCAATGTGCGCGCCAATGGCGGAGCTCATGGGGCATGGCAGTACAAACGCGCGACCGGCGCCTCAGTCGGACTGAACTCAAGCGGCAATTTCGATGAGATCTATGATTTCGTTGAGTCTACCGACGCTTCAATCCGCTACCTTGGGAAACTCTACAAAGATCTTGGTGACTGGGATCTGGTCGCCGCCGCCTACAATCAGGGCGAATACGGGATTAAAAGAGCTGTAGACGCCGCGCGCGCGCGCGGTGTTTCCCATCCTGATATGACAACCGTCAGGATCTCCCGTGGAGCCAGAAATTACATTCAGAGGCTGCACGCCTACGCTGACATTCTCCATAACCCGTCAAAATATGGTGTGGCGCTTCCTGACGTAAAGAACCGCCCGGCGTTCCGTAAGGTTGAGATTGCCGGCAGAGTCTCTTCCATGAGTGAGGCGGCCGCTTTATCCGGGGTTGATCTTAAGGTATTAAAGAAGCTCAATAACGGCTACCGCTCCGACGCGCTTGGATCTTCAGCCACCCGCGGTATCTATGTCCCGGTTGAGCACGCATCAAAACTTGAGCACGTGCTCGGCTCATACAGTGGTGAATCCGTAACTGATAACTACGAAAGAGCATCTGTAAACGGCAAAACCAGGCAAAACATGTAATCTAATCTGTCGCAAACAGATCCCAAAAGCCCCGCGGTCGCGGGGCTTTTGGTTGCTTGGGACAGGATGGAGGATCGTTCCATCTGCCTGCTAAATTCTTCCTCTTAATCCCTCAAGCTCAGAGAGCTTATTTAAAAACTCCTCCTCGTAGATGATCCTCACGCCAAGCTCGGTCGCCTTGGTAAACTTAGACCCGGGATCGCTTCCGCAGATCACAGCATAGGTTTTGCGGGAAACCGATCCAGAGACCTTGGCTCCCAAAGCCTGCAGCCGTTCCTTGGCGGTATTGCGATCCATGGCTGAAAGCGTACCTGTAATAACATAGGTTCTGCCATCCAACGGTGCGAGGGATCCTCCGGCCTGCTCAAGCGGAGTTATCTCGATACGCGCCGAGAAGAGATCCTCCGGATCTGTAAGCTCTCTTATGATCTCAAGATTTCTCTTTTCCCTGAAGAAATCGGTTATATGCTCGGCTACCACCACTCCAACGTCAGGCAGATTCATAAGAGTGTTCAAATCCGCCTTCATGATCTCATCAAGACTGCTAAAGTGTGTCGCAAGGGTACGCGCGGTGGACGCGCCAACCTCACGAATGCCCAGAGCATATATGAAACGGTTTAAAGGTACCTTACGCGATTTGTCCACAGCCGCTACCAGCTTGGCCGCCACGGTCTTCCCAAGGAACCTTGCCTTGTGACCTTCTTTTTCAGGCTCAAGCATTAACGAGGCGAGATCGGAAACCCCAAGATGGTACAGATCGGCGACACTTCTGATCTTGCCTGAGGAAACCAGCTCCTCGACAATTCTGTCGCCAAAGCCCTCAATGTCCATGGCGTCACGGGAAACAAAATGCAAAATACCCTCACGAAGCTGCGCCGGGCACGCGAGAGCTCCGGTACAACGGGCGACCGCCTCGCCCTTAAGACGCTCGATTTTAGATCCGCATTCAGGGCACACGGTCGGAAACACTATATCTTTGGCCTCAGAAGGCACTCTTTTTTCAAGCACCACAGCTGAAACCTGCGGGATAACATCACCTGCTCTACGTACCACCACGGTATCATTAAGCTTAAGACCAAGACGCCTTATCTCATCCTCGTTATGCAACGTGGCGCTCGATACGGTCGCGCCGCCTACATATACTGGTCTTAAACGGGCAACCGGGGTTATGGCTCCGGTTCTGCCTACCTGAAACTCTACGCCTAAAAGCTTGGTCATCATTTCCTCAGGCGGAAACTTATAAGCTATGGCCCAGCGGGGATTTTTCGCGGTAAAGCCCATCCGCTCCTGTATGGACAGCGAGTTTACCTTCAGCACCACGCCGTCAATATCGTAATTGAGCGTGGGTCTGCGCTCCAGGATATCCTCATAAAATTCCCTGAGTCCGCGCTCCCCGCGCTCCACCTTGACATTGGGATTTACTGGAAGCCCCATCTCCTTTAAGGACATCAGCCTTTCATACTGGGTTTGAGGGAGCTCCCCACCCTCATACTCGCCAACATAGTACGCGTTGAAGGTAAGCGGTCTTGAGGCGGTCACCGCAGGATCAAGCTGACGCAGTGAGCCGGCGGCGGCGTTGCGTGGATTGGCAAAAGGCTTGGTTCCGCGCTCACGGGCTTTTTTATTCCACTCCTCAAAGCCGTCACGCGGCATAAATACCTCGCCCCTCACATCAAGATAAGCAGGATATTTGCCAGTAAGTTTTAGCGGGATTGCCCTGATGGTTCTCGCGTTGGCGGTAATATTCTCGCCCACGCGTCCGTCTCCGCGGGTCGCGGCGCGTTCAAGCAGTCCGTTTCTGTATATAAGCGAAACCGCGAGTCCGTCCAGCTTGGGCTCAGCGCAGTACTCTACCTCCGCTCCTCCCTGAAACTCAGACATGCGATGGTCAAAATCGCGCATCTCCGCGTCATTGAAGATATCCCCCATGGACATGAGAGGAACGCGGTGGTTTACGCTTTCAAAGGCGCTTACCGGAGCGCCGCCTATGCGGTGAGTAGGTGAGTCCTGAGCGATAACTGATGGATCAGCCCGTTCTATCTGCTCAAGCTCACGATACAGCCTGTCATATTCAGAATCGGGAACCAGAGGATTGTCATCAACATAGTAGGCTTTTGCCCAGCGGTTTAAGGTATCAACAAGTTCGCGATAACGTGAGACATCAGTCATTTCAAACCCGCCTATTGAAATTCAAAGGATCGTGTCGAGACAATCTGGCATTTCTGCCATCAGGACACATAATTGGCTAAGCGCTAACGATGGCGCCTTCATTGAAGAATTATGGGCAATTGATCCTTGTCAGTCAGCCCATAATGGCTCATCCAAAGCCTGTTTAATTCAGAAACAGGCTTTGATGATATAAAGTATCAGGTTCACTGCTGCGAGAGCTGCTTTTGAGGGTCCTCGCCATCATATATTCTGAATTCCTCTTCCATCTTGTCGAGGATCTCAGGAGTAAGCGGCCGATCGTTATTGTCCTGCAATTCTCCTCCCAGACGGTCTTCAAACATCTGAGCGGCTGTTCTCATCACCATCATGTAATCATGAGCCTTACCGGGCTGTGGGAGCTTCATGTAGAAAGCAAGTTTTGGGGTTGTATATCCCGTCATATCAGCAGGGAAGGCATACGGCTCTTTGAGCGGGCAGAGCGAGAATACTCTGGCTCCGCTGCCATTGGCGCCTTCTGACACAATATAAATCTTGCCCTTAGGATCCCGGCTGAATCTCAGCTCGCGCACTATCGCCTCTATGTCCTCGCCACGGTATTCGCGGCCATCGGGGCACACCAGATTTATTTCAGTGCTGGGCGGAAGCTTGCGCTTTACATGTATGGAGGACTCAGGAGCGCTCTTTCCGTCATCGGCAAACTCGACCCGCGGCTCCTCGTGTACCGAGCTGTCCTGAACATGAAAGCCGCCTGAGGAGGCTGCCTGTTCGTCAGAAGGCATCTCAGGGGTCACTATGCGAACCTTGCCAAGACCCGGCGCTTTTTCAAGAGCCTGATCCTCCTTGCTCGTCTTCGAAAGCCTGCGGTTTGAGCTTTTGCCCGAAAACCACAGTCCGTGAATCACAAATGTGATTACGGCAAGGGCGCCTACTATCAGGATAATGGCGCTCGAATCATTCAGTGACATTTGACCTAAACCCCCGAAAACTCAGCTCTGCTAGAGTGTGTGACTTCATCACACGCCCCGGTCATTTTAGCAAGAATGGACGAAGGGCGCCTTTAAAAATAAGCAGATCCGCCCGCGCTTTAATCACAAGTCTGTATTTATCATCCCTGAGATATCGTCATATAAAGAAAAATTCGCCGCCGGCTCTTTGCGATGACGGCGCTGTTTAAAAAATACACCAAAGGTTAGAATGCTTATAGCTACCCGGATCACCTTAGCAATCCTGAGATGGAGGAAACATGACAGCGAATGTGAAACCGCAGGAGGCCGTTAAATGCCTGCTGGAAGGACTTGAGATAGCTCTCTCTCCAAAGTGTCGCGCCTATGTCATCGTTCCTATAATTGTAAATTTCATACTGCTCACCGCGGGATCCATAGCCGCGTACTATGGAATTAAATATTATGTTTTTCAATGGACTGATACATTACCCTCCTTTCTTGCGTTTTTAGGCTGGATCATCACCGCGCTGGCCACGCTGTCAGTCATTATATTGAGCTTCTGGTTGTTCTCGGCAATCGCGACCATTATCGCGTCCCCCTTCTATGGTCTGCTCGCGGACAGGGCCGAGATGATTATTCATGGGCAGCAGTCCGAGGATGAGGGATTTGCCGGGGTGATCCGCGATATCCCGCGCTGTCTTAAAAGAGAGATCCAAAAGCAGATATTTTTCCTGCCAAGAATGCTTTTATGCGTTCTAATCACGATTATTCCGGTAGTTAATGTGATCTCACCTCTGCCATGGTTTCTGCTGGGTTCCTGGATGGGCTGTCTGCAATACGCTGATTACGCGTACGATAATCACAAGGTACCATTCGCCCAAATGAGAGCTGATCTCGGATCATCAAAGCTATCGGTATTCTCCTTTGGGGCCATTGTCGCCCTGCTGACCGCGGTACCGGTATTAAATCTGGTAGTTCCGCCGGCCGCGGTTTGCGCCGGTACAAGCCTCTACGTTAAATTGACCTATCAGAGAAATAACGTTGCTACGAGGAGGAGCTGAGATGTATTCACTATCAGGGGTACCGGCGTCGTCAGGAATAGCCTCAGCTCCGGCCTTAACTCTGACACGATCATCAGACAATCCTGATTATGATCGCCCATGGGCACTTGATCCTGAGGCAGAAGCCGACTTCTATCGCCGAAGCCTTAAGTTTTTTTCAGAAAGACTGCGGCAAACCGCCAATCCGGCGCTTGACCAGCAGCGCGACCTGTATGGCGCCGCGGCGGGCTACATGACATCACCTGAAAACACCCGTGATGTGCTCGCGCTTATACGCAAAGGCGAAACCGCGCCCATGGCGGCGCGTACCGTCCTTATAGGCGGTCTCTCTCACTTTCATTTCTCATATGATCTTGATGATGAGAGCTCTACGTCAGAGCTTAAATCACTCGAGCTGCTGCTCAGGGAATTCGTGCAGTCGCTCTTTATGCGCGGGATCACGCTCACCTCACTGCCCCAGCTTAAGTCAAACTCTGTGATAGTCGCGCGCGCCCTGACCCCCGCCCAGCTGCTCTCGCTTGATACAAGATTTGTAAAAGCTGTGGTACTGGAAGAAGGACGCGCGTCAGGCCATCTGGCGCTCACTTTGCGTGAGCTTGGTATCCCATCGGTTTTCTCCGCCGCCGGCGCCTGCCAGATCAAATCCGGAACTCTGGTGCTTGTGGATGGCAATACCGGGGTAGCTTCGGTTGATCCGCCACTTGAAGCCTGCCAGGCGATGGAGGCGAGACAAGATCTGCTGCGCGACGATTTTGAGTCAGAAACAGACGGTCCTGTTGAGATCCTCTGTTCAGTCGGCGCGGCCAGAAGCACCAGACTCTCATCGGTATATCTTCGTGGCGGGCTAGGGCTTCTGCGTTCTGAGTTTTTGTTTTTAAGTCTTGAGCATGAGCCCTCTGAGGATGAAATGCGCGCATCCTTTGAAGAGGTGTTTTCCAAGGTTCCAGAAGGCCGCACTTTAAATATCCGCACCTTTGACTTTGCCGATGACAAACAGCCGATGTTCGTCGTTGAGCCTGACAGTATCGGTCCGTTGCGCGGGTATGGCGCCTGCGTAAGCTCCCGATTGCTTAAAAAGGAGCTCAAGGCCATAATGTCCGCCTCTCCAAAACGCAGGATCCGGATTGTTTTCCCTCTCGTCACAAGACTGTCTGAGGCGCGTTTTTTAAACCGGCTTGCCTCCGCCTGCGCAGAGGAGCTTGAATACGCGAGCGTTCCGCATTCTGATTACGATACCGCTCTTATGATTGAGACCCCGGCCGCCGTGCTTTCAGCGCAGGCTTTCGCGGATAAATTCTCCATGTTCATAATCGGCACCAGCTCTCTTGCAGAATACGCGTGCGCTCCGCGCCCAGCGGACGCCTCCTTCACACCTCCGCTTGCCAAGCTCATCGCGATGGCGGCCAAGGCCGCACACAGCTCCGGGATCCCCGTGGGCTTTGCCGGACGCTTCGCCTCAAGAATAGAGCTGATCCCGTTTTTCTTAAAGCTGGGCGCGGTTTTCCTTACCGTAGACAGCTATGAAATTCCCAATCTGCGTCAGGCAGTGGAAAGGCTTGCCCCTGATATGACTGGTCCGATCTTTGATGATGATCTGTACAATGAGGTAATGACCATATTCCGCGGTGAGGACATCGCCAGACTTATCTACAGGTTAAATCGCTGAAAACATAAACAGGTTTTTCAATATGTCTTTTTTAAGCAGATTTTTCGGGCGCAATGAACAGAATAATGATGCTCAGGAGGCTGATCTCACCCTCATCGCCCCGGTCACCGGCTCAATAATTCCGCTAAGTGACGTGCCTGATCCGGTAATAAGCGAGAAAATCGCCGGAGATGGCTGCGCTTTTATCCCTGAAGGATGCTCTGTTTACGCTCCATGTGACGGCACCATAACCAGAGTGCTCTCCTCAGGATCAGCGGTAACCCTGCGTACCGAAAGCGGGACAGAGATTTACCTTAGGATCGGAATTGGGACTGCTTTATTAAACGGTGATGGCTTCAGCGTACTGAAAAAAGAGGGTGACGTTGTAAGGAGGGCAGATGAGCTTCTGTCTTTTGATCTTTCGCGTATAAACGACCCGGGGAAATCCTCCATAACCACCATGATCGTCATAAACTCAAGCGCCAGGATACTGAAGGTCACCAGCGCCTCAGGTCATGTCAGCGCCGGAACCACTCCCTGCGCCTGGGTATACTACGATTAGTTAAAAAACCTGCGCGAACAAATAGCTGTTACAACGTACACTCTTAGAATCATCACATATTAAAAAGGCTCCTCCGGATCTGATCCTGAGGAGCCTTGTCATACCTGTTTATGACTTATAGCAGAGCGTCAATTTCCTCAACTGACTTCTTGGCGTCGCCAAAGCACATATAGGCGTTGTCCTTGAAGAACAGCGGGTTCTGAACTCCGGCATAACCCGGGTTCATTGAACGCTTGAATACCACGACATTGTGGGCCTTCCAAACCTCAAGAACCGGCATGCCGGCAATCGGGCTTGAAGGATCCTCGGCGGCAGCCGGGTTAACGGTGTCGTTTGCTCCTATTACCAGTACGGTATCGGTATTTTCAAAGTCGTCGTTGATCTCGTCCATCTCAAAGACTATGTCATAAGGCACCTTGGCCTCGGCAAGCAGAACGTTCATGTGTCCTGGCAGACGACCGGCCACAGGGTGAATCGCAAAGCGTACGTTGATCCCGCGCTTCTGAAGCTTCTCGGTAAGCTGGGCTACCGCGTTCTGGGCCTGCGCTACAGCCATGCCGTAGCCCGGGGCGATGATCACGCTTGAGGAGTTCTTGAGCAGCTCCGCGACCTCAGCGGTCTTCATCTCATGGTACTCGCCCATATCCTCCTGCTTATTGGTCTGAGGCTTGTTACCAAAGCCGCCAGCAATCACGGAGATAAAGGAGCGGTTCATGGCCTTGCACATGATGTACGACAGAATGGCGCCTGAAGAACCGACCAGCGCGCCGGTAACGATCAGGAGGTCATTGTCAAGCATGAAGCCTGACGCTGCCGCTGCCCATCCTGAGTAGGAGTTGAGCATTGAGATCACGACCGGCATATCCGCGCCGCCAATTGCCACCACAAGGTTTACGCCGAAGGCGAGGGCGATGATGGTCATCAGCACCAGAGGTGTGGCTGAGGCCTCAATTCCTCCGTGGAGGAACCAGATCATAAGAAGCACGCATAATATGAGCGCTCCAAGGTTGATCCAGTGATTTGCCGGCAGTACCAACGGGGCTGATTTGAAAATACGCAGCTTATAGGTACCGTTTAACTTGCCGTAGGCAATAATTGATCCGGTGAAGGTCACGGCACCGATAAACACGCCGATGAAAATCTCTCCAAGATGGATCCCAAGTTCGCCGGCCTGCTCCATCGCGACGGCATTGGTAATTCCATTTGCCGCGTCAGGAATAGCGCCCAGCTCGATGAAGGTGTTGAAGCCGACAAGAACTGCCGCCAGACCGACAAAGCTGTGCAGGCAGGCGATAAGCTCCGGCATCTGGGTCATCTGCACCTTGCGGGCTACAAAGAGTCCCACGCAGGCGCCAATCACCATCGCGAAAATGGTAAGACCAATCGCGGCCGCGGTGAGCTTAGTAAAGGTCGCGATAAGCGCGATCACCATACCGGCTATACCGCTGTAGCAGCCCATCTTTGCGGTTTCCTGCTTGGACAGCCCGGCCAGAGCCAGGATGAAGAGCAAAGCGGCAAGGATATAGGCTATATAGGTCAGACCTGTAGCTTGAATCATTTTCTAATCTCCTTATCCCTTATTTGCCCTGCTTCCTGAACATGCCAAGCATACGGCGTGTCACGGCGAATCCACCGAAGATATTTATCGACGCGATCATCGTGCCGATAAAGGCCAGAATGCCGACAATGACAGAGCCTGAAACCAGCTGCTCCATCGCGCCGACGATGATAATACCAGAGATGGCATTGGTAACCGACATCAGCGGTGTATGCAGAGCGTGGGTTACGTTCCAGACCACGTAGTATCCGACCACTACCGCGAGCACAAATACGGTAAAGTGCGGCAGGAACTTGGCCGGGGCGTATATGCCTATGAGCAGGAAGCACAGGAGGGCTACGATTACGCAGCCGATCTTAAAGCCCTTGGAAACATGATGCTGTTCAATCTTCTTGGGGGCCTCAGCCTTCTTGGCCGCAGGAGCTGCGGAAACGCTGATCTTCGGAGGCGGGAATGTAACCTCGCCGCCGCGGGCAACCGTCATGTTGCGCAACACCACATCATCAAAGTTGATGTCTATCTTTCCGTCCTTGTTCTTGCACAAAAGCTTGGCGAGGTTGACAAGGTTGGTAGAGTACAGCTGTGAGGACTGGGCCGGCAGACGGGAAGCAAGATCGGTGTATCCGATGATTGTTACGCCATTAGGCGTGGTCTCTACCTTGCCCGGAACCGTGCACTCGCAGTTTCCGCCACCTGCCGCCGCCATATCGACTATCACCGAGCCTGACTTCATTGACTCAACCATAGCCTTGGTTATGAGCAGAGGAGACTTCTTGCCGGGGATCGCAGCGGTGGTGATGATTATGTCTACATCCTTGCACTGTTTGGCAAACAGATCCATTTCGGCCTTGATGTAGCCTTCACTCATTACCTTGGCGTAACCGTCTGATGAGTCTTTGCCCTCTTCCTTGTATTCGAGTTTGAGGAATTCACCGCCCATAGATCTGATCTGATCGGCGACTACCTCACGGGTATCGAAGGCTCTGACTACAGCGCCTAATGAATGCGCGGTACCAATGGCGGCAAGACCGGCGACACCGGCGCCGATTACCAGAACCTTTGCCGGAGGAACCTTGCCCGCGGCGGTAACCTGACCTGTGAAGAATCTGCCAAACGCATGGGCCGCTTCAACTACCGCGCGGTAACCGGAGATGTTTGCAGTTGAGGACAGCGCGTCCATGGACTGGGCACGTGAGATGCGCGGAACCATGTCCATAGCAAGAACCGTGACTTTCTTACTATTAAGTTTGTCAACCAGATCCTTATGCTGAGCGGGGCTTATGAATGAGACCAGGGTCTGTCCTTCTTTCATGTAGCCGATTTCATCATCATTAGGCGCGTTGACCTTAAAGATAATGTCGCTGTTCCAGACATCCTTGGGACTTACTACTTTGGCTCCCGCGGCTTCGTAGGCAGCGTCTTTAAAGCTGGCCTCCTCGCCCGCGCCGGCTTGCACCTGGACTTCAAATCCTAATTTCATGAGCTTTGCAACAGTGTCGGGAGTAGCCGCGACTCTCTTCTCACCTGCAAGACTTTCTTTTGGAATACCTATCAGCATGGCTTTATCCTGTATCCAATAAGTTCAATAGACAGACGAACGCCAGTGCGTTCGCACTAGCTATTCATTTTAAGGCATTGAGCCATTAGCACCTAAGTACTTGCGCACGTTATGGCCTAAACGCCAGATAGATCACATTTACAGAAAATAATGATTTATTTCAGCATGATAAAAGTCAACAATAATGATTTTGTTGTCAAATTTACTGATTCTGCGAGCATTTTTTAATTTATTTTGAAAAGAAATCTCATATTCTTTTCATACAACACGATCAAAAATCCGGCATAGCCGACAGTTACCAGCAGGAGAACCGGTGGTTTGAGACGTTACCGTAAGAAGGACTCCCGCCCCTAAATCCTAGAAAAACGTATGTGTTTTTTTTATGAAGGATTGGTTGTTAACGGTTCCCCAAAGACACTGTTTTATGCCCATGCGCATAATTGAAAATCAGGGAGAGATTCAGCGAGGCGGCCATAGGCTATAAAACACATAAGCGTATCTGAAATGATAAGGGCTAGAGCTTCTGTGTCTCACTTGCATTATTTACGCAGAGTCCGGGACTTTTTGAGATGTCATGAAGCGCCATGGTGTAAGCATCCTCTGCAGGGCCGGCAGAGGTCGCACTATAGTAGCCGCGGCGTTTTCCGGCTATCTCAAACCCGAAACTCTTGTAGAGGTTGATTGCCCTTTCATTTGAAACCCTTACCTCAAGAAAACATTCATTGGCGTCCGCCAAAAGCGCCTCGCGCAGAATACAGCGAAGAAGAAAACGTCCATAGCCCTTGCCCTGATACATAGGGTCAATTCCTATGCTCAGGAGATCCGTGGTAAATCTGGTGTTATAAATAACCGCGAAGCCCTGAGGATCGTGACCTACGAACAAAACCGCCGTACGGTACTCATCCTGAAAGCATTCTGAGAGTGACTGCGCGTTCCATGGATTTTTCTGGGTGCGCTGTTCTATAAGCTCAAGAGCGTCTATAAGGCTGATTCTGGCCTCGGTAACCGTTTTGCAGCAAACATTTGGATCCGCCGCGTTTTTGAGTTTGTATACGTTCACGAAAGCCTCACACCAAAGACCTGCTTTAGAAATTCCCAGACCTTCCCCTTACCATCGTCAAGCGGCATCCTGCGGCCTTCAACTCCAAGTCTGCTTTTATCTGCGAGGATCACGTCATAGCTCAGATAATGCAGCTTAGGATCATACGCCAGTATCGAAATTCCTTTTGATTTCAGATAAGAACACAATGGCTCAAGATATGGTACCTGCGAGCTCTGATCGATAAAGATATCGGCGCGCTTTTTTCTAAGGTGCCATCCCTTTATCGTTGCCCCGGCAGACCGCTCTGCTCCTGACTCTGAGACAGCATCTGGCTTGTGAGTTACCTGGTCGGTCACGGCGCCTTCATATATGGTGTTTTGGGAACGCGAACCACCAACGGGCTCATTTGTCATAACCCGTTCAAGGCTCTGCTCTTGCCTTAGGGGGGCTTTGTCTGCGGAGACTTCAGCGCTTTTGTCACCTGATGCCTGAACCGGGACCGCCGGCATCGCCGCGACCTCAGCTTTAGCCTGCTGATCGCTTGTCACGACCTGATCTGGCGCGGACGCCAAGGGTGCTAAGTTCTTGTCGTCATGGGGCGTATCAGCTTTAAGATCCTCAGACGGCGCGATTATAGGCCTGAGACCTTCTGCTTTAAGATCCCAGAAAACCAGCCGATCTTCTGACAGGGTTTCTTTCATACGCAAGAGTGTGATGAGACTTCTGACTTTAAGACGGGAACTCACCAGATGGCAGGGGCGGAAAGATTCGAACTCTCGACCGTCGGTTTTGGAGACCGCTGTTCTACCGCTAGAACTACGCCCCTATTGGTGAATGCGCTACATGATAAAGAAGAAAAAACTTTTTGTAAAGGGCGATCTTGCTCTGATTCGTTTAAAACCAGCCGGTTTAAATTGCCCCTATGACACCTGTACGCCTATCGCTGGGAAACAGCGATAGCCTTCGCCGTTCGCTGCAATCCTCCGCAGGATCCTAAGAGGAGACACAAAACAACTATTTAATAGCCTGATTAAGACACGTTTTTCTTTTTGATATTACAGTAGCTGTAAGATAATACTATTGTATATCAGCATGTTAAACGTTTTTCTTGCAAAAATCCCCGTACTTTAAAAAAAGATTTAAGAAAGTTTCAATCTGGGCCGTTAATAAAATTGCAAGGGGCAGGGAGCCCCACAAAAATTGCAGGAGAAAGAATTATGGCACTTTATGTAAACACCAACGTGACTTCCCTCAGGGGTCAGTCATCACTCAATAAGGCTACCAACAGCCTCGCTACCACCTACAACAGACTGTCCACCGGTCTTCGCATTAACAGCGCCAAGGACGACGCCGCGGGACTTCAGATCTCCGACCGTTTAACCTCTCAGATCAATGGTCTTACTCAGGGTAACCGTAACGCAAACGACGCCATAGCCCTCACCCAGACCGTTGAAGGCTCAATGGACGAGATGACCACCATGCTCCAGCGTATCCGTACTCTGGCAGTTCAGGCGGCAAACGGTACCAATACCTCCTCTGACCGTGCTTCCATTCAGGCTGAAGTAACCCAGCTGTCAAAGGAAATCACCCGTATCGCCTCCAAGACCACCTATGGCGGCAAGAACATTCTGTCAAACTTCGGTGACGGCACCAAGTCAATCGTCCAGAAGAAGGGTGAGGACGCCCAGGTCAACTTCCAGGTCGGCGCCAACCAGAACGACGTCTTGAAGCTCGACATGAGACTTATGGATTCTGATGGCAAGCTTAAGACTGACACTGAGGATTACTCTCTTACCAGCCTTATGAAAGCAGTCGGTATGAAGGATACTGACTACGCCACCACCTCAGGCAACAAGGCTGATATTGCCTCTACCAAGTACGCGGTATGGAATGTGGCTACCTCAGCCGCTGCCCAGACCACCCTTGGCAGTATCGACAAGGTTATCAACCTCATCGACAGAAAGCGTGGTGACTTCGGCGCCCTTGAGAACCGCTTAAGCTCCACCATCAACAACCAGACCAACGTTGCCAACAACGAGACTGACGCTCGTTCAAGAATTCGCGACACCGACTACGCTGAAGAGGCCTCCAACCTGTCCGCCCAGAGCATCGTGCAGCAGGCCGCTTCTTCAATGCTCACTCAGGCCAACAGCCTGCCTCAGCTGGCTCTGTCTCTGCTCGGCTAATTCTAAAAGCAACTACGACTCCGGCTCCGGCTTCCTCCTGCAAATTGGAGCCGGGGTCCTGCTCAAGACCTCCTAAAAGGAGGTCTT
>SFGV01000017.1 GCA_004557545.1 Succinatimonas hippei
AAAATTTAGGAGAAGAGAAGCAGAAGAGGATTTCTTAACAGATCATCTTGGAAGGATCCTTCAGATCATCTTTGATGATCCCCAACACAAGCCACCTTTCAACAGACTTTGGCGAATTTGGAACAGCAGTATCAAGCCCGAATTGGCGTTTATGTATGGGATACAGAAACGGGACATTCTTTGTCTTATCGTGCAGATGAACGCTTTGCTTATGCGTCCACTTTCAAGGCGTTGTTGGCTGGGGCGGTGTTGCAATCGCTGCCTGAAAAAGATTTAAATCGTACCATTTCATATAGCCAAAAAGATTTGGTTAGTTATTCTCCCGAAACCCAAAAATACGTTGGCAAAGGCATGACGATTGCCCAATTATGTGAAGCAGCCGTGCGGTTTAGCGACAACAGCGCGACCAATTTGCTGCTCAAAGAATTGGGTGGCGTGGAACAATATCAACGTATTTTGCGACAATTAGGCGATAACGTAACCCATACCAATCGGCTAGAACCCGATTTAAATCAAGCCAAACCCAACGATATTCGTGATACGAGTACACCCAAACAAATGGCGATGAATTTAAATGCGTATTTATTGGGCAACACATTAACCGAATCGCAAAAAACGATTTTGTGGAATTGGTTGGACAATAACGCAACAGGCAATCCATTGATTCGCGCTGCTACGCCAACATCGTGGAAAGTGTACGATAAAAGCGGGGCGGGTAAATATGGTGTACGCAATGATATTGCGGTGGTTCGCATACCAAATCGCAAACCGATTGTGATGGCAATCATGAGTACGCAATTTACCGAAGAAGCCAAATTCAACAATAAATTAGTAGAAGATGCAGCAAAGCAAGTATTTCATACTTTACAGCTCAACTAACAAATTCATTTTGTTAGAAAAAGTGAAAATTTAGGGCTGAATTTACAATCCAAGTGCAACAAAAAAAGGCGCCTTTCGGCGCCACTCTTAAGAACTGATTCAGTCCTCAAGCAGATGCTTGTGGATGCGTACCAGAGCGTCCGGAGCGTCATCCTTGTCTAGCAGGAAGCACAGGTTGTGGTTTGAGGCTCCAAAGCAAATCATCTTAACATTGCAATCCTTGATTGAGGAGAGCGCCTTTGAAGTAATGCCGGGGGTTTCTGACATTTTGTTGCCGATTATGGCAACAAGTGACAGACCTTCCTCGACCTTCACGTGACAGAAACCGCGTAGTTCTTCGAGCATATCATCAGGGATGGCCCGCGAAAGTCCGGAGGTGCTGGTTCCGGCGTCCAGCGTAATCGCGATTGAAACCTCTGAGGTGGTAACCAGGTCGACAGAACGTTTGTATCTTGCGAATATCTCAAAGACCTTGGCCAGAAAACCAGAAGCTCCGACCATCTTGGGAGATGAGAGCACGATGAGACTCTGATTCTTTCTTAAGGCAACCGCTCTGAAAGGAGGATGCGACTTAGTCTGAGGACGAACCCAGGTGCCACCTTTTTCAGGCTCGCGGCTTGACCCAACGAAGACAGGGATCCCGCGGCGGACGGCCGGAATAAGGGTTGAAGGGTGGAGGATCTTGGCGCCAAAGGTAGCCATTTCCGCCGCCTCAAGATAGGTAAGCTCAGAAATGCACTTAGCGTGCGGAACCAGACGTGGATCGGTAGTGTAGACACCAGGAACGTCAGTCCAGATCGAAATGCTGGTAGCGTTTAAAGCCTCTCCCAGAAGAGCTGCGGAGTAATCTGAACCGCCACGCCCAAGAGTAGTGGTCTGGCCATCAGAGTTCTGGGCGATGAAGCCCTGGGTAACCACGATGGCGTCCTGCTCTAACATAGGGGCGAGCAGTTCCTTGGAAAGCTGCCCCAGCACTTCAACCAGAGGGGTCGCGCAACCGAAGTTTGAGTCCGTGCGCATTACGCGGCGCACGTCAAACCAGACGGCCTTGGTTCCGAAATGATTGAACATCGCGGTAAAAAGATAGGTTGACATCAGCTCGCCGTGCGAGACGATGCGGTCGGTAAGCTCGTCACTGCGGCCCATGCTGGCCTCAGAGGCGAGGCTCCCTATCTCTTTTATATGATCCTCAAGAAAGTCGACAAGTTCTTTTGGCTTGCCAAGCCCGTTGATGATATCCATATGGATATCGCGGATCTTCTGTAAATTCTCTTCTATTTTGGTTCGACCGCAGGCGCCTGAAGCCAGCTCAACCAGTATGTTGGTTATACCCGAGCAGGCGCTTGAAACCACAAGTCTGGTAGCTTTGTTTGAAACAGCGACCAGGTAGCTTGATTCCATGGCCTTGAAGTTTCCGACGGAGGTTCCGCCAAATTTTGCAATATCGAGTTCTTTCATTTGAATATCAGTGCGAGCCGAAGCGGCCTTACAAAAAAAGTGTATTTATAGAATGCTATTACTCGGCGCAAGACCGTGCAACAAGACTGAGCTTTTCTTTCCAAATTAGTGCATCTGTGGCGTATGATCACATTTTATGAAACAGAACACCAAAAAAGCACGCGATCCGCAAACTCGCGGTGAGTTTTATCTGAGGGGAGCGAAAGATTCCCTGCCAATTGTCATGGGTTATATCCCGGTGGGTATAGCCTTCGCGGTCTTATCTCTCTCCACTGGGTTTGACGCGCTGCAGACGTTTTTAATGTCCTTCACCGTTTATTCAGGCGCGGGGCAATTCCTCGGGGTTGCTCTGGCCGGCTCAGGGGCAGGGCTTGTCGCGGTCGCGATTGGAATAGCCATCATCAATTTTCGCTATTTCATAATGAGTCTGTGCGTGTTCGCCAGATTTAAGGAGCTCTCGCTTCTAAAACGTGTGGGATTTTCGCATCTTGTGACCGATGAGACTTTCGCGATCTTTACGACAAACGACAAGAAATTCGTCAACATGCCGTACTTTCTTGGGCTTTTTACTACTTCCTACATCGCGTGGAACACAGGTACCGTATTAGGGATCCTCGCCTCGAAGATCCTTCCGCAGACGGTGACCTTGTCTCTTGGGATAGCGCTTTACGCTCTTTTTATCGCGATTATAGTTCCTGGCGCGAGGGCAAGCTGGCGTATGGCACTGGTGATAATCGGTGTCGCAGTGTCAAACAGCGTGCTGACCATGATCCTGACCTCAGAGTTTGGGCGTTCATCGGCAAGCTGGTCCCTGGTGGTTACCATGGTCGCGGGAGCGCTTATAGGAGCGCTTTTTATAAAGGCTCCTGATGAGGACACGCTTTTCTCAAAGTCAGATGAGGAAAAAGGGGCAGGGGGCGAAGTGTTTAAAGCCGGGTCAGGAAGAACAGATAAAGCGCCGGACTCTGATATGAAGCTAACGGGTGACGGGCAGTAAACAAGGTTTTGCGGGGACGGAAATGGATAACAGTCTTTATCTTAGTCTTGTCATAATCATTATGGCGGTGGTGACATACCCTTTAAGAATGCTGCCAGCGACAGTTTTTTCAAAGGCGCGGTTTGGCAGGTATATGCATCGGGTGCTTTATATAATGCCGTATACGGCTCTGACGGCGCTGGTTTTTCCGGGAGTTTTCTCAAGCGTGGGGTCATATCATTACGCCGCTGTGGCCGGTACCGCCGCGGCGCTTATTCTGTCACTCTTTAAGACCTCGCTTTCCGTTACCGTTGTTTTGTCGGTAGTCGTGGTCTATCTGGTTTTGGTGTTGTTCTAATTCCCAGTGTGGATGAGTTCCCGGACACAGGCGAAAGAAGAACAGGGTTTTTATAAAAAAGAGGCGCGGCTAAAAAACAGCCGCGCCTTCTTTTATTGACCAGGATAATTATTCGTCAATACTACCGCTGTCATCGGCTGAACCGCCAGCAAGCGAGGCGATGGTGTCATCATTGCCAACCGAGCACAGACGGTGCAGGTGGCGCGGGCGTATCACTTTTAAGTATTTGCTGAATACCTTGGCGTTGTGATCGGTGATCACCTCACCGCTGTTGAGCTGCTCTAAGAAAACCTTTTCAGCCTTGTCCTTGGGCTTGCGGGTTCCCTTGTAGAGTTCCATCATCGCCCATCCGCATCTCTCGAGGAGCTCGGACTCATTGATGGTGAAATCACCGCTACGGCGTATACCGCGGGCGAAGTGCTGGAAATCGTTGAAAGGCTTTTCAGATTCAAAGCTCATTTGCTGTCCTCATTATATGGCTGGAGCCGCGGCCCCTTTTTTCGGGGACGTATTTTAGCATTGAATCGCTTTTTTTCGCTCTTTGCGCTCTGTGTTTTTCATTCCCTCCTCTTTTTCTGGAATTATCTTTTAATTCAAATCAATGTCGCGCTATTTTTCTAAAAAAATTGAGTGTGTGCCCGCCCTTTGTTAAAATCGTTCAAAATGAAAAAATTATGCTTTGATTGGAGATGAGAATGACCGATGCGGTGAACGCGGATGAGAAGATTCCGCGCAATTTCATTACCGACATAATCGACGATGATCTCAAATCTGGCCGGGTTGACCATGTCGCAACCAGATTTCCTCCAGAGCCGAATGGCTATCTGCATATAGGACACGCAAAGTCCATATGCCTGAATTTCGGACTGGCACGTGACTATCACGGGACGTGCAACATGAGATTTGATGACACCAATCCTGTAAAAGAGGATATGGAGTATATCGAATCCATCAAGCGTGACGTTAAGTGGTTGGGTTTTGAGTGGACGAACCTCTGCCATTCTTCTGACTACTTTGACAAGCTCTACAATTACGCGGTAGAGCTTATAAACAAAGGCCTTGCCTACGTAGACGAGCAGTCGCCCGAGCAGATCCACGATACCCGCGGCACTCTTACCAAACCCGGTGTTGAGAGCCCTTACCGTAATCGCAGCCCCGAGGAGAACCTAAAACTCTTTGAGAAGATGCGTGACGGCGGATTTGAAGAGGGCAAGGCCTGTCTGCGTGCCAGGATCGACATGGCATCTCCTTTCATGTGCATGAGAGATCCGGTTATCTACCGCATACGCTACGCGACCCATGAGCTTACTGGTGACAAGTGGTGCATATATCCTATGTACGACTTTACCCACTGCATTTCAGACGCCATCGAAGGGATCACGCACTCAATCTGCACCCTTGAGTTTCAGGATAACCGCAGGCTTTATGACTGGGTTTTGGACAATATCTCAATTGATCATGAGCACCGCCCGCATCAGTACGAGATGAGCAGACTCAATCTTGAGTATTCCATAACCTCAAAACGCAAGCTTAATCTGCTGGTTGAAAAAGGTCTGGTCGATGGCTGGGATGATCCCAGACTTACAACTATTTCTGGTCTGCGCCGCCGCGGTTATACCCCGGCGTCAATCCGCGAGTTCTGCCGCCGTATAGGTGTGACCAAGCAGGAGAACGTGATTGAGATGTCAGCGCTTGAGTCATGCGTGCGCGAGGATCTCAACCACAACGCGAAACGCGCGATGGCGGTTTTACGTCCGCTGAAACTGGTTATTGACAATTATGGCGATGATGGAATAGACGTCACCGAGGTCACCTGTCAGAACCATCCGGAGCGTCCTGAGCTTGGCGAGCGCACCGTGCCTTTTGGCAAAACGCTTCTCATAGAGCAGGATGATTTCCGCGAGGAAGCCAATAAACAGTTCAAGCGCTTAAAGCTTGGGCATGAGGTGAGACTTCGCAACGCCTGCATCGTCAAGGCGCTCTCCTGCGAAAAGGATGAGAGCGGCAAGGTCATATGCGTCCATTGCGAGGCTGTAAAGGGATCCTTTAACGCCGATGTCGAAGGGCACAAACCAAAGGGGGTTATCCACTGGGTTGATGCGGATGACTGTCTGCGCTGCACCGTGATCCTGTACCGCAATCTTTTTAAAGTCCCCAATCCGGGCGCCGCGGAGGATTTCCTCTCCACAGTTGACCCTGATTCAAAGACTGTTATTTCAGATGCCGCGCTTGAGAAAAATCTCGCGCAGGCAAATCCCGGCGACAGCTTCCAGTTCGAGCGTCAGGGCTATTTCTGCGCTGACAGCAGATACTCCAAGCCCGGAGCGCCGGTTTTCAATCTTACGGTCGCTTTGCGCGAAACGCGTAAGGCCGGCGTGTGAGACTATAAACATAATTTTGTAAACCCAAAGGAGCATGAGTATGTCTGATGATATTCAGGACAATTCGGGCAGGGAAGAAGAGAATATGGCCCCGCCTCCGGGGAGTGATTACGAAGTGGCATTTACCTACCACTCCGACACCCAGCTCGAGCGCGCTTATGATAAAGCTGTGCATTGGGTAAAAGCGGGTGTGCATCCTCAGAAGATCTTTTTGGAAGACCGTTCAATGGGGGTGATCAACTTCCGCAAGATCATGAAAGATCCGCTGTTAATTCAGGCCGGAGTTGAGCGTATGGTGGATTTCCGCTGCTCGCTTACCCTCTCTGACACTGATGTCGACGCGGTTTTTTCAAGCGTTTGCTACTATGAGCCAGATTCAGAGCCAGAGTACATCAACGCCTATGATCCAGAGCTGAGCTCCATAAAGGAAGTTCTCAACATGGTCAGCAACAACCTGTTTGCGTATCTGCAAAAACCGTTATTGCAACCAGAAGATCCAGAGAACGCGTAACGTTCAGATAACGTATTTGTACTGGCTCTTGTTTACAAGCGCCGTATATAATGTCAGCCGTTGCCCCGGGTAGTTTATTTGTTTTCCGGGGCGGCGGACAGTGCCGCCCGGAGGCTTTTGCCCCACGGAGAGCGCAGGTTTCATCTTAAATAAGATGGTCAACTGGAGAATTTATTTAATGCCCAGTCATTTAAAGACCGGCAGGATACTCGCGGTATCTGCCTGTGCTTTGTTTCTCATGAATCTTTCAGGCTGTACAACCGTAAAAGAATACTGGGAATACTACCTGGGCGGCATCGACGAAAACGCGCGCGAGGCTACCGGCTTTGAAAAAATAGCCGAGGCGAAGCAGCATGGCGGCACCATAAGGGTACCTCAGGGACTTGAGGATCCGAAGACGGATCCTACGATGGATGTTCCCCCAATTTCAAAGAAGGCGATGAGCTACCCTGTAGGGGATGATCTGGACATCCGCGCACCGGTCGCGCCCTTGCGCTCCGACCTGGGGGTTCACTCCCAGTGGTCCCATGGTGAGGCCATTGTCTGGTTTGAGCAGGGCGGTGAGCACGGGGTATCGTCTGAGGCTGACGCCTGGAGACTGCTTGGCACCGTTCTCAAGAAGATGAACATCGGCACCGGCAAGGTTTCCGCCGATCAGTATTCGCTTACCACTGCGGTCAGGGATTTCAATGAATTCGGCGCGCCATACACTCCGGCTGATTTGAACGGCGGCGCGATGAAGTACCGCCAGGTCTACCGTATCCGCATCGGCCGTAATCAGAACGGTGATCTCGGCATAGCGTCCATTCTGATAGGTTCGATGACCATCCTCCCGCTCTCGGGAAAAAATATTGAGGACGTGCTAAACCCAATCGAGCAGGAGCGTTTCGCGATGGGCTTTTCCAACGCGATCATTCACGTGCTCGACGGATCATCTGATGAGGGTGCTACCTCAGGCAACGCCGCGGTAGTTTTAGGTCGTGACCATAACGGGAATGAAGCGCTTATGGTTGACGCCCATTATGAGACCGTCTGGGCCGCGCTGCGCAAAATGCTTCCGGAGTACAACTGGGAGATCAAGGAATTCTCGCTTTCAAACGGCAGGCTTCTGGTCGATGTGGATGATCAGGACGCTGAGCTCTTCCATAACAAGGGTGTCGACTCGTTCGCGCTTGATGAGGGTGAGTACACTGTGCGTGTAGGCGAGGAGGACAGCAAGACTGTCATAACCTTCTACGACAAGGACGGTATGCCGCTTAAAGCTGGTACGGTTGATCGTATCTACAGCGGATTTGCCCAGGCTCTGACCCGAGAGCTTACCAGGAGCGCCGGTAACTAAGATCAGGCATCTCCTCTGGTAAGAGTCCAGGTTTCTTTGTCGCGCCGGAACGTTAACGCGTTCCGGCGCCGCATTTTCAGGATCTCCATCCATCGCATGGGATCACGTGGAGGACGCGAACTCAATGGAAAAGAACACTGAACTGTACAGAGGTAAAGCCAAAACGGTTTTTACAACCGATGATCCTGAGTACTACATCATGCGCTTTCGCGATGACACCTCAGCGCTGGATGGAAAGATCACAAGACAGCTTGAGCGAAAGGGCCGGACTAATAACCATTTCAGCTTTTTTATCATGCGGAGTCTTGAACGCTCCGGGATCTCAACTCATTGCGTAAAGCTTGTCTCTGACGATGAGTGCCTGGTGAAAAAACTCAAAATGATCCCGGTTGAGTGCGTGGTTCGCAATCTTGCAGCGGGATCAATCTGCCGCCGTCTGGGTATCAAGGAAGGCCTGAGGTTCAAAAAACCGGTGCTTGAGCTGTTTCTTAAGAACGATGAGCTGCATGATCCTATGGTGAACGAATCCTACGCTCAGGCTTTCGGCTGGGCGACATCCGATGAGCTTGAGTCCATGAAGACGCAGTCCCTCAGGATAAATGAGATCCTAAGCGACCTCTTTGCCAAAGCGGGACTGACTCTGGTCGATTTCAAGCTTGAGTTTGGAGTTGACACCAGGGGCAACCTCACTTTGGGTGACGAATTCTCGCCTGACTGCTGCAGGCTTTGGGATACAAAAACCATGGAGCGTTTTGACAAGGATCGTTTCAGACAGAACTTAGGCCACGTGGTCGATGGCTATGAAGAGGCCGCCCGCCGTATCGGCTGTCCGCTGTAAGCCTTCGCAAGGGTCAGCCAAGACAGAAGGATAAAACGTCCGAAATTCCAGAATTGCCATCAGTTTGCCGTTAACAGAGATGGGAGGATGTGTATAAATCGTCCTTCCAAGAGGAGAGACGGCACCTATGGCGCTATATATTACAAATACTCAGGCTATGACGGCTTTGTCTGCGTTCAACCAGAATCAGGCAAATCTGTCCACAGTCTATGAGCGTCTCTCAAGCGGTCTTCGAATAAACTCGGCAAAGGATGATCCAGCGGGACTTCAGATAGCAGACCGCCTTACCTCAGAAATTAACGGCTATATTCAGGGATCGCGCAACACCAATGATGGACTGGCTCTGGCGCAGACAGCCGATGGAGCGCTTGATGAGATAAAAAACATGCTCCAGCGGATCCGTACGCTGGCCGTTCAGTCGGCGAACGGCACCAACACCTCATCTGACAGAGCCTCACTTAACGCCGAGGCCATGCAACTATGCGCTGAGATAACCAGGATCGCCTGCCGCACGACCTACGCGGGTAAGGGGCTTTTGTGCGGGCTTAATCCAGCCCATAACGGAGGAAGCCTGCTAAACGCCAATGGTCACATCTCAATTCAGGTTTCAGGTCACCAGAATGACATCATAAACATCACCGGGCTTTCAAGCGGGTTCAGCCTCTCGGCGCTCGCTCATGCAACCGGAGCTGACGGCACCTTCATGAAGAAGGGCCCTGAGGCCGGATATTTTGATATCTCAAGTGAGGACAGCGCTCAGGAGGTGCTGGGTCATATCGACAAAGTGATCGCTAAGGTAAGCCTGACTCAGGGCGAGCTGGGCGGGGTTGAGGAGCGCTTTGAATCGGTGCTCAGACTTAACGCGACCATGCGCTCGAATATGGCTGACGCGAGATCGCGCATTGAGGACACTGACTATGCCGAGGAGGCGCAAAACCTTGCCCGCTTCTCAGTGCTCTCGCAGCTTATGCCCATAATGATGAAGCAGATAAACTCGCAAAAAAATCTGATCCTAAGTCTCCTGCAGGGCTGAGAAATCCCTCTAACCTCGCGCTCGCCATACGTGGTATGCCAGACGAACTATAATTAGAAGGCTTTTGCTCTCGCGCCATAAGAGATCTCAATCATTTAAAAAGCGCGGGAGGAATTGTTTTATACGCAGGAGAGATAACAGCTCCCATTTGCTTTTTGGGATCACGCTTTATGAAATCTGTATTCGTAACCGGTACGGGCACCGATGTAGGCAAGACCCGGGTGTGCTCGGCAATCGCGCGTTATTTTACAAAAAAGGGACTTTCCTTTGCCTATTACAAGGCGGCGGCAAGCGGAACGCTGTGTCTGCCAAAATCCGATCCGGGACTGGTCAAGGCCGCGGCCTCGCTTACTCAGAGAGATGACACACTGGTGTCCTACCTTTATGAGCACCCCCTCTCGCCGCATCTTGCCGCGCGCGTTGAATACGGGCGTTTTGTGGATCCCGAGGTGGTGGAGCGCGCCTGGCGCGCGCTTGGGCATGACTATGAGTATGTGCTCACCGAAGGCGCCGGCGGAATAGTCTGTCCGGTTGTCTATGAGAAAGGGCGCAAGCTCTTTTATCTTGACCTGTTAAAGCGCTTTGGATGCGGCGCACTGATAGTCTCCGACGCGGGGCTTGGAACCATCAATCACACGGTGCTTACCTTCCAGTATTTAAAGGATCATGGCGTTGAGGTTAAAGGCGTGATCCTCAACCGCTATGATCACGATAATCTTATGCACAAAGACAATGAGTTTATGATCAAAGAGATAACCGGACTTGACACGATAGCCCATGTCAGGGACGGCAGTATGGATCTTGAGGATATAACTACACCTCCTGAGGAGCTTTTTGATGAAGTCTGAACTTGTAGAGGAAGACCTTAAACATATCTGGCACCCGGCTGCCCAAATGAAGGACTATGAGCAAAACCCTCCGATCGCCATCGTGAAGGGCGATGGTCCATGGCTTTATACCGAGGACGGGAAAAGGATCCTTGATGTCGTAAGCTCCTGGTGGTGCAACCTGCTGGGACACTGCAACAAGGAGATCTCAGATGAGCTGTCAAAGCAGGCTCACACGCTTGAGCATGTGATCTTCGCGGATTTTACTCACCCCTGGGCGGTACGTGTCGCCCATGAGCTTTTGCAAATCCTGCCAAAGGGACTTACGCGTTTTAACTTTGCCGATAATGGCTCATCATCTGTTGAAATGGCCCTTAAGATGGCATTTCAGTATCAGCTTCAGACCGGGCATGAAAAGCGCGTGCGCTTTGCGTGCTTAAGTGAGGGCTACCACGGTGAGACCATAGGAGCGCTGTCAGTTGGCAGCATGGATCTCTACGCCAGGATGTACAAGCCCATGATGATGGACAATTTGCACATTCAGGCGCCTGACTGCTTCCGTTGCCCCTGCGGTAAAGGCCGTGGCAAATGTGACTGCGAGTGCCTCGCTTTTGCCCAAAAGGCCTTTGAGGAGCATGGAGGAGAACTGGCCGCTCTCATAGTTGAACCGCTTTTGCAGGGCGCCGCTGGTATGAGGATCTATCCTGAGCGGTATTTAAGAGGACTCAGAGAGCTCTGCACCAAGTATGGAGTGTTGCTCATCGCTGATGAAATCGCCACCGGATTTGGAAGGACAGGGGAGATCTTCGCGTGTGTCAAAGCCGGGATCACTCCTGACATCATGACGCTGTCAAAGGCTATAACCGGCGGTTATATGCCTATGTCTGTAGTATGTACCACCGATAAGGTTTATGAGGCCTTCTACGCGGATTTTAAGGAAGGCAAGGCCTTTGTTCATTCGCACACCTACGCGGGAAATCCGCTTGCATGCGCCTGCGCGCTCTGCGTGATGCGCATATTAAAGCGCGATCAGGTAATAGAAAAGGCGCGGGAGACCGCGCGCTGGCTTACCCAGGAGTTTGAAAAAAGCTTTGGCGATCTAAAGGAAATTGGCGAGATCAGGCATATCGGGCTTATCCACGCCATTGAGCTTGTAAAAGACAAAGAGACCAAGGAGCCTTTCCCTTCATCTCTGAGGCTTGGGTACCGCATTTACCGCCGCGCGCTCTCAAAAGGCTTACTGCTAAGATGCATTGGTGATGTGCTTTATTTCAATCCTCCTTTGAACATCACGCGCGATGAGCTCTCGTATGGTCTTTCCATAGCGTCAGCATGCGTACGCGAGGAGCTTGCGGCGGTGAAACAATAAATAGCAAGGCGCGGGCGTTGTCGGAATAAAACGGCTGTCGACGTAATGTTAAAACGCAGAATTTTCGCGGGGGCGGCTCTTCTGGCGCTTTTGGCGTCAGACGCGGCTTCTGCGCTTTGCGCCAGACGCAGTCTTGTCGCGTCAGCGCTTGAGCAGCTCTATAAGCGCTCATCAGGAGGAGATGGCGGGATCCCTTTTATCAGGATCATGGGAGGAGTGTTTAGCGCCCCCGAAATTGCCACGGTACTCTCGCCATCCATAATCTCGTTGGTCCTGATCTGGCTTTTCCTTGAGGAAATCAGTGCGTTTTTGAAAAAAATCCTTTCATTCTTCAAACATCATCCTGACCCGTCAGACTCGCTTCCCACGATCAGTCTGAGCTCTCAGGAACTATTTCGAACTCAGGATGAGGATGACGACCGTGACGATCATATTTTTGAACCATCAGGTGACAAGGGAAAAAAAGATTGAGACAAGCCTCATACTGATTTAGAAATAAATAGATCTATGAGAAAATATTTCGTTTGAGGCGCTGGCTTGATGTCAGCTTTATGACACGCGTTAAAGCGGCTGTACAGTATTTCTTATGAACTGAGTGTGTGATATTTCAGGTAACGATATGCCGACTAAAAGATCCAAAAATAAAGCAAAGATTAAAACCAGCGCTCTTAAATTCACACAAGAATTAGTGCGTGAACTTGAGGATCGTATTACAGGAGAGCGTGCGCCTGAAAGTGATGTAGTTGATAGCGATAAATGTATAGAGTACGCGAAGAGCGCCATCAGAAAAAACGCTAACCTCGGCAAAGATGGCAATGATGATGAGTTTTCGGATCTCTGCCGCGCCTTTTACTGGCTCTACGCCGCCTATGAGAATTCCGGATGCGAAAGCGGGCAGGCCAGCGCCATGATGGCGGATCTGCTTCGCGATTATTACGAGGAGTCCTTGAATAATCAGGCAGGCCTTGAAGGGAAGCAGGCAGAGGATTCATTTACGGGCGGGGCAGAGGGTGAAGAGCGTTTATCTGAACCCGGATCCGCTTTCGCGAACTTTGTGAAATCGCAGGTAGTCGCCGCGCATTCCGATGTAAACAGGTTTGACGAGCGAACTATCAACTTTATGGTCAACGCCCGCCTTACCTCAGTCATGCAGGATATAGCTGATGACATGGACAGCGAGGATGAGAATGACAATCCCCCTTTGTTTGTGCCAGAGGAGTGTATGCTGCTATTGCGTTTTCATGAGCCTGCGTACTCGGTGGTTGACAAGCCTTCCCGCCATACAGATTTAATCCGCTACAGTGGTATTGACGGAAATCCCGATTTCGCTATTCAGATCGCGGAATTTCTTGCTGACAAAACTAATAACGATTATTTCGGTCACAGCAACAGCCTGATAAGAGGCTTTCTTGAGGTTCTGGGCACTACCAGAGACAAGGATCTGATGTTCGGCATCGGAGTTCCGGCTGAGGCCGGCACCATGATAGCCCTTGGCTTTTTAAACGGCTGTGACATGGAATACTCGCCTGAAAAAGCCAATTTCTGGCTGCGCTACGCGATGACTCTGGGCTCGCCGCGCGCGTGGTTCCTGCACGCGCTCTTCTTCTCAAAGACCGGAAGGATCTTCAGCGGGGAGGATGACTGCCAGGGGTATATCCTTTACGCGTCAGATCTGATCCAGGCTGTAAGACTGTGTCAGGCGAATCATGAGGCAAGCGGCAATTTCTTCCGCTTCGGCCCCAGAATGATCACCTGCTTTTATGAGAACGGAAAGCAGAGAAATATTGAATGCTCGCTCATAAACAGCCTTGTGAATGTTGGTCTTGTTTTGCGCGATGGTGGTCTCGATCTGGTTGAGAGCGTTCCTGAGTTCTCAGATCAGCTCGTCTATCTATTCCTGAGATCGTACGCGACCATAGGCAGAGACGATCCCGCGCTGCGCGCGGCGGCCGCGGGACTTGCGCTGATTAATTACAATTTCGCGCAAACCGAGGTCTTTGCCGAGTTTTGCAATGGCCGCACAAAGCCAAAAATAAAAAAAATAAAGAGCGGGAATGATCAGCTGGACGCTTTAGAAGAGACTTTCGCTTTAAGCTCAGGGATAATCTGCGGTCTTGTAAACCAGCATCCTGATCTTGTAACACTAAGCGCACTGTACATTTCTCCAGGAAATCTCCCTTCCCACAAAAGCGTGATTGAGACTTACGCCTCACGTGGCTATGCCCGGGCTATTGCAATGCTGGCCCTTAAAGGAAGCGGCCACCCGGACTTTAATATGATAAAGAAAGCCGCTGATCTGGGACAGCCGCTTTGTGGCAGCAATTACGCTTTCCTGCTTATAAATGAAGGCAAAGGCGCTGAGGCTGAAAAGTATGCCTTACTCTCTCTTCGAAACGGCTTGATGCAGGCCTATTACGCGCTTGGACTTACTTATCTTAATACCGGCAGGACTGAACTTGGCTGTACCTGTATGCGCTATGCCGCGGATTACCTGTTCCCGCCAGCTATCACGCTTCTTGAAGATCTTAAGAAAAAACATCAGTACCGCCCCTTGCCTTTTATGCGCGATCTTGAGAGTCTTGAGAAGTTGTCAGAAACCAGCGCAAGCGCGTGCAAAGTTTTGTCGGCGATCTCGATGATGGGGTTTATCCTGCCAAAGGATCGTGTCAGCGCGCTTATGTACATCAGAAAGTCCGCGAGACTTGGAGATTTTGATAGTTCATCGCATCTTTGCGAACTTTTCTCCGATATCTGGCATGATGTTCCACAGTACTCCTGTGTCCCTGATATTAGCGAGGGGTACCGCTCAAGAAGTCGTTACCTGTCTTTTTTAAGCGAGACTGACGATCCGCAGGCGGATCATGTCATGAACATAACCAAGAAGATGCGAGATGATATCCTAAAGGGTGGTACCTGGCTTGAGCGCGATATCGCGGTTCAGATAGAAAGCTCAGCTGAGTGCGGGTGGCTCCTGGATCCTGACAGTGACCCCAATTTGGCCTCTCATCCTCATGGTCTGCTCCCGCTGTGTCAGGATTTTCTTGAGATGCTGACCATTGAACGCTCTCATATCGAGAGTGAGCTTAAGATAAATGACCCGCTCTCAAGAGCCGGGCGCGCGCTCAAAGAGCTTACCGGGAAAAAAGACGATCAGTGGCGCAGGATCAGGACAGAGTGCGGAATGCTTACCGCGATGCGCGGGCTTAGCGGCATAAGGGTTCAGGCTATAAGGCGCCTTGCCCTTGAGGGATTCAACTGTGACAGCGATCTTTGCGCGGTTGTCCTTGGCACTGAGCTTGGTCCTGTTTTTTCAGAACTCGGGCACAGCTTTATAAAAAATGACGACGATACACACGATACCGTTGTTGAAACATCAATGGATCAGTAATGCAATATCTTTTTAAAGTCAGTATTTCAGGAGCCCCGGTCTGGCGTCTGGTCGCGCTCGACGGAAGGGCGTCCCTCTCCCACACCTCATCCTTGTTGTGTATGGCCTTTGGCTATGAGATGGTAGATTGCTATTTTCTCTCTGACGGAAAAAGGATTTACGCGTTAAGACAGAACGCTCCAATAGACCGCCTTTCATCACAGGATCTTGACTCCTATATCAAAGAAAACTCAGGGGTATTCACATTTAGTGTGAGTGACGGTGTTTCAGAGCTTTCCCACAGCTTTGAGACTATAAGAAGCGATGAAAAGCTCTCATGCCTGATTCCATCGTGCATATTTGGAGCTGGTAAGGTGCCGCCGCATGGACCGTATAACCCCGGGCTTGTCAGCGCGTTTGCCCAGGATGAGGCCAACCGCGAGCTTGATCTGAGAGTCGTAACAAAAAGGATGAGGGCATTAGGCTCAGTCCAGCCTCCGCTTGAGAAAGCGCTTGCGGATGCCGGAATCGCCCCTATTCCTTTCAAAACCCGTAACTGAAGCTAAAAGTCGGAAGCTAATCTATGATGCATAAAACGCAACATAGATTTAAATGATTTTCAAAAAACGCTTGACACTTTTTTAGACAGGTTGATAATACGCATAAGAGCTCTTCCTTACCGGGGAGAGATCATTACACCGGGCGATACCAAAATGAGCCCACAGGAGAGCGGAACACGCGCTCCGTGGAGACAGAATATTAAGTCTCCATTCCTCAATGCGGCGATGCCGCGTTCTAAGTCCGCACCACGGACGTTTATCTAAATACAGAAAGTTTTTTTGATCCTGAAAGGATCGGAGTTTTTTATGACTGGCAGTCTGCTTCTTTGCATCTGTTTGGCGTATTTTGTCGCGGCGTACTTCGCCTACGGCGGATACCTCAAGAAAGTCTTCGCGGTTGATCCTAACCGTCCCACCCCGGCAAAAACACAGTATGACGGCGTGGACTTCGTACCTACACCGCGTATCGTGCTCTTTGGTCACCATTTCGCGTCTATCGCCGGTCCGGGTCCGATAGTCGGACCTATCATGGCCGCCTACTTCGGCTGGCTCCCGGCTCTTATCTGGATTCTGGTAGGCTGCGTATTCGTCGGCGCTTTCCATGATTTTGCCTCACTGGTTATTTCAGTGCGCAACAAGGGTCACTCAATCTCCTTCGTGATGGAGAAGATGATGGGCTTCAGCGGCCGTCAGCTTTTCGTGGGCTTCTGCTTTGCCTGCCTGCTTCTGGTTGTCGCGGTCTTTACCAATATGATTTCAGGTATGTTCGTAAAGGTTCCGGCCGTAGCTACCGCCTCGGTGATCTTCATCGCGATGGCGCCGATCTTCGCCTACTGCACAAATAAGCTTGGAATGAGACTTACCACAGCGTCATTCATTTTCATCCCGCTGGTATTCCTCTCAGTTCCTTTCGGCGCTGCTTTCCCTCTGGATCTCGTAAACCAGTTCGGTTTTACTCCGGCGGGAGCCAAGTACTTCTGGACCGCGGTGCTCGCTGTCTACATTTTGGGAGCCTCAGTGCTGCCGGTTCAGTGGTTGCTTCAGCCTCGTGATTACATGAACTCGTTCCTGCTTTACGGCACTCTGCTCTTAGGCTTCGTGGCGATCCTTTTTGCCAACCCTGACATCAAGATGGACGCGTTCGTGGGCTTTGAGGCAATTACCGCCGATGGCAACGAGAGCATGCTCTTCCCGACACTGTTCATTTTCATCGCCTGCGGCGCGTGCTCAGGCTTCCATGCTCTGGTAGCTTCCGGCACCACCTCAAAGCAGATCCGTTCTGAAAGGGATATGTTGCCGGTAGGTTACGGCGCGATGCTGGTTGAAGGCGCCCTCGGCGTTATGGCTCTGGTTGCCGTTATGGCCATGGATCCTGCCACTTTCCCTGAAATCGGCAAGAACCCGGTCGTTGCCTTCTCAACCGGTATGTCATCATTCTGCACCGCTTTAGGCATCAGCACGCAGTACTCAATGGTCTTCCTGTCACTGGCTATATCAGCGTTCATGATGACCTCACTTGACACCGCCACCAGACTCGGCCGCTTCCTGGTTCAGGAGCTCTTTATGCCGAGATCAGAGTCTGATGACGCTAAAGAGGATTTTGAAAGCGGCGCTAAGAACGTCGGATTCTTCCGCAGAGTTCTGACCAACAAGTATTACGCTTCGTTCTTCTTCGTTGCCTTCTCAATGTTCATGGCTCTGTCAGGCGAGGCTGCCGCCCTCTGGCCGATCTTCGGCGCGTCTAACCAGCTGATGGCCGCTCTGACCTTCCTGGTTATCACACTGTGGCTGCTCTCCAAGAACGTTAACTGGGTGATCTCCTTCATCCCGATGATCTTCATGATGGTGATGAGCCTGTGGGGCATCGTTCAGGTTATCAATCAGCAGTGGGGTCATAACTACGTGCTGGTATGCACCGGTATCTTCCTCTCGCTCATGGCTCTTCTGATGGTCGCACTTGGTATTTCGATTATCTTCCATCACCTGAAGGAATACTTCAACGGCCGTAAGGTCGCGACTGAAATCAACTGATTTCTGTATTTAGCCAAGGCCTCCTTCGGGAGGCCTTTTTTGTGTGCGTTATCACCAGTTTCGCTTCATACACACTGAACTCTCACATTGTTTGTGCCGGAGAACACCTACTTGTTCATCAATGTATTTTAAAGCTGTGTATTCATACCGGAGGGCGCATGCTAACGCGCTACAGTGCAACAAAACAAGTCATATATAACGATTATAATTCCGGTTCCTGGCTATAAAAGCGTTTGCCAGAGCTCTGACGCCAAATCGTCCATCGTGTATCTTCTTTTATTTGTAGTACAAGTGATAAATTATCTATGGCTTTAATTTGTTGATAAAAGACGAAGGGACCAGAAATGCAGGAGCCAAATACTTTGACTGATCTTCCACGCGCTGACAAAGGAAAAGACGTGTTCTTCAGCGTTCCGCCTGAAATGTGGATCATTAAAAAGGATGAGCCTCTGCCTGAAGGTTATGAACTCATAACAAAAGGCCATGAGCTTTTTGCCGACGCCAGAGATGAGAGCTACGCCAAATGGCGTCTTTCAAAATTCTGCAGAGCCTGCGGCGCGAACGCCATAGCTGATGTCAGAACTGAGCGCTTTGTAAAAAATTCAATTGGCTTTTCTTTCTACATGAACCGGGTGACCGGGGCTCCTGCAGTCATCGCGAAGCGTGACGCAAGCGGGACTCTTACTTATGCAGATCTTTTAGGGCAGTTTTCAAAGGAGAAAAGCGCTGAGCTTTCAAAAAAACTTGACTCCTATAAGAGAGGAAACCGGATGGTGATTATCTCCGGCGCGGTGCTTCTGGTTTTATGTATTGTGGGATTTATTCTCTCCGGCGGGTTTTGAGTTTGCTAAGGCTAACACTAGAGAGTAAGATCACTGTTAGTTAAAACTAACTTTGATTATCTGTGTGAGGCATATATGGGTACAATCGGAAGCACAATCCTGCTGTATGCGATCATCGCTGTCGTGGTCTTTATGACTTTTCTTGGTGTTAAAAGGGTATTTCAGGTCTTCTTTGTCAGCGGTTCCTGCTGTTCAAATGGCAAGGGGCTTGTGAAGAAGAATTGCGGCTGTGGTTGTGGTAGTTCTCAGTCAGCCAAAAAGACAGACTGAAAAACATACATTTTTTGCAAATAACACTTGTGCCTTGTACTTGAAAAGTCCTATGTAGGGTATCATGTAATAATAAGCTTAGAGCTCAGAGCGGCCTGCATAGTAGCAGTCGCAGAACCTAAATGGTCAGAATGGAACTTCAAGATGCAAGAAAACGAATCATATAATGTGGGCACCCTCACCGAGGACACCCTCCGCAAGCTTGAGGCCAGCGGGCTTCGCATGACGGTCCAGAGAAGGCACATCATAGAGATCCTGACCAGTAGTCAGTGCACTTCGCCAAAAGAGCTCTGGTATGAGGCCAAACAGTATGTGCCGGATCTCGGTATAGCGACTGTATACCGTCTTATCAACCGCCTTGAGCAGATCGGTGTGCTTTCAAAAAACCGTAATATTGGCATGCAGCCAGTAACCCCCGAGATAGGCACCCTTACCGACGGGCATGGCAGGGATCTCAAGCGCCCTGGGCTTAATCTTGATCTTACGGAACTTGTGAGACTTGGCCTGATCTCAAAAGGCGCGATCGGTCATAATAACGTCATTCAACTTACCCTTGTCGGAGACAAGGTTAATGTCGCGGTCGTTAAATAAAAACCAGATCACGGCTGATCAAAGGTTTAATAAAATATGATGGAAAAAGCGCAGTTAACCAGCCCTCAGGACGCGGTGCCGGAGCCTGTACCCTCAAGAACCGGCGAGCTTGCCGAGTCCGGTGAGAATTATCTTGAGACCATTCTGGTGATGAAGGAGCGCCGTACTGATTCAATCGTACGCGCTGTTGATGTTGCAAATGAGCTTCGCTTCAGCAAACCTAGCGTGAGCAGGGGACTTGGGCAGCTCAAAGATAAAGGTCTTATCACCATCGCGCCGTCAGGTTGCATTGAGTTCACCCCGGAGGGGCTTGAGAAGGCCAAGAACATCTTCCACAGGCATCAGATCCTAACCGCGATGCTTCAGGAAGTGGCTGGAGTTCCAAGTGACATCGCCCAGCGCGACGCCTGCCGTGTTGAGCACGTTATTTCTGACGAAACCATGGTTGGAATAGAAAAGTACCTGAAGAACAGAGGAATTATCTGAAGCTCAGAGTAGAAAAAAGCCTCCCGGGTGGAGGCTTTTTTAGGTAACCCACCAAAACTAATTTTTGCTTTCCTCAACATGGTCAAGGAAGTTTCCGGTCTTGGCGTTTAGAACTTTGACTAGATCTTTGGGATTAACCCCGACCGAGAACCCCCTTCTTCCGCCTGATACCAGAATCTCATCAAACTCAAGAGCGCTGTCAGAGAGCAGGGTAAGGGTGCGGCGTTTCTGACCAAATGGGCTTACCCCGCCTATGACATAGCCTGTGATCCTGGTCGCCTCGGCTGGATCAGCAACCTCGAGTGATTTAAGACCCATGATCCTCGCGGCGTTCTTAAGTGAAATCATGGCGTTTACCGGGGTAACCGCCGTGACATAAGTCTTTTCATGCTTGAGCAGAATGGTTTTAAACACCCTGCGCGGATCGATCCCGAGTGATTTGGCGGCGAAATGTCCGAAATCATGATCTACGGTGCATTCGTACTCGTATTCTTTATAGTTTACTTTGTTTTTCTTTAGGAAATTCTGAGCAGGAGTGATCATATTAGAGACCTGAAAACGCAAATGCCGCGGCTTTTGCCGCGGCAGATATGATAGCGCATAAGAGCGCTCAGACGTGCAGGTTGATATTGGTTCCCAGCGCGCCCTCGCTCACGGGCTGATTTACGCCTGAAGCAGGAGCGCTGGCGGTTGCCTGAGTGGCCTGAACCGTCTGAACCGCGCCCTGAATCATCGCGAGAGCCTGCTGCCCCTGAACGTCCTGCTGGCGCTTGGACATCGCTATCTCCATCGAGGCCATGGTGGATGAAGAGTCTGAAGAGATGGTATTTGACATATTGTTATCCTCCTCCTGCCTACTATTAACGGCTTGAACGGCACCGGACTTTAAATTTTTTGAGCTTTTTTTATGACCAAAATCAGGCTTCGTGAAGTCCCAGACGTTTCATCGCCTTCTTGTAGCCTTCCTCCGGATCTTTAAAGGAAATGGTGACCATGCCGCGGGATTTGCCGGTTTTGATGTTGTCATCATTGTCATCAATGTAGAGGCACTCCTCGGGGTTTAAGTGATAGCGTTCAAACAATGTAAGATAAAGCCCTTTGTCAGGCTTGGTCATCTTTTCCTCACCCGAGACCACTATTCCCTCAAAGTCGTTTAAGAAAGGGAAAAGCTTAAAGGCGGTAGGGAAGGTCTCGGCAGACCAGTTGGTCAGGGCATAGCAGGTATACTTACCGGATTTTTTCACGGCGTTGAAGAGCTCAACGCCCTGAGTGATAGAGCCCTGCAGCATATCAACCCATCTGGTTTTCCACATGGCTATTTCGTTTTTGTAATCAGGGAATTTCTCCTGCAGCTCTTTTATGCATTCATCAAAAGATCTGCCTCTGTCCATCTGGGCGTTCCACTCACTGGTGCAGACATTTTCCAGAAAGTATTTAAGCTTTGCCTCATCGTGAAACACTGACTTGTACACATAAACAGGATTCCAGTCGATGAGAACGCCACCGAGGTCGAAGATCACATTCTTGATAGCCACTTTTTACACTCCAAATGTAGGCATAAGCTTCAATTCAGTCTTTCCATTATATTTTGAAGGCCGGCATAATTTGCGGATAAAGATCAATAATCTCTGTTTAACGGGGAAAATTTATAAAAACGGAGCCAGAACTTTCAAGGATAGAGTCTTAAGCCCAGAAAAATCTTTAATTTTGGTGCAAACTTCCTGATAAAAAAGCTTTTCGGTTTGTTTTGGCGCACTAAGCGGGCATGTATTGAAAGAGTGATTGTTCTACTTGTGCACAAAAACGCTCTTTGATGGTAATTGCTGAACCTGTGAAGCACTCTCTCCGATCATGCGCGGCAGTCTGCTAAAATGTCCGTATTCAAAAAAGCGCTCCGCTATGGAGCGCTGTGACTAAGATAAGAGGGATCACATAAAGATGTTTACCGCTGCAAGAAAGCTGGCGCTGTGCGCTGTGACAATGGCCGCCGCCATAGGTATGAGCTTAAACGCGCAGGCCGCCGGCAAGACACTGCGTGTCGGAACCGAGCCTACCTTCGCTCCTTTTGAGTTCCTTAACAGTAAGGCAGAGCCTGTGGGCTACGACATAGACATTATCAACGCCATCGGCAAGGCCGAAGGGGTTGAAATAACCGTGGTGAAAATGCCTTTTGACGGACTTATTCCGGCAATGCTCACATCACAGATTGACGCCGCTATCTCAGGCATGACGATCACTGAAGAGCGTAAAAAGAAAGTTGATTTCTCCGATCCTTATTATGATTCAGGCCTGAGCGCCGTGATCCTTACTGCCAACAAGGACAAATTCAAGAAGCTTGAGGATCTTAAGAATTCCAAGATCTGCGGTCAGATTGGCAATACCGGTATAGATTACGCCAAAAAGCTCTCAGGCAAGGTCACCGCCTTTAACACCCATCCTGAAGCGTATATGGAGCTCAAGAATCACGGCTGTGACGCGGTAATGACCGACAAGCCGGTGAACGAGTATTTCCTCTCCCAGCAGACTGACAAGACCTACAGCGAGATCAATGATTTTGCCGAGGCCGCTCAGTTTGGTATTGCGACCAAGAAAGGCTCTGACGCGCTTAAGATCATCAACAGCGGCCTTCAGAAGATCAAAGCTGACGGCACCTTTGACAAGATCTATAACAAGTGGTTCAAGGGAGCTGAATAAGCCCATTCCGGCAGGCTGTGTCCTAGCCTGCCGGTATCATGTTAGCCGCGGCGCAGTATTTGCCGCGGTTGTCTGCCCAGCAATGACGGATGCGGGGCAGACAATGCTTTTATATCCGTTGCAGTTTTTATCTCATGAATTTTGATTTTGCACTGGTGTTAAGTTCGCTGCCGTTGCTGCTTAAGGGCGCTCTGGTTACGATCGAGATCACCGCCGTCGCCGTATCCTTCGGCGTGATGATTGGCCTTTTTGTGGGTATCGCCGAGCTTTCGCGCTATGGGTACCTCAGGATCCCCGCAAAGATCTATGTTGACTTTATCCGCGGCACTCCGCTTCTGGTACAGATCTTCATAATCTATTTCGCTCTGCCTGTCGTAATAGGCACGAGGATTGATCCATTCGTCGCGGCGGTTACCGCGTGCTCGATAAACTCAGGCGCCTATGTAGCCGAGATCTTTCGCTCGGGCATTCAGTCCATTGACCGCGGTCAGACCGAGGCGGGACGCTCCCTTGGCATGAGCTGGACTCAGACCATGGTTAACATCGTGATCCCTCAGGCCTTCAGACGCATCATCCCTCAGCTTGGCAACGAGTTCATCGCCATGTTAAAGGACTCATCCCTGGTGTCGGTCATCGGCTTTGAGGAACTTACCCGCAAGGGCCAGCTCATCATCGCCTCTACCTATGGTTCGCTTGAGATTTGGACCACGGTCGCTATTCTCTACCTTGTCATGACGCTTTCGATAAGCCGTCTGGTTGCTTATCTTGAGAAAAAATTCAATGGAAAGAAGGTGCGGTGATGTCAGATAGCAAGTACATGATTGAGGTTCGGGATCTCCATAAGAGTTTTGGATCAAATGAGATCTTAAAGGGCGTTGACCTCAACGTTAACCGCAGTGAGGTGGTTGTAGTCATAGGACCGTCAGGTTCTGGCAAGAGTACCCTCTTGCGCTGTGTGAATTATCTTGAGGTGCCTACATCAGGCAGTGTCACCATCGATGGTGAGCTCATTACCCCTAAAGTTGATATCAACACCATAAGGGCTGAGGTAGGAATGGTTTTCCAGCATTTCAACCTCTTCCCGCACATGAACGTTCTGCGCAACATCACGCTCGCCCAGGAAAAAGTGCGTCACAAGCCCAAGGCTGAGTCAGAGGAGCTGGCGATGAGGCTTTTAAAGCAGGTCGGATTAGAGGACAAGGCGCTCTCCTATCCTGATCAGCTCTCAGGCGGTCAGCAGCAGCGTGTCGCTATCGCGAGGGCGCTCGCGATGAAACCCAAGATCATGCTTTTTGACGAGCCTACCTCCGCGCTTGATCCTGAGATGGTAAATGAGGTGCTGGACGTTATGAGACAGCTTGCCGAGAGTGGCATGACCATGATGTGCGTAACCCATGAGATGGGATTTGCCCGTCAGGTCGCTGACCGGGTTCTCTTCGTTGACGGTGGCACCATTCTCGAGCAGGGCATCCCTGAAGAAATCTTCACGAATCCTAAGGAGAACCGGACCAAGGACTTTTTGTCCAAGATCCTTTAATCCGGTTTTGCCTTATATTATGAGGTTCTGTCCCGTGAGGGACAGAACCTCACGTGTTTTTATGGGAAGAAAGTATGAGCGCTTCTATGACCACGCCGCGGATGCCCTCGCTTTTTCATCTGAGCTGGCCGATCTTTATTGACCTTGGGATGCATTTCGCGACCATCATGATCAATACAGCGATGGTCGGAATGATCTCGGTTGACGCCGTGGCGGAGCTTACGGTAGGCAATCAGGTATTCGATCTTGGATTCATACTTTTCAACTTTATCAATATAGGTGTCGCGGTGGTAACCGCCCAGTCACTTGGAAACGGCAACCTGCGCATGGTCAGGCGCGTGATACACATGGGACTGGGGCTTAACCTTATCTGGGGAGTGATAGTCGCTATAGCCGTTTTCGCCTCTGCGGGTTTTATCGTTGAGGTGATGAATGTTCCGCCTGAGATAGCTGACAGCTCGCGCAATTACATGCGCATCATCTCATTGTGCTTTATCCCGGAATCGCTGTGCCTTTGCTGCGGACAGGTGCTTCGCGGTTACGGACGTACCCGCGATCCAATGTACATCTCAATGCTTATGAACCTGATCACCATGTTCTTAAACGCGGTGTTTCTCTTCGGGCTGTTCCACGCGCCCAAAATGGGGGTTGAGGGCGTGGCGCTCTCAACCCTGATTGGCCGCCTTATCTGTGTCGGTATCATTTATAAACTGATGTTAAAACGCACCAGAATACGCGTGATCCATCGTTTTCTTTTTGTCATAAAACTTAAGATCCTAAGACAGATCCTAAGCGTTGGACTACCTGGGGCTGGCGAGAACCTCTCATGGCATTTGCAGTTTATGGTGATGACTGCCGTAGTCTCATCCTTAGGCGCCATCGCGCTGGCTACCCATGGCATTTACTTTCAGATGGAGATGCTGATGACCATCTGGTCTATCTCCATCGGAACCGGAACAGAGATCCTGGTTGCCCATTACGCGGGAGCCATGAAACTAAAGCTTGCCTACAGACAGCTTTTGCGTTCCGTGAAGATAGGCTTTCTGATAACTCTGGTAATCGCCGCGACTGTGCCTCTGTTTACCGGCAGACTTTTCTTCTCGTGTTTTACCGACAGTAAGGAGGTCATCGCTCTGGCCTCCCACATCTTCCTGCTCACCGTAATAATGGAGCCGGGGAATGTGCTTAACATAATCATCATCAATTCACTGCGTGCCATAGGCGATACCAAGTTCCCGGTGATCATGGCGGTGATCTCGATGTGGGGGGTGAGTGTTCCTGTTGGCACATTTCTGGCCTTGCACTGCGGTATGGGATTGCTTGGCGTGTGGATTGGGTTTTGCGCCGATATGTGGACGCGCGGGATCGCGATGCTGATACGCTGGAAAACCAAGGCCTGGGTGAAGCATGCCGTAGCGTATTACCGGAAGAATTTTGAATGATCGTCAAAAGACAAGCGGGGCGGAACCACCACGCGCATTCTTTGCGTGCGTAAAGCCTGAAAATTCTTTTGCGTGATCTCCTTGTGATATGATTTGCAAAAATTTAGCAACATTAGGTGGAAACAATGTTTTTTGACCGTATCGAAGCTGCACCGGCCGATCCGATCCTCGGAATAACCGACGCGTTTAAAAAAGACACCCGCGCTGACAAGATCAATCTTGGTGTGGGCGTTTACAAAAATGAAAAAGGCGATACGCCGATCCTTAAGTGCGTCAAGAAGGCTGAAAAGGTATTGCTCGATGAGGAAACTACCAAGTCATATCTGCCAATAACCGGACTTCCTGAATATGGTCGTCTGGCCCGTGAGCTTATATTCGGCAAGGGACATGAGTATGTTGACGGCGGCAGAGCCGTAAGTTGCCACTGCCCCGGCGGCACCGGCGCGCTTCGTATTGGCGCGGACTTCCTGCACCAGCAGAACGTAACCTCCACGGTATGGATCTCCGATCCTACCTGGGCCAATCACTACCAGATCGCCAAATCAGCGGGTCTTAAGTTTGAACGCTATCCTTACTATGACAGAGTAGGGCACAGCCTCGCTTTTGACAGAATGCTCGAGACTCTTTCTCAGGCTAAAGAAGGTGACGCGGTATTACTCCATGGCTGCTGCCATAACCCTACCGGTATCGATCCTACCGCCGAGCAGTGGGAAAAGATTGCCTCGTTCCTCGCTGAGCGCAAGTTGCTGCCTTTCATCGACTTTGCCTATCAGGGCATGGGACATGGCATTGAAGAGGACGCGCAGGGACTGAGGATCATCGCCCAGCGCTGCCCTGAGATGCTTATAGCCTCATCCTTCTCCAAGAACTTCGGCCTTTACAACGAGCGAGTAGGCGTGCTCACCGTTGTATGCGCAGACAGCGCCACCGCCGACAAGGTTTTATCCCAGCTTAAGATCTCTGTTCGTACCGCGATTTCAAACCCTCCTGCGCATGGTGAGAAAGTGGTTACCACCATTCTTTCTAATCCTGAGCTTCGCAAGGAGTGGGAGGATGAACTTGCCTCGATGCGCGGCAGGATCCTCGAGATGCGCAAGCTTCTGGTTGAGAAGCTCGCCGCCGCGGGCGCCGGAGACTATGGCTTTATCGGAACCCAGAACGGCATGTTCTCTTTCTCAGGTCTTGATAAAGATCAGGTTGAGAGACTTAAGAAGGAATTTGGCGTTTATATCGTAGGCTCTGGCCGTATCTGTGTTGCCGGAATAAATCATGGCAACATCGACGCGCTGGTCAAGGCCATTGCCGCTGTGAGCAAATGATCTGACCCCAGTCTGAAATCAAAAAAAGGGGGAGCGTTGAGCTCCCCTTTTTTTGAACATACTTAAGACTTACATAAGCTCACGTAGCTCCCGTACCTCGGTAGCGCTCGCAAAACCGGAGCTTCCTGCGGTAGCTGAGCCCGCGGCAACGGCCATCATGACCGCGCTCTTGGTATTGCCATAGGTAAGATAGTCGGACATGAAGCCCGCGATCATGGAGTCTCCGGCGCCGCTCTTGTCCACAATCTCGGCAACCGCGGGAGCCTTGATATGCATTTCGCTGTCATCGGCTCCAAGATAAAGCGCACCTTTTGGACCGAGTGAAATAAGCACATTGAGAGCGCCTTTCTGCCTTAGTTCTTTTCCCGCCATGATAATCGCCTCAGGATCCTGAGGATCACATCCGCAGTACTCTGAAAGCTCACCTAGCTTTGCCTTGAACAGGAACGGATTGTGCGGCAGCACGCCGTCCCAGAGATCACAAGGCGCGTCCAGGATCACCTTTATATCCCGTCCGCGGACAACTGAGCAGAACTTGCCGTATATATCGTGCGGAAGTGACGGAGGGACGTTTCCAGCGAGTATCAGGAAATCTCCATCGTGAAAACCAGAGATGCGATGACACAGATAGTCAATATCGTTTTTCGCGACTACCGGTCCCAAACCGTTGATTCTGGTGTCGCCATCAGGATCTCGCAATTTAAGGTTAATGCGGGTGCGCCCACGCATCACCCTTATAAAACCGGTGCGTACTCCTGATTCGGAAGCAAGGCGCATCAGCTCGTCTCCGGAAAATCCGGCGACAAAACCAAGGGCCGTGGAGTCAATGCCAAGGTTTCTTAACATGATTGAGATATTTATTCCACGTCCTCCGGGGCGCCATTCCTCGTGGGTCGCTCTCAGGGCCTCTCCGCTTTCAAGTTTTTTGGGCAGTGTCATTACGAGATCGAGCGAAGGGCTCGCGGTGAGCGTATATATCATCAGCGTACTTCCAAAACTATGTATTCTCAGGTGCGATAATTTTCGGGCATGGGGACGCGCCTTTCAAGTAGAAACGTCCTGTGTCTTATTTTTCCAAGCAAGTTTTTGCCGCGGGAGATTTTCTATGGAAAAATATCCGTGCATAGACTAATCTTGCCTCATTATTTTTGGCTGGAGCTTTAAATATGTTTACTCTCCGCAGACTTAAATACGGTCTCTCAGTTTTGGTTGGCGTATATGTGATTTACATACTTTGCGTAGGTCTGATTTCATCCCCGTCAGGAGTTCTGTACAAGCCACAGGCGTTGGATCAGTCAGCGCCTGATCAGGATCGCGCCAGAGTGCTTGCTGAAGGCGTAACTCATGCTCTTGCGGGGGAATTGAGCTCGGTTTTCGGATGGCTTCCCAACGATCTTCTGCTGGTGCCGCAGATCCTGGACAATACCGTTTCATATCAGTCCGGGGTTATTTACGCCACAAGACCCGCCTCTGACATAATCGCCAAAACCGCTACCCGCTTTGGTAGAACCGATACCATAGACAAACGTCTTGTGGACGCTACCTCAAGATTTTTCACTTATTCTGAAAAAGTCTGGGGTTTCTGGTTCATTTATGATGCCGAAGGGAAGTATAAAGAAGGCATCATGAACTGGAGAGCATGGGCCAGCAGTGTTGGCACAAACGCCAAAAATGCCGGCGTCTACAACGTCAAGACCGATGACACTTACCAAATCATAAAGTACTGCGCAAACATGACTGATTACGCCCTGGGCATTCTCAACAACGAGAAGATGGGACATTTTGAGTCTGACAACAATATCTACTACACCAAAGGGATCTGCGCTGTGGTAGCAAATGTGCTTCGCGCGCTGGTCGCGGTTGACAGTTCGGTTACCGAACGCGGTGGACAGGAGAACGTGGACGAGGCTTTAAAACGTCTTGATTATATTTCCCAGTTCAACCCGCTTTATTGTGTCGCCGGCGGGAACGAGATAGGTGACGCCATGCTGCCAAATCATGTCGCGGCTCTGGCGCGCCATATTGATGTAGCGAATAACCGTATTAATGACATGCTAAGCTCCATGGAAAAATAACAATCTATGGAAAAAATATGGCGATGGTTTGAGTCGCTGATCCCTCCATTTCCTTCAGATGATCCGGCCCCTCCGCCCGAGGGGTTCTGGCCTTTTATACGTTTCTACACCAGAGGGTTCTGGAAGTTTCTCATCGCCATAGCGGTATTAAACGCCACGCTCGCGGCGGGTGAGGCGCTGTTTTTTGTATGTATGGGAAGGATAGTTGACTGGACTGCCTCAAGCTCGGCGTCGTCATTTCTTGATACATATGGAAGCAGACTCATTCTCATGCTCATTATCGCGGGGGTGATCCTTCCTGTTGTTACTATCCTGCACTCGCTCCTTTTGCATCAGACGGTGTCCTGTAATTACCCCATGCAGGTGCGCTGGCAGACCCACAGGTTCATGCTAAGCCAGTCGCTGGCTTTTTTTACCGATGAGTTCGCGGGACGAGTGGCCAACAAGATCATGCAGACCGCGATGGCGGTGCGTACAGCGGTCTTAAAGCTCATCGATGTCATGGTGCACATAGGCGTGTACATCGCGATGATGCTGTGGATGCTCTCACGTGCCGATCTGACACTGTGTGTTCCGCTTGCCATGTGGCTTGTGTTTTATTCGCTCTCCATCTACATTTTTGTGCCAAGGCTCAGAGCCGCGGCGCAAAAACAGTCTGACAAGCGTTCTGACATGGTAGGCAGGATAGTCGACAGCTATGTGAACATACCAACGGTAAAACTCTTCGGAGGGAAGGGGCGTGAAGCCCGGTACGCGCGGCAGTCCATGGAGCAGTTTTTAAAAAGCGAATATGGCGCCATGAGACTTCTGACGATGTTTGACGTTAGCGTGCAGCTTATGAACTACACGCTGCTCATAGTGCTGACCATGCTCTCGCTGTGGCTTTGGCGTTTTGGAATAGTCACACCGGGTGATATCGCGATCGCGATCGCCATCGCCATAAGAGTTATAAACATGTCGCGCTGGATGATGTGGGAGGTAAGCGCGATCTTTGAGAACATAGGCATGGTCTATGACGGCATGCATACCCTGACAAAACCGGTGAGCGTAAAAGATCCCAAGGTTCCGGCAAGTGTCATGCCAAAGCCCGGGAATATAGTCTTCTCGCATGTAGATTTCGCCTACGCCAATAAACGCCCGGTTTTTAAGGATCTGAACCTTGAGATCAAAAAAGGCGAGAAGGTCGGAATAGTAGGGCCGTCTGGAGCCGGTAAGACCTCACTTATAAATCTGCTTTTGCGTTTTTATGATGTACAGGGCGGAAGGATAACCTTAGGCGGCACTGATATACGTGAGTTCCGACAGGATGAGTACCGTGATCTTTTTGCCATGGTCTCACAGGATCCATCACTGATGCACCGGACAATAGGCGAGAACATCTGCTATGGCAGCAGCGCCGACAGCGAGGAGATGATCAGGGCGGCGAGACTTACCGACTCGTTATCCTTTATAGAGAATCTTTCAGATTATCGGGGTGGGCACGGCTTTGACACTCTTGTAGGGGAAAGAGGGGTAAAACTCTCTGGCGGTCAGCGCCAGAGGATCGCGCTTGCCAGGGTAGTTATGAAGAATGCCCCGATCCTGATCCTGGATGAGGCCACCTCCGCGCTTGACTCCGAGAGCGAGCAGGTTATTCAGGAAAACCTCGGTAATGTAATGGAAGGAAGAACCGTGCTTGCCATCGCCCACAGACTGTCAACCCTTTCAATCATGGACAGAATAGTGGTCATTAATGATGGCAGGATCGTCGAAAGCGGAACCAAGGATGAGCTTTTGGCGCAAAACGGTATGTTCGCGAGATTATGGAAGTGCCAGTCACAGGGCTTCATCGTTATCTAAATATAAATAAATTATGTTTTATCAATAAGATCAAAAATATTTAAAAAAAACCTTTGACACAGAGAATTAAATCTCTATAATGCATTTCCGTTGTCGCAAGACAGAGCGTAACCGAGCGAAGCGCTAAGAAAAGTTCTTT
>SFGV01000093.1 GCA_004557545.1 Succinatimonas hippei
ACAGAAGTGAAACACAGCCGCGCCCATGGTAGTGCAACGTACGTTTGCGCGAGAGCAGGTCACTGCCAGGCTTCCTATTCATAAAGAACCGCAATTCAGAAGAGTTGCGGTTTTTTTATGCCTTGAGTTTGGCTGTCCCGGCTTTCTATTGAAAGATCTTTTTATAGTAGATAAGCTTTTAAAAACACATGGTTCTGAGTATTTCGAAAGAAGACATTCAGAAAATAAAGGAAATAGTTATGTTCTGTTTTTATGAAAACACCAAACCTGAAGATCAGGGTAATGGAGTTGTGCGCCGCGTTCTGGCTCATGACGGTGTAATGATGGCAGTTGAGAATACTTTTGAGAAAGGCGCAGTAGGCGCTATGCACAAGCATCCCCACCAGCAGATGACCTATGTGAAGTCCGGTAGATTCTTATTTACCATCGGCGATGAGACCCATGAGGTCAAAGCTGGCGATACTCTGCACAAGATGCCTAACGTCATGCACGGATGCAAGTGCCTGGAGGCTGGTGTGCTGATTGACATCTTTACCCCGCAGCGCGAGGACTTTTTAAAGTAGTCCGCCAGAACTTCTACACCTCTTAGGTGGGATGAAGGCGGGGCTGGCGAATTTTCGTAAGTAATCGAGCCATACAATTGCTTGTGGCTTATTTGGTAGTATTAGATCATCAAATACCGTGGGTAGCACGGGAATTGACGCCTGTGGAGAGAGTGTAGGTCGCCCAACTCTTCGGAGTATGCAGTGCTATTATCGTTGAACAGCAACTTGAAAACACAAGGAACTTTTCTTGAAACCAGGACGTCTCTTCGCCGCAGCGCTACTTGCGCTTGCAGCCACCGCATCAGCGGCTGACCCAATCAGGATCGGGCTACTTCCGGCTGCCGACTCCATCGTGATTACCATCGCCTCCGAGGAGGGGATATTCAAGGACAAAGGGCTTGAGGTAGAGCCGGTGCCATTTCGCAGCGCTCTTGAGATCGGCTCGGCTATGCGCGCGGGCGCGCTTGACGGGCACTTTGGGGATCTGATGAACGTGCTCTCGCAAAATGCCTCAGGGGTTAAGCAGGCCGTGATCCTCACCACTACTCGCGCCAACATTGGTCAGCGCTGCTTTGGGCTTGCGATCTCGCCAAGACTCTCTGGCGTTATCAAAACAGTTTCGGACCTCAGGAGCGCCAGTACCGCGATGAGTTCATCTACCATCATCGACTACCTCCTCGACAGGATGAAGGATCAGGAAAAACTCGCCCCCAGAGCCATCAAGAACGTTGAGATCCGCCAGATCCCGGTGCGTATGCAGATGCTCATGGCTGGCAAGGTCGATGCGGCGCTGCTGCCAGAGCCGCTCGCAACCGCCGCTGAGCGCCAGGGCGCGAGGATCATCTGGGATGACCGGAAGCTCGACGAGCCGCTTGCAGTGGTCGCGCTCAAAAGCAGGTTTCTAAACACCAGGACCGTGTCCGCCTTCAAAGAGGCGGTGTCTGAGGCTGCGCGACGCATCGAGGCCAATCCTTCCAAGTACCGCGAGTTGATGGTCAAGAAGCGCCTGCTTCCCAAGGACGGCGCCGACGGCTACCCGGTGGTCAGGTTTTCGCTCTTTCCAACCGATGACGGACTTCCGCCGCTTCCAACAGAGGACGAGGTGCGCCGCGTCGGAAAATGGATGGCTTCAAAGGGCATGTTGAAGTCAGTACCTGACTTCAAGGACGTCGTATACCTGAGGTGATGATGTCGAGGAATGCGTCATCTGGATCTGCGCTGGTCGTGCAGGATCTTTGCGCCGGATGGGGCGGCAGAAGCGTGATCTCACACGTCTCGCTACGCGTTAGAGCAGGGGGATCGCTTGCGATCATAGGCCAGTCAGGCAGCGGGAAAACCACGCTGCTCTCTGCCTTTGCCGGGCTAGAAAAGCCGATCTCAGGCATGATCACCTGGGAAGGCGGCGAACCTGTGAAGGGAATGGTCTGGCAGTCCCTTGCCCTGATGCCATGGAAGCGCGCGATTGGAAACCTGATGCTACCGCTTGAACTTTCAGGGATCCCCCGTAAGGCCGCAGAGGAGAAGGCACGCGACATGCTATGCGTCCTTGGACTATCGCAATACGCCCGCGCCTATCCTCATGAACTCTCAGGCGGGCAGCGCCAGCGCCTGGCGCTTGGGCGGGCGCTCGTCGCCAAGCCCGGGGCGCTATTCCTGGACGAGCCGTTCTCGGCGCTTGACGTGATGCTGCGCGAGCGCATGCAGGACGAGGTTAAGCGTCTTGCTATGATGATTGGCTGCACGCTCGTGTTCGTGACGCACGACATCAGCGAGGCTGTCTACCTAGGAGAGGAAGTGCTGCTTCTCCTTCCGAATCCATCGCGCGCAGGCGGTATCTTTAAAAACCCCGCGTTTAAAGCCGATCCTGAGCAAGCCGCGGCCTCGCGCTCTGGCAAGGATGCCTTCGAGGCGCAGGCCATGCTGCGCGACGCGCTTTGCGGTGCGCATGACAAAGGCGATACCGTGCGGGAGATCCTCTGATGTCCTCACACAAGATCCTGCACGCAGCCTCGCTACTAATGCGCCATGCCGCGACCGCGGCGATCCTCGTGCTCATCTGGCAGGCGCTGAGCCTGGCCGCGGGGCCCGATGTGCTTCCCCCGCCTGTCGAGTCGTTCAAACTCCTCTGGGGACAGATGCAGGGGCAGGAGTTCTGGGGACATGCGCTGGCAAGCATCAGGCGTCTGGCCCTGGGGATGGCCTGCGCCTCGGCTATTGCATTCCCAATTGGTCTGGCGCTTGGGCAGTCGAGAAGGCTTGACCGTCTTCTGGCTCCTGCATTCTTCATGACCTACCCGATCCCCAAGGTCGTCTTCCTTCCGGTGCTCTTCGTGATGCTCGGGATGGGTGATGCCTCAAGGGCGCTGCTCATAGCGCTCGCTACTGGCTACCAGATCCTCGTCATCGTCCGCTCCACGGCAAAGAGTCTAGATCCCTCGTACGCCAAAGCGGCCAGACAGATGGGCGCGGGCCAGATGGCTCTTATGAGACACGTCTACCTCCCTGCAGCGCTGCCCTCGTTCCTCACCTCGCTCAGGGTTGCGAGCGGCACGGCGACCGCCGTGCTCTTCATGGCCGAGAGTTTCGCGACAAACGAAGGCCTGGGCTGCCTCATCATGGATGCGTGGGGAGTAGGGGACACCGAGGCCATGTTCACGGGGATCATTGCCCTGTGCGCGCTCGGAATGACACTCTACGCGCTGCTGGGGTGCGCCGAATGGCTGCTATGCCCGTGGGCTCGGCGGCAGATAGCGCCTTGAAAGCCATGGTTGAGGCAGGAGTGGGTTAGCACATCATTTCGCGAGCTTTGAAAAAGCCATATCGAAAAGTACGTCTGCTACGCCCCATGCATACACTCACCCCTGAAGCGGAAGTCTTAGGCAAGAGCGCAGACCGCGCCCGCCAGCGCACCCCTTCTTGTGGGCATTACAAATGTCCATGTAGCTTGGAATTCAGCACGAACCAAAAAACACGGTTCTTCCGACTTTCTGTTGAAAAAATCATTTCGACCACACTTTATTGATTGACCTTTCTTAATTGACAGCCGGTCTTTCTCTGAAGGCCGACTGTATTCTCAGAAAGAAGTAATCAGTATCCCTGTATCCGTAGGCTACCCGCTTGAGTACCTTGATCTTGTTGGTGATCCCTTCAAGCACGCTGGTTCTGAGCTTATAGAGTCCTTAGTTTGTTATCTCATCACGATATCGCCGGTTCTGGTTTGCGGCGAACGAAGTGATCTCCTTAACATCAGAGGACATGGCTGTCTCAAAGCACTTATCCCAGAGCTTTTCAGACTCGGATTTGGAGTCTGCCTTAAAGACATCAGGCAATAGCTCCTTGAGCAGATGAGCGGCGTTTAGATCCTTGTACCGGGCCAGGAGTTCATCGAGTTTGACCTTACGCTCAGATGAGAGCCCGGACAACTTTGTCAGGAGCAAGAACCTTGAGTTTTTCAGGACTCTGGCAGGCTTTTCATCTCCATTGCCGTTATGCTCTGAGGCAAGGCGGAGTCTGATGGCGCTTACTACCAGTCTGCCGTAGTTGTAGATCATATGGAACAAGTCATAGATCACCTTGGCCTGAGGACAGTACTTCTTAACACAGGAGGCAAATCCTGCGTTCTGATCCATCGCCACGGCTTTGATCTGTTTACAACCTTCTGTACCGCATTTTCTAAAGAATTCATTTACATCGGAAATGGCTTTGCCTTTGCCGACCCATATGACGCGTCTGGTCTCAACATCCACCACTACCGTAGCGTACTTATGTCCCTTCTTGATTGAGAACTCATCTATGGCAAGGAACTTTGCGTCCTTGAGATCAAATGAAATATTCTCCTGCAAATAGCGCTTATGTAGATCTTTGCAGAGATCCCATCCAAGGCCTGTGCGCCTTGCGGTGTCCTTTATGCTTCCGCTTTTCTCCAAATCATCTATCACCTCTTCCTCAAGCCTTTTTGTCACTCTGGCGCGCTCTGAGATGAACTCTATGTCTTCAGTAGCATAACTGCCACAGTCATTACACTGAATAACCCGGTATGTGATCACAAGGGTTACCTGACATCCAAGGAAACTTGCATCCCGTATCCGCTTCTCTCTTACAGCGTGCGTGCTTATATGCATTCCGCCACAACAGGTACAACGGCAAGGCTCTGACAGAGGGCTTAGGTATATGAAAAGCTCCCTGTTCTTGTCGTTGTTCTCAAGAACCATGTTGGTGACTTTAAAACCGGGATA
>SFGV01000094.1 GCA_004557545.1 Succinatimonas hippei
GGGTCCCAAAAGGACCACGTACTATCAGGACAAGACCTATGAGGTGACTGCCATGATGCTCAGGCAGGCTGGTTTTTAAAAAGCGCCTCCGCGCGAGGAGGAAGAAATCATAAAACTAACTGATCAAGTACGGGTCGATGACGCTGCATTACTAACAGGAGTTGTCCCAAACGGCAAGGCGGCAGGCGCCTGCCGCCTTGTCCTGCCTGCCCTCATGCGTTGCTAATGCCTAGCCTATTCCTGAGGGTGTTGAACTTGCTCAAGGTAAGTCCAAGACTCCTGGCCGCGCCGCTTGCATTGCCATTGGAATTGGACAGGGCCGTCTTTATGAACGTCTTCTCATGGGATTCAACCCATGCTTCGAGATCGGTCGGAGGAGCGGCAAGCGATGGCGCGGCAGATCCCGGAATATTGCTTACGTAGGCGTCTATCTCATCCCTGGTGACCATGCTCTTGTTGCGGAAGCGGGCGAGATTGCAGGCAAGCAGCAGCACGTGATCCATCTCGCGGACGTTGCCTGGCCAGGCGTAGGACCTGCAGAACTCCACCGCATCCTCGCTCAGGCGCACGTGCTCCTTGAGCAATGGCTCGCGCTCGGCGATCTGCTCCAGCACGCTTTTGAGAAGCTCCTCAAATGCGGCCTGATCGGTTCTTGCAATGTCGCGCAGGGGCTGGAGCTTGAGCGGGCACATTGCCAGGCGGTAGTAGAGATCCTCCCGGAACGTGCCCTTTCTCACCGAATCGAGCAGGTTGCGGTTGGTCGCAGCAATGATCCTCACCTTGCTGATGTCGTAGGTCGCATTGTCGCCCAGCCTCTGGGCCCTGTGCTCTTGAAGCGCCCTCAGCAGCACCGACTGCATCTCAAGCGGGATCTCGCCGACCTCGTCGAGAAAGAGCGTGCCTCCGTTCTTGTCCATGGCGGCAGTGCCGAATAGCCCGGGCATGTCCTGAACCGCTCCGGTGTAGGAACCTTTCTTGGCGCCGAAGAGCTCCGCCCTGAACATCTGGCCGTCACCGCGGGCAAGCTCCGCGCAGTTGGCAACCACGAAGCTCCTGTCCGCCACATTCTTGCCCTCATCGCGCCCAAAAGCCTGGCGGCATCCTCTGTGGAACTTGTAGGCAAAGCGGGTCTTGCCCACCCCGGATTCGCCCAGTATCAGGATGTTGACCGACCTGATCGGTCCGTAGAGCCTGATGCTCTCCTCCAGCATCTTTGAAGCTGCGGTGCTCCTGCCTGCCAGAGGAGGATTGCTTCCCAGCGAGAACGGCGTGGAATAAGGCACCTTGACCTGTTCGAAGCATTGGCCTCCTTCCTTGACGAACTCTGGCCTCAGGGTCTTGTAGAGCCGGCACGATGGGAAGTTCAATGGCGCATAGAGCAGCGTGCAGGCCTGCATCGCCGGAGTGCCGGGCGACAGGTTGAAGACCATGCGGTTGCTCTCCTCTGCCTTGGCTTTGCCAAGCCGGAACTTGTCAAGGAAGGCGAGGAGCTCCTCGTAATCCGTGGGATCCTCGACTCCACTGTCGACAATCTCGATCGAAGCCTCGGTGCCGCGGGCGACCCACTCCTTCATGGCCTCGGCATCAGGCTCGTAGAACGCGCTTGAGAGAAGGAAGATCTTCTGCGCCGGCATGTCGTCGGTGAGCGATCTAACTGGGCCGTTCTCGCCGTGCCTTTCAACGAAGTTCCGGCTGAGCTTGTCGGCGTACTTGCTAACGCCTGGCGTAGTCTCGAGCCCTTGGCTCAGGCGCCACGCGTTCATGCTGTTGATGTCCGTAGTGCCAAACCAGGAAATTATGATCGCCCCGTGCGCCGCGCGGGGAAGCCTGACCTGCTGCTTGTCAGCCATTGTCAAATTCCTCTCCTGCCTTCATTGCTCTTATTTTAATGAAGATGTCCGCTCCCGCGCCACCTGAAAGCGGCGCGGCAGTGCTTCTGTCCTAAAGCAGATCCTCCCTCGCCCTAGCCTGCTCCTGTTCCTTCTCTCTCTCCTGGGAGTCAATGAAGTCCTGGAACGAATCGCTCATGTACGTGAGCGTGCCCTGGAAGGACATGTGCGGCGCATCGATGATGATCTTGCCCCAGGAAGTCTTCCACTCGGCGTAGCAGTTGCCCACATAGGGGCGCTGGAGCTTGCGAGGCTTGCCGTACTTCTTGCGGATGTCCCTTACGTAGCTGTCGAAGTTGCTGCCGCCGAAGTCCATCTCGAAGGTCAGGTCAACCACGTCGACGACCCCGGATCCGAAGTTGACCATCAGCGAGGGGTTGCCAGGAAGCCCTGAGAAACACTGGGTGCCAGATGAAACCTTGTAGAGGTGGTTCGCCTCGCCGGATATGCTGCCCTCGCAGCCTTGGAAGTGCTCGTTGTAGCCTGCGAGGAAATCCTCCCTGGTAGTCTGGCCGGGGACAATGAAGCCCAGCACGGTGCGAGGCCCGGAGCTGGCCTTGGCGCCGCTCCTGGCCCAAGCTGCGCCATGGGCTGCTGCAACGGCGATAGTGAAGATGACGATGGTCTTGATGATGTCCTTTGCGTTCATGGTTCTCTCCTGGTTTAGGCTGTTTTAACTTTATGTTTGCCAAAGATATGAAAGAAAGCAGCGCGGCCGCAGGCGGCGGGCATTCCGCCGCTTGCGCAATGCCTTAGCGCCTGACCCCGTTCCAGAGGGCGCGGAAGGCCACGACAGCCCCTGTGTAATGCGATATGGGATCGAGCGCCACACCGCCGACCAAGCCGATCAGGCTTGTCGCCATCGCCGCGTAGTAGGCGCAGTCCACGGCATTGCCTAGGATGAGCCTGGCCTCGGAGACCAAAGTGGCGGAGGTGTTGCTGATTACGGTGATGTGCATTGTTGCTCTCCTTTGCTGTCTCTTGTTCTTTGCTGTGCCATGAATAGAGCACTGAACGTGCCAACTTTGGTTGAAAAGCAATAATCAGCCAGCAATGCTTTGGTTTAATTAGAATTGATCTTAAAATGAGATGTGCTTTCAGAGAGATTGGGGCGCAGTCTGTCTTTGAGATTTTTCGCAAACTTCAAGATTTTTACCAAATAGAGCACCTGCTGCGCGCATGTCCAGAAGATGATGGCTTGAGGGAAATGGCCAGCAGCGCAAAATCTCATGGCAGACCGACTGGCGCTTTTGATTTTCAAGGCGGACTTGTCCGCAAATCCTCCAAGGGGGCTTTATGGGAAACAGAACCTTTCTCTTCTCGCCGGTAGGGAGCAACGACCCTTTCGGCAGCAACAACGGTTTCGATGGATCGATGCTGCACATCATCAGGCAGCGCGCTCCCGACGCTGTCTTTCTCTATTTCAGCGCCGCTATGGTTCCGAACAGAGACAACTGCTGCAATGCGATCAAGGAACTCTCCAAATTGCTCGTGCGTCCGGTTCCCAGGATCGAGTGCATTGAGGACAAGGACAACCTGAACCCCCAGGAGCATGACAAGTACTATCGGGCTTTCAGCAGGATCATCAAGGAGCAGATCATCCCATCGATGACAGATGGCGACGAGCTCATCCTTAATATCTCGTCAGGCACGCCCGGGATGAAGGGCGCCCTGCTCGTGCTCGGATCGCTAGGCGAGATAAAATGCCAGTGCGTGCGCGTAGATTTCAACAAGAACATCATCGAGCACCCTTGGGCTGGGCGCACGCTCCCGCATGAGGAGATTGCAAAGAAGCTTGCGAACTCTCCAGAAAACAGCGACCGCACCAGAACCGAGATTCTTGAAAACCTCATCTACATCACCCAGCGCCGGCAGATTGCCGAGTTTGTCAAGAGTTACGACTACGATGCCGCGTACTCCATGGCAAAAGGTCTCGACGCTGCGCTTACCGCGCCATACATCGACTGGCTTGCCGCAGCCAGGGATAGATCGCACCTGATGCTCGAGAAGGTCCGTAATTTCGAGCGCTTATCCCATGCCAAGCTTCTTCCGTTCGAAGGACCTGAGGCGAACATGTTCGAGTATGCTCTCGAATGCGACCTCAAGCTCAGGCGCGGCGAGCTTGCGGACTTCATCCGCTCGCTCTCGCCGCTCATCTTCGACTTGTTCAGGCTTACCTGCGAAGCCAACACGCCCGTCACAGAGCAGTTCTTGGATAAGTTCACCTTCAAGAGCAAAAGAAATGGCGCCTTGTGCTGGGATCGTGCAAAACTGGAGTCAGAGTCAGATGGCGGAAACGATATGGCGTCAAAAGTGCTGGATGTTTTCCGGAAGACTTACAAGAACGGCCAATGGAACCAGCCGATCCGCGGCCAAATTCTTGTCACATCAGACAATTTCTGTCACATCATTAAAGTGTTCAGCGATAACGCACTGCTTAAGGACGACATAGTCAGGATGCGTGACAGAGTCGAAAGCACCGTGCGCAACTGCGCTGCGCACCAGATGGTATCCGTGAACGATAATAAAATCAAAAAGATGACATTTGATCCAAACACCAATCGGTCGATGTCATCGCGCGACATAATGAGCTTGATAAAGAGGATTTTCTCATACACTTCATATGGCATAGGTTCGGGAGATCCTGCTTGGGACTCATATGATGCAATGAACAGGATCATTGTTGCAAAGCTCAACGAATCGCCCCGTGAAGCATGAGCGCTTGCACGCCATGGGCGGGCGCTGCAACCGTACTTGATCAGTTAGTTTTATGATTTCTTCATCCTCGCGCGGAGGCGCTTTTTAAAAACCAGCCTGCCTGAGCATCATGGCAGTCACCTCATAGGTCTTGTCCTGATAGTACGTGGTCCTTTTGGGACCCCGGCGGTGATGCCCGTGGCACCGAGCCTCAGGGTCGCGCATCTCTTGAGCTTTCTCAATGGCGAATCGAAGTGGCTATCGCAATTACCGCAATCTTTACTCTGAGACATGCGATGATGAGCCGCTTTCATGGGAGCCGTTCTATGATTTTCTGGCCAAACCCCAGTTCCTTCCTTATGTTGAAAGCATACTGGAAATATGTAAAGCGCGGGCGTTAAAGACCAGAGCCTTCAGCGAATTCTCTGAGCTGGTGCAAACACTCCATGAGAGAACAGGAATTGACGACATCCTCGCCCATGACGGCAGCGAGGTGCCGATGAGTAATAACGCGCTTGGAGTTGAAAACTATTACGTGAATGCTCCAGCGTTAAAACTCCACGCCTCAGTGTCTTTGCTCAGCTTCTGCACGTTATATAACGCTTTCACGCCGGGCCAGGCCGATGAGCGGATCAACCTTTGTGATGATGAGGTAAATACCCTTAGGAACAAGCTGTTTACCTGTGACGCAGGATATTGCTCTGACAATGTCTATGAGAAGGTTATGTCTCAGGGCGGATTCTTTCTTATAAAGCTCCGCGGCAACTGCGGTTTTAAGGTTGAGGCCGTACAGAAACTTACTACTAAAGGAGTTGCCGGCGCTCCAGTTGTCCCGGTAGAGAAAGGCAAATATAAGAACAAAGTCTTAAAAGTCTCGCAGGTTAAAGTAAATCAGGAGCAGGCGGCTGATTTTATAGCTGTAACCGCAAACGGCATACGTGTGTCAAGGTAGTTAAGTTCCAATTCGTAAAACCGGACGGGAAAACCGTCACCATATCCCTCGCGACCAATATCCCAGCCGACAAACTTGACTTGTTCCAAATCTCAGCTCTATATCGCTCCCGTTGGCAGTGCGAGATATTTTATAGATGTATCAAGGGTTTTGCTCGGTGAAAGGCAATAGAAGCGGAAATATTAACATTCAAAAGGCATTCATAAAGTTCTCTCTCATAACCGCCTGCCTCAAGATCATTTTTGGCGCCACCGCGCAGGAGAATTCAGAAAAACCTCTTTCAATTTCACCAAAGAAACTGATGCATTCAATAAGCCCATTCCTCAGCAGACTTATGGAGAAGATCTTTACCGGAGCGTCCGCTGCCGATTTTCACAAGGAAGTTGAGCGTTGCTGCAAAGAAGTCAGCGTTTCAATGCAAAAGAGCAAAGCAAGCTATATCAACCGAATGCGAGGGCAATATATCGGATGGATCATAGATGAGCTCAAACGACCACCCATTAAAACAGATCTGGGAGCCGTATGGGAAAAATATCCGTCAGTTAAAGTCTAAGAAAAGATTGAGAAGATGTTCTGACCATGGTTAAAATTTTTGAGTGCTTAAGCAACAGTGAATACGGCAGATCACAAAATTCGAAAACAACAACTTGCAAGCTGACTTTCAAAAAACGCACCCGCCGTCAAGGCGGAAGCTAAATCATAAAAGCATCTGATCAAGTACGGTTGACATCCTCCCCTCTCTAAAGAGAGGGGATTCCTACCGATCTCTTGGGAGATCTTCGGCGGGTTCCTCTTGCTGACCACCAATGTGATTCACTTGGG
>SFGV01000018.1 GCA_004557545.1 Succinatimonas hippei
ATATGTTCAGCACTATCATTGACGGCAACTTCTACTATGTCGACAAGACCCGTTTTCTGCGTCCCGTGCTCTACTCAGACAGTCAGGTTCTGCTCTTTACCCGTCCCCGCCGCTTTGGCAAGACCCTGACCATGAACATGATCCATGAGTTTCTGAACTTAAATCCGGAGAACCCGGGAGATACCAGCCGTCAGGAGCGTCTCTTCAAGGGACTTGATGTCATGAAGGATCCTGAAATTGTCCATGAGTATATGGGACAGTACCCTGTGGTGTTTATGACGCTCAAAAGTGTATCTGGTGAAAGCTTTGAAGAGGCAGTGGAGGCTCTCGCGGTGCTGATCTCGGAAACGGCTTCTGGATTTGAGTATTTAAAACAGAGCCCAAAGCTTAGTGACTATGAAAAAAGCCAGCTTGAGCTATACATAAATCATGGCAGACTACTTGAAAAGAACAACCGTTACAATATTAAATATTTTCTGAATTTTATCGGGTCAGTCCTAAATTCTGTGTGGCGCCTCATGCCTGATCCCCTTGTGTGACGAGTCGATCAGCTTCAAAAAGAAATACTCGTCATCCGGGAGGCCGTAGCTGTTGCGCCTCAGTGTCTTTGTCCTCTGGTTTATTCCCTCGAGCTTGCTGTTGGTCACCTTATAATCGGCGAACGTCGCAATCCCGTCCAAGTGCCCGCCCAGCAGCCTGGCAAACCAGAAGAAGCGCCTGTTGCCGGTTGACTCGCACTTGCTGATGATGTTCTCGATCTGCCGCCTCATGTCCTCTGCGTCAGGGGCCTCGTACGCATCGCGCAGGGCCTCCTTGCACCAGTCGATCATGAACAGCAGCTCGTTGCTCCTTATGAGCTCGTCGTAGCGCTCCTCCCGGTTGCCATTGCGCGTTGAGGGCGGGATGTTGAACAGCTCCGAGCCCTTGCCGATGATCTTGCCCGCCTCCTGATCCTTCTGGCGCATCGTGCTGCGCGAGGACATCAGCAGGTACTTGGCGTGCTTGAACCTGGCGGCCTCGTCTTCCTTCCCCTCGGCAGTGAGCTCCTTGATCATGTCCTTGCGCACCTCGTTGGCCACCTTGTCGTTGAAGTTCTTGACAATGTGGAAGCGGTCGTAGACCGCCTTGACGTGCGGGCACTTCTCCTGGAAAGCCTCGATGAAGTCCGAGTTCATGTCGCACGACACCGCCTCCACCTTCGACATCCACTCCAGGCCGACATGCTCGATGAATCCGTACACGACTTCCTTCTTCCTGCCCTTGGCGATCCAGAGGATCACGCCGGTGTCCATGTCGATGATCACCGTGGCGTACTGGTGACCCTCGTGGAGCAGGAACTCGTCTATCCCGAGGATGCGCGCCTGCCTTTCAGGCTTCTTGAGCACGCGCCTGCCGTCCTTTCCCGGCTCCACGTAATAGCGCTCCAGGCGCTGCTTGTCGATCTCCTTGACCACGTTCTTTCCGAGGCCCGTGATCTCGGCTGCCGACTTCAGCGTGCCGCCTTCCTCGAGCAGCGCCTCCGTGTACTCCTCGAGCTTCCTGGTGATCATGTGGCCGCTGCTCTTGAATGGCACCGGCTGGTCCTGGCAGTGGCCGCACTTGCTGCACCGGCAGCGGATCCTGCTGATGGCGCACTTGCAGCAGTCGCACCCGAACGGCACGTCCCTGAGCACCACCGGCGCGATGCCGTTGCGGTGCATCGGGGCGCCGCAGATCTCGCACCTGTCAGGCTCGTCCCAGCATTCATCCGCCATGCCGCCAGAGAGGATGCGCACCTTGTGCGTCGTCATGAGCAGCTTGCCTCCCCTGCGGAAGCGGTTTGCCTGCACGTCCTCCGCATAGCCTGTCTGCACGAATTCCCTGTTGCCGGAAGGGATTAGAACCCATCCCGCCGGCACGCATCCCGCGCTCCCGTTGAAATCAGCCTGTTGAATTGAAAGAAGAGCTTCGCTATTATCCATTTTGGGTCCTGCATTTGTTGTTTCGCTTTTAAAACAAATGGTAACACAGGACCCTTTTCCATTCATGGACTTGTCTGCCCGGAGGCTACCCTTCAAGCAGACACCCCACAGGTTTTAGGACTGACCCATTTTATCTGTAAAGCGCTGTATAAACATTTTGGTCGGCAGGTGATCCTGCTTATAGACGAGTATGACGTGCCGCTTGCCAAAGCACAGAGCAAAGGCTACCACGAGCAGATGGTTGGAGTTTATTCACAGTTTTTGGGCATACTCAAATCAAGCGGTGGTATAGGCGACATAGTAAATAAAATCGTGATGACCGGCTGCCTTAAGGTCGCCAAGAACAGCATCTTTACCGGGGCGAACAACTTTGAAGCCAATACCGTGCTCTCGGATGATAAAGCATTCACATCTCTCATGGGGTTTACCTCCGATGAGACAGAGAAATTCCTGGAAGCCTTTGACCTGTCCAAGTACGCCGGACTTGTAAAAGAAAACTACGATGGCTACCGCTTTTATGACAAAGAGATCTTCTGTCCCTGGGATGTATGCAAATTCATAAGCTACGCCAAAGATCATAAAGATGACAGCAACGGAATTGAGGCGCGTAACTACTGGCTTGGAACAGAGAATACGGGAACAGAGGCTATAAAGAGTTACGTAGGGTACCTTAGCCAGAACGACACGCAGAAGCTTCAGGACTTGTCTGATGGCAAGGACATAACCATCACCGTAAATGACTCGATGAACTATGACTCTCTGAGCCTGCATAAGGTCAATGATATGTGGTCACTGCTCCTGCACACCGGCTACCTCACCGCGGTTGATAACATGAGCAACGGCGATTACAAGGTTAAGATCCCAAACCTTGAGATCAAAAAATGCTTTGACGAGAGTATTCAGGCAAGCTTCATGGAAGACCTGACTACGGATAATAAGAATCTTGAAATGCTCGACGCTCTGCGTGAGGGTGACAACGAGAAAGCCCGGGATCTCATAAGCGAAAGGCTGCGCTCCTTCATCTCAATCAGAGTATACGCGAGCAAAAGCGCTCCTGAGAACTTCTATGAAGGCTTTATGACCGGAATTCTCTCAAGCTTTGGCAACAGGCTAAGCGAGCTTAAAGTCGAGCATGAGGCCGGGCTTGGCTTTGCCGATATCAGGTTTCGTGATGACTCGACCAATAGCGCTATGGTGATTGAGCTTAAGATAGCCAGGGACGCTGAGCAGGCTGAAATTCAGGCTAATAAAGCCATAGAGCAGATTGAGAGTAAGGAATACGCCTGGCAATTTATTAAGAAGGACAAGATCCCATGCGTTTCAGCAGTCGGGATCACCTTTTATGACAAGAGATGCGTGGTAGCGATCAAGAGACTGAAATAACAAAACAAACATGTTCCTATTCTCGCGCCGGCTCTTAGGATATGGAGCGCAAATTCATACGCTTACGGACTTTTACTTTCTTTCCCACGACAAAACGACCATATCTTCAATTCAATCCGTGCTTTAAACGTGCACTAAGGTGTTCCTCTCACAGCAATGAATCGTTCTTGCTTGTATCTTTTTGCGGCACAAAGCATAATATCAGCATGAAGAGACGGCGCAGTGCCGTTTCGCAGGGGGATCCGCTGTTTTCCGCCGGATCCGGTACACAGGTGAAAATCGTGAATATAAAGACAGATAAAAACAGACAAGAGAGGTTGCGTAACAAAAATATTCAGAGCAGGAAGTCTGCCTTTGAGGCTTCTTCTTTTGGCTATTATTATTGGCGATTTTCATTTAGTTACTGAGATATAAGGCGGTTTTATGACCAATAACAGCAGAATGATCCCGCCTCCTCCCAATGAGGCGTGGCGCGGGATCGTTGATACGAGAATAAGTGAAATGTATCAGGTACTTCCCCCGGTAGCGCTTACCGAAAAATTTCCGACGACGGAATTCACCGATCAGCTGGTCGAGCAGACCCGTCAGGATATACACAATATCTTCAACCGCAAGGATGACAGGCTGGTAGTGATCACCGGTCCCTGCTCAATCCATGACCCGATCGCGGCAATTGATTACGCGACAAGACTGCTTCGTCTTCGCCGCAAGTACGAAAAACAGCTGGTGATCATAATGCGCGTCTACTTCGAAAAGCCGCGTACCACCGTAGGCTGGAAGGGACTTATCAATGATCCTGGTCTTGATGATTCGCATGACATAAACCGCGGACTGCGCATAGCGCGCAAGCTGCTTCGCGACATTAACAGCATGGGCATGCCGGCCGCGACCGAATTCCTTGATCCGATCACCGTGCAGTACATCGATGAGTTCATCTCCTGGGGCGCTATAGGCGCGCGTACTACAGAATCCCAGCTGCACCGTCAGCTGGCCTCAGCGCTTTCATGCCCGGTTGGATTTAAGAATGCCACCGACGGCAGCGTGAAGATCGCTGTAGACGCTGCGATTGCGGCGCGCCATGAGCACACCTTCATGTCAGTCACCAAGATGGGACATGTGGCGATCGTCCATACCAGAGGCAACGAGGACTGCCACATCATCCTGCGCGGCGGTCATGAGCCTAATTACTCACACGATCATGTTGAGCAGGCCTGCGCTGAGCTTAAGAAAGCCGGGCTCAACGATATGGTCATGATCGACGCCTCCCATTCCAACTCGCACAAGCAGTACAAACGCCAGATTGAGGTGGCCAACGATGTGGCCTCCCAGATCGCCGCGGGTGATGACCGTATATTCGGACTGATGCTTGAGAGTAACCTCGTCGAGGGACGTCAGGATCTTACTGATGATCTGTCAAAGCTCGTGTACGGACAGTCGATAACCGATGCCTGCATCTGCTTTGAAGACACTGAAATGGTGATTGAGCGGCTTAACGGCGCTGTTTTGGAGCGTCGCAAGCAGTTGGCCGCGCGCAGCTGACGCTGCATACAGTAAAGCCCGGTCAGTCCGGGCTTTACCTTCTTTTTTCTGGAAAAATGCTTTATCAGAGGTAAAAATGCATCCTACCTTGTCGCTTGAAAAAAGCAAGATCAAGATCCTTCTCCTGGAGGGTATCGATCCCAGCGCCGTAACAGCGTTAAACCGTGCCGGCTACACCAGTGTCACCCTGCTTAAGAAAGCTCTTGAAGGTCAGGAACTGCTCGATGCCATCGAGAACGTGCACTTCATCGGCATCCGCTCCCGTACCCACCTTACCCGTGAGGTGTTCGAACACGCCAAAAAGCTTATAGGCGTTGGCTGCTTCTGCATCGGAACCAATCAGGTTGATCTTGATGCCGCGGCTGAAATGGGCATCCCGGTATTCAACGCCCCTTATTCAAATACACGTTCGGTAGCCGAACTGGTAACCGGCGAGTATCTGATGCTGCTTCGCGACATTCCTCGTCGTAACGCGCTGCTTCACCGCGGTGGCTGGGATAAGACCGCCGGAGGCAACCACGAGGCCCGTGGCCGCACTCTTGGCATCATAGGTTATGGTCATATCGGAACTCAGGTAGGTATCATCGCCGAGTCCTTAGGCCTTAAGGTTATTTTCTACGATATCGAGCGTAAGCTCGCTCTTGGCAACGCGGTTCAGGTTGACAGTCTGGATGAGCTCTATCAGAAGGCCGACATCATAACCATGCATGTGCCTGAGACTGATCAGACCAAGCATATGATCAATGCCGAATCTTTCTCAAAGATGAAGCAGGGAGTGCGTTTCCTAAACGCCTCCCGCGGCACCGTGGTTGACATCGACGCTCTCTGTGACGCCTTAAAATCAGGAAAAGTCGCGGGAGCGGCCTGCGATGTATATCCAAAGGAGCCTAAGGCCAAGGGCGATGAGTTCGTCTCACCGCTTCGCGAGTTTGACAATGTCATCCTTACACCGCATATCGGAGCCGGCACTGAGGAGGCTCAGCGCAATATCGGTACTGAGGTTGCCGAGAAGCTCGCGCTCTACTCCGATAACGGCACCACTCTGACGTCGGTAAACTTCCCTGAGGTTTCACTTCCCGCACTCAGAGCCAATGTCAGCCGCATCCTGCACATCCATTCAAATGTCCCCGGTGTGATGCGCGCCATCAACGAGATCTATGCCAGATTTGACATCAATGTCGCCTCCCAGTACCTCGAGACCAATCAGCAGATTGGTTATGTGGTAATGGATGTAAGCGCTAACGATCTCACTGAGGTCCTGCCGCTCTTAAAGCAGGTCAAGGGCACTGTAAAGTGCCGCGTGCTGTACTAAGATATAGGCTATGACGAAATTATCCGTTGTAGCCTTATTCCTCATCGCGGGCGTGTTCAGCGCCCGCGCCGAACAGGTATCAGGATGGAGCATTGCCTCAGAGGGACTCTGGCGCCTTCCTGAAGATCCTGACTACAGTTTTTCCAAAGGTTCGCCTGCCAAAATGGTCAGGGCGGATCGCGTGATCCTAAACCGCCAGGCGCGCTTTACCAGAAGAAGCGGTCTTGTTGGTACCTATTCCTTTAAAGTAGGCTGTGTCTTTCAGTCCAAAACACCTGCCTTTGAGCTTGATGTTCAGCCTCTTGATATACCTATTACCGATCAGTTCAACGCATATTCCTTTGCCCGTTTTCTTGTAGACAAAGGTCAGGAATACTCACTTCGCGGTGAGTATCTGCCACCTGCGCGTCTGGTTTTCGCGCCACTCTCACGCTCGCAGGACAAGAGCATTTCAGATCTTTTTCTGCAGCTTCGCGAGGGAGCGAAGCTCTCTATGGCGCTATTGCAGGGAAAAGACAGTCCTCCCAGGGTATATGAAGTCCCGCTTTCGGGGTTTATGGATCTGTCAGATACGGTTGTAAAGGACTGCGCGCGTTTAAACGCCGGAGCGGGGACACGCGCGGGCTTTGTGCCTGACTATGTCACAAAGGAGCCCTCGGGACTGGCGCCGAAGGACTGGAGCTTAAAGCCCAAGGCTCCGAATGACGGTCTTACGTCTCAGAAACAGGATAATCCACCCGGAACCACCGAGCAGAGTCCCGGTCCCTCCAAGCCCGAGGTTCAGTATTTTGAGCCCGGCGGCGGAGCTGCCAGTATCGGGCCTGATGGCAAGCCTATAACGCAGGACGCGCAGACTGATCCCAACGCTTCTCTTGGCACCGCTTCAGGACCGATGGCTATAGGCCCTGATGGCAAGCCGGTCGTCAATGCCAATGGAACGCAGGGCAGCGCCGGACAGAATCATGGTACCGCACCGGGTAGCGCGGTTACCCCGGCTCAAAACGGGAGCAATGGCAATACTGACCAGCCTCAGAACGCCACCGGACAAAATCAGCCTGCGCAGGGTAACGCTCCAGCGGTAGCGCCATCAGCCGGAGTTACTCCGGCGGCAGGCGGAATTCAGGGAGCGTCGCAGCCCTGATCCTCAGCCTCCGGTATTAGTCGAAGGTTTTCCCTTACTTTAAGAAAAAAAAACGCCGCCTTAAAGGCGGCGTTACGTTTTAGATACGTGTCAGAGCAACACGGTGCTGAACCATGGGATCAGTACTATGAGCATGAAGACCGCGGTGTAACCGATGAAGAACGGGATCTCACCATGAGCGATCTCTCCCATCTTTAGTTTGGTTACCGAGGAGGCCGCGAAGAGGTTGACCGCGACCGGAGGTGTCATGGTACCAATTACATTTGAGATTGAGACGATCATACCGAAATGGATGACGTTGATCCCAAGGCTCGCGGCAACCGGCCATAGCAGGGGAACTAAGAGCACGCAGGTCGCGATGCCCTCAAGGAAGGTTCCGAAGATCAAAAGCACGCAGGCTACTATGAAGCAGTAAGCGGTGGCGCTAAGGTGCATGCCGTTTATGGTATCGATGAGCTGCTGCGAGATACCGGCGTAAGTGAAAAGCCACGAGAAGGCTGTTGAGGTGGCGATGATAAACAGCACCATCGCTGATCCTCTGCCAGAGTCTATTATGACCTTCCACAGCTCGCCATAAGGCATTTCCTTATAGATAAACACCCCGACTATGAAGGAGTACATCACGGCTACGGCCGCGGACTCGGTAGGGGTGAGAATACCCGAGTAAATTCCGCCTAAGACTATGACCGGCAACAGCACGGCAAGCCAGGATTTCCTAAACGCGGTCAGGAACTCTGATAATGAAAGTTTTTTGTCGGATTTAGGCCAGTTCTCTTTTTTTGAGAGGAGCACGCAGACGATCGCGAGCACGATCGCGATCATAAGACCGGCGACAAGTCCGCTCTTGAACAGATCACCAATTGAGCTTGAGGTGATGGTTCCGTATACGACCATGATGATCGATGGCGGAATGATAGGCCCCAGGCCTCCTGAGACCGCCAGCAGGCCTGCCGAGCGCTCCTTGGGATAACCGCGTTTTACCATTTCAGGGTAGAGCATGGAGCCTATCGCTATCACGGTAGCGGGGGCTGAGCCTGAGAGAGCGGCGAAGAACGCGCACGAGAGGATCATTACATAGAAAAGACCTCCGCGCACTCCGCCTACCACGGCGTTAGCAAGGTCGACAATGCGTCTTGAAATGCCACCGCGGGTCATCAGATTGCCCGCCAGAACAAAGAACGGAATGGCCATGATTCCGGAAGAATCAAGGGCGGTGAATATCCTCTGCGCCACCACGCTCGTGGGCATGTCGATGTAAAAAAGCGTCACGGCGGTAGCGACGCCAAGAGCCAGCGCGATTGGCACTCCGATAAGAAGCAGCGCGATGAAACCGCCAAATAAGATTAAGGCTGTCATATCTTCTCATCCTCCTGAGACCTTGCGTTGGTGTTATCAGAGCGTCCCTTTATGAGAAGCGTAATAAAAGAGACTGTCTGCACTATGGCAATGGCGCCAAAGGCAAGCGGCAGGATCGCATAAGGGACCCACATCGGAATGCCGAGACCCGCCGATACCTGACCATTTTCAAGCTGCATCTGCAGCATGCCAATTGAATCATTTAAAACAAGAATTGAGAAGCCGACTATAACCACCTTAACGAGGAGCCTTAAGATCCATCTTACGAAAGGAGGCATTTTGTCTGTGAGGGCGGTTACAGCTATCTGTGAGCCGTCTCTTAAACCGGCCTCGGTAGCAAGCAGAGTCATATAGACCATGCAGTAGCGGGCAAGCTCGTCAAACCATGAAATGCCAGCTCCAATCAGGTTGCGGTTTACCACCTGGGCAAATTCTGCCAGGCACATCACGATGAAACACACCGCTATGCAGAAATTCTCGGATCTCTGCAAAAAAGCAATTATGGATTTCATAAGAGTTCCTGAAAAAAAAAGCCGGGGCGCGGCGCGCCCCGGGTTAGAAAAGATCACTTGGCGGCAAGAGATTCCTTGTAGGCGTCGATCCACTCCTGAGGCACGTTCGCACGCAGCTTCTCAACTGCCGGAAGCACCTTGGCCTTCATGGCCTCGCGGTCGATGTCATAGAAGTTGACACCCTTGGTCTTGAGCTCCTTTATAGCGTTGGCGTTGATCTCGGCAAGGTTCTGACGCTGCCAGGCAACGGCGGTCTTCATGGCCTCATAAACCTTGGGTTTGAGCTCATCAGGGATCTTCTTCCAGGCGCGGTTTGAGACACCCACAAAGATGTAGGTGAACTGGTGATGCGAATTGGTCACGTTCTTGATGACCTCGTAGTAGCGGTTGATGAGCATATTGCCAACCGCGTTTTCGCATCCGTCAATGGTTCCCTGCTGCAGAGCGGTGTACTGCTCGGTAGCCGGCATCGGGGTGGCGATGGCGCCTAAAGCGTTGAAGGCGGCGATCTGCATCTTGTTCTCCATAGTGCGGATCTTCATGCCGTTATAGTCATCAACGGTCTTGATAGGTTTTTTGGAGAAGGTATCACGGAAGCCTGATTCCAGGGCTCCGATGATATGAACACCTTGGGCCTCGGCTTTCTTGGCGATAAGCTGTCCGAGCTTTCCATCAACCGCGGCGTGCGCCTGAGCGTCGTTGTCAAAGAGGAAAGGCTGGTCGAGCAGCACAAGCTCCGGAATGAACTGTGAGAGCACGGTGTTGACCACGGTGATCATATCCATGGTGCCCATCTGGGCTCCCTCATACATCTCTCTTTCGCCACCGAGCGTACCGCCGGCGACTACCTGAACCTTGATCTTGCCATCGGTGAGTTTTGCAAGCTCATCGGCAAATTTCTGGCCGCCCTGAGCGTAGCTTGAGTTGGCGGGATCTACAAAGCCCAGCTTGAAGTTTAAAACGTCAGAAGCGTAAGCGTTAGCGCAAAACGCGGCAGAGGCGAAAAGCGCCGCGGCAAGAACCATTTTTTTAAATTTCATGTGTATTTCTCCGAATGTCAGTAGCGGGGACCTTTTTTCCAAGGTCTTAAGCAAAGTGTATTGGAGATTGAAGCGCGGTTCTGTGCGCGGTAGCAAAATTCCATAAATTCATCAGATGAATTTGTGAAAACGGTTACGTTTTTGCAAATCAGATAATCTGAAATATTAAAAAAAACTCTTTCTAATACAAATTGTCTTGTATACAAGCTGATAAGGATTAACGATTACGGGCGCAAAGATATGAATAAAAGATCTGATCTCAAATGGAAATAAAGCGAGAAAAAACTTCAGTGAACGGAACGTAAAAAATGCCGGCGTAAGCCGGCATTTTGAAGCTTTAGTCTTAATTAAGCGCGTGTCGCCGCCTTCATCGATGCTACGTATTTTTCAAGTTCGCTTAACATCAAAGGCACGTCATCAAGATGCGCGGCGACAATCTTGACGCAGGCTGAGCCTGCGATCGCTCCGACCGCGCCGGTTTTTAGCGCCTCTTTTACGTGTTCAGGGGTTGAGATGCCAAATCCCAGGATAGGCACCGGAGCGCCGAGCTCTTTTAAGCGTTTTATAACTTTTACGGGTTTGCCGAACGCCTTGTCAGTTCCGGTGATGCCAAAGCGTGAGAGTACATAGGTATACCCTCCGGTGGTTTTGGCTATCTGCTCTAAGGTCTGCTCTGAGGCGTTAGGCGGGGCGATAAGCACCAGATTTACTCCGTGCCTGTCTGCCGCCTGCTTGAAGTCACCGCTGGTGTGGAGCATTCCAACCGGCACATCAGGGATGAGCACCGCGTCCAGTCCCGAGTCAGCGGCCATCTTAAAGAAGGTATCAAGCCCGTGGGCGCAGACTATGTTGGCGTAGACAAGAATTGAGATCGGAAGATCCGGATTCTTTTGGCGTATATAGCTGATGCAGTCAAAGAAGTCGGAGGTTTTAGCTCCTGATCCCAAAGCCCGCTTGTCGGCAAGCTGAATGACCGGACCATCGGCGCTCGGATCAGAGAAAGGAAAGCCCAGCTCAAGAGCGTCAGCTCCGGCTTTGACCAGGCTGTCCAGGATCTTCTTTGAGGTTTCCTTGTCGGGATCGCAGAGAGTTACAAAAGGGACAAAACCGCCTTCATTGCGCCTGGCAAGTTCGGCAAATCTCTTTTCAAAACGATTTTCCATGTTAAGCCTCCTTTAATCCTTTCTGCGCAACGGGGCGGTGTCTATTGAGCCATCAGCGCGTATGCATCCCAAATCCTCAAGATACTTGGATACACTGAAGATATCCTTATCGCCGCGCCCTGAGATATTGACTACCAGAACCTGCTCGCGGTCTGGGTTTTCGCGCATCATTCTGATGGCGTAGGCGAGGGCGTGGGAGGATTCCACGGCCGGGATGATGCCTTCCTGCTCTGATAGCAGCACGAAAGCCTCAAGCGCCTCAAGATCGGTGGCGTTGACGTACTTTACGCGTCCGGTTTCACCAAGGTAGGCGTGCTGGGGACCTACTGAAGGGAAATCAAGACCAGCCGAGATTGTGGTTGATTCCTTGATCTGCCCATCCTCGGTCTGCAGATTCTTTGACATGGCCCCGAAGAATATGCCATCGGTGCCCTCCTCAATGGTCGCGCCGTGCAGTCCGGTCTTAAGACCGCGCCCGCCGGGTTCCACGCCGTAGAGCGGTACCTTGCTGTCGAGGAAATCATCAAACATGCCGATAGCGTTTGAGCCGCCGCCGACACAGGCTATGCAGGCGTCTGGAAGACGTCCCTCAAGCTGCTGGATCTGGAAGCGGACTTCCTCGCCTATGACCTTCTGGAACTCCCGCACTATGGTAGGGAAAGGATGCGGACCTGCCGCGGTGCCTACCAGGTAGTGGGTGTTCTCAAAATTGGCCGCGTAATCGCGCAGAGCCTCGTTGCAGGCATCCTTGAGGGTGCCGGAGCCCTTCTCTACGCCGCAGACCTCAGCGCCCATCAGGCGCATGCGGAATACATTGGGCTTCTGGCGGTCGATATCCTTGGCGCCCATATAGATACGGCATTTAAAGCCCATCAGTGCGCTGATAAGCGCGGTGGCGGTGCCGTGCTGTCCGGCGCCGGTCTCGGCGATGAGTCTGGTCTTGCCCATGCGCTTTGCCAAAAGCGCCTGTCCTATGACCTGATTGGTCTTGTGCGCGCCGCCATGGAGCAGATCCTCGCGTTTTAAGTAAATGCGGGTTTTGGTGCCCCTGGTAAGGTTACGGCAGGGCGTAAGCGGAGTCGGACGTCCTGCGTATTCATTGAGCAGGTCGTGGTATTCGCGCCAGAAGGAAGGATCGTGGCGAACCTCGACATAGGTTTTCTCGAGCTGATCAAGAGCCGGGATCAGAACCTCCGGCACATACTGACCGCCGTATTTTCCGAAGAACGGATTTAGTATGGTCATAATTTTCTCCTCTTTAAAATTCCTTGATGATCTCAAAAGCCCTTCTCACAAGCGCCGGATCTTTTACTCCGGCAGAGCTTTCAAGCTTTGAATTCATGTCAACTCCGGCAAAGCCGAGTCCCAGGGCGTAATTTAGGTTATCAATGCCTATGCCCCCTGAGATCAGTGTGCGCCCCTTATCGACAAAGGACGGGATGGCGTCCCAGTCAAAGCTTTTACCTGATCCCGGGGATTTAGAGTCAAGCAGTATTAGATCGCAAAGCGGCGCGAGCTCACGGTATTTCTCAAAGTCAGCGGGATCTTTTATGGAAATGGCCTTGATGATTCGGGTGTCAGGCAATAGCTTTCTTAACCTGGCGATGATCTCAGGACCCTCATTGCCGTGCAGCTGCACATAGTCGCAGAGGCTCTCCCTGACTACTTCAGCTATCACCTGAGGATCCTCATTTACGAAAACCGCCGCGGCGCGGCACTGCGGATGAGCGCGTTTTACGCACTCCTTTGCAAACTCGACGCTTACACAGCGCGGGGATTTTTTCGCGAAGATGAAACCGCAAATCGCGGCGTGCCCTTCAATAGCCGCCTCAAGCGCCTCAAAGCTTGTGATCCCACAAAGTTTATTGAGACCATAGAGCATGGTGTTTGAGGCGTAAAACACGTCATCGGCACCTGAGAGAGCCGACCCGATTAAAAACGCGTTAATCGGATTCATCGACAGGAGATCCTCATGCGAGCAGATCCCTGATTCTGAGACAACGGTAGTTTCAGCGTTAAAGAGCGGTGCCAGATCACGGGCTTTCTGCAGGTCAATTTTTAGCACCCTGAGATTACGGTTATTGATCCCGACGATCGGAATATGGTGATCACGGGCAAAAACCGCGTCATCGATACTGTCGACCTCGCAAAGCACCTCAAGCCCCAAAGCGCGGGCTTTTTTATAAAGATCCAGGAAGCGATCACGTTCAAGCAGGCTGAGCATCAAAAGCACCGCGTCAGCTCCCGCGGCCGCCGCGGCCTTAAGCTGAGCCTCGTCTATGATGAAGTCCTTGCAGATCACGGGAAGGCTGGTGCGCTCGCGCACATAGCTTAAATACTCAAGCGAGCCTTTAAAAAAATGCTCCTCACACAGCACGGATATCGCGCTCGCTCTGGTTTCATAGCACGCGAGCAGCCGGTCCAGGTTGAAGTCCCTGCAAAAGTCTCCAAGGGTAGGTGAGGATTTCTTGCACTCCAGGATAAAGTGTCTGCCCCGGCCTGTGGTCAGAGCTTTTTTAAGAGAGCGGAACGGGGTGTGGCGCTCGCCTGAGATCTTTATGGCCCCGACATCCTCAACCTTCTTGTTGATGATGGTTGCAAGCACCGTGTCTTCGATACTTTTAAGGTTAAGTCCCATAAAAGAGCGGGCTTTTGGGGTAAGCGGCTGTGGTTTGAGCATTTGCCTTGGCCTCTTGGTTTATTTGCCCTGGGAGATCGCGACAATCTCTTCAAGTCTTTCAATGCACTTGCCGTCTGAGAGCGCCTGACGGGCCATCTCGTAGCCTTCCTTGAAAGATGATGATTTGCCGGCAAGATGCAGCATCGCCGAGGCGTTGACGCAGACTACGTCACGCTGGGCGTCGGTGCCTTTGCCTGAGAGCACCTTACGGGCTATCCTGGCGTTTTGCGCGGCGTCTCCGCCTTTGAGCATATCCTGAGTGTAGGAGCCGGTGATGCCAAAATCCTTATTGGTAAGGGTGTATTCCTTTATTTCGCCATCCTTGCCGTACTCGGCTACTTTGGTCTGCCCAAATACCGAGATCTCATCCATACCATTGCCGTTTATGACCATTCCGCGTTCAACGCCTGTGATCCTCATGGCCTTGGCAAGAGTGACCAAAAGCTTAGGGTCGTAGCAGCCGAGCAGCTCGTAGTTAACTCTCGCCGGGTTTGTCAGAGGTCCTAGAATATTGAAGATGGTGCTGGTGCCAAGAGCCTTTCTCACGGGACCGGCAAACCTCATCCCGCTGTGATAGACCTGCGCGAAGAAGAAGGCAAAGCCCTTTTCCTCAAGATTTTTGCGGGTAAGCTTCTCATCACAGCGGATGTCATAGCCCAAAGCGGTCAGCACGTCCGAGGCGCCTGACTTTGAGGATACGGCGGTGTTGCCATGCTTTGCCACGTGAAGTCCCAGGGTCGCGCAGACAATGGCGGCCATGGTTGAGATATTGATGGTGTGCAGGCAGTCACCGCCGGTGCCTACAATTTCGCCCACATCGATGCTGCGGTCGCGTTCAAAGGGCTTTGCCGCCGCGATCATGGCTGAGGCGGCGCCGCCAATCTCATCGGCGGTATAGCCGTTCATCTTAAGGGCGGTAAGGAAAGAGCTAAGGATCACCGGATCAACCTTTCCTGAAAAGATCTCCTTGAAGAAATCAGAGGTTTCCTGTGTGCTGAGATCCTGTCCTTTGTAAAGTTTTTCAAGCGTGGCGTTCATTTTTGACTTGCTCCGTAAATTTAAAATCCTGTACCGGGAAACGAAAAAGCCCGCATCATGTGCGGGCTTTCTGGTCTTTGAATTATTCAGGCAACAACCGATCAACCCCGCACTGTAGTGCGGAGCCACCATGAAGTAAACACTGAATAATTCATCTGAAATTCCTTTTTCAAAACTTGTACTGATAATTTACCGCAGCGCGGGACGATTTTGCACACTCAGGTAAAAATGCTCTAATTTTGTGCAAAAGTTTCATTCCCAGCTGTCATTCCTGTCCTTTTCTCAGCACATCAAGCGCGTTTTTTAGCAGTTTGCGCCCGTAAGCCGTCATTACCGACTCAGGGTGAAACTGAAAGCCCATAGCCCTGAGCTTTGGCTCATAGAAGGCCATAACCATTTCATTGCAGGTGGCGCATACATGAACGTTCTTTGGAAGATCCTTAACAATAAGCGAGTGATAACGCGCGGCCTTCATGGGATTGGGCATATCTTTAAAAGCGTAGCTGTTGTCATGAATGATGTCAGAGCTTTTGCCATGGACAATCTCGCCTGCCCTTACCACCTTTCCGCCCATGACCTGACCTATGGCCTGATGCCCAAGGCAGATCCCGAGCATGGGATATTTGCCAAGCGCTGATTTGATGATTGGGATAAGGTTGTTAGCATCATCAGGGGTTGAGGGTCCGGGGGATAGCACCAGAACTGTCTCATCAGATTTTGATGACTCTTTTTTCAAAAGCTTCATGATCTCGTCTGGCTCCGTGTCATTGCGGTAGACCAGAACCTCGTTTCCAAGCACTCTGAATTCGTCCACAAGGTTGTATGAGAACGAGTCGAAATTGTCGATAAAGATTATTCTGCGTTTCATTTTTTAATCCTTGCGTTTTTTGGATAAATCATTGAGCGCCATCGAAAGCGCGGTTAACACCGAGCGGGCCTTGTTTACGGTCTCCTGACACTCGCTTTTGATATCTGAGTCATAGACTACGCCGCATCCTGCCTGAACATAAGCTGTCTGACCCTTAACGAAGGCCGAGCGTATGGTTATACAGGAGTCAAAGGATCCGTCATTGCCAATGATGGCGATAACACCGCCGTAGGATCCGCGTTTTTTGCCCTCATAACGGTAGATAAGCTCATGGGCCATGATCTTGGGCGCGCCTGAGAGCGTTCCCATATTCATGCAGGCCTGATAAGCGTTGAACGCGTCAAGATCCGGTCTTAATTTCGCGTGTACGTCAGATACCAGATGCATTACCGACTGGTAGTGATCAACATGCAGAAGATTGTCGACATAGCGGCTGCCGGCGACAGCGATGCGCGCCAGATCATTTCTTGCCAGATCGACAAGCATCAGGTGTTCGGCTATCTCCTTGTGATCGGTACGCAGCTCAAGTTCGATGCGTGAGTCAAGCTCGCGGTCTATCTGTCCGTCATCCTTAAGTCCGCGGGCTCTGGTTCCGGCGATCGGGCTTATCCTCACCTCATCTGATTGTGCGCTGTACCGTACCGCGAACTCAGGGGAAGCCCCGAAGATCGTAAAGAGCGGATCTTTCATGTAGTACATGTAGGGGGAAGGGTTGAGCTTTTTGAGGTAAGAGTACGCGAGGAAAGGATCTGGGCACTCTTCGCGGAAGGTGCGGGAAGGAACCACCTGAAACGCGTCTCCGCTTATGATGTGCTCTTTGATCTTTCCTACTATCTCTCCGAACTTCTCGTCATCAAGATCAGGATCTACTTTAACCTTTACGCCAAAGTTGAGCTTGAGCTCATCCTTCTCGTCAAAATCGTCAATTTTGTCGCGAAGCTTTAAGGCAAAGAGCGCGATTTCCTCGTAGGTATCGGCGCCAAAAGCGAACGCCACCACCTTGGTGCTTTTGTTTATGTGATTTACCCTCACCGCGGTGTCAAACACATAGAAGGTGTAATCAGAGCAGGGGTTCTCTCCCTTCGGCACATCGCCTATGTACTCAAAGTTATTTATAAAATCAAAGCTGATGTTGCCGCCGATTAGGATGTCATCACATTTTGATACGCACTTTCTTATCGCGCGCATGACATCAAGAGGTCCTTTGGCCTTGAGTCTGCTGTCCTCGTCTATGCCCTTTTCAGGACGTTTGTAAGCGATCGTGAACGCGTTGTCCTGGACTTTAATCTCAAGCTTTTTCGCAACTTTCTCAAGCAGGTGCAAACCGTTTTTTGACAGGGCGCTGGCGGTTACTTTCAGATCATCGCATTTGACCACAATGGCGCAGCGCACGCCTATGAGGCTCTGCACTCCGGTCTTGTCAACGATCTCGGCGGACTCCAGAAGCAGTGTGTGGTCGCTGTGGCAGTGGCGGCGGTAGAAGAGGTGCGCGTCCTTAAGATATCTGGTTTCAAAGCTTATGGCTTTCATTTTTTAAGTTCCCAAAAGAAGCCTGAATACGAAAAAACCCGCGGTTTCCGCGGGTTTCTCCTGACATTTGTTAAAGCATGGAGTACTGTCCCGCAGTCAAGCAGGAAGCCACCACCATGAACGGGAAATAAATTCCATAACAAACGCCTCAAATCAATTTCGTTGTACTGATATTACCGCTTTTATAGCGGATAACCAGATCTTTGAGCATAAAATTGGGCAAAGCGTGAAATTTTGCACAAAAAAAGCGCTTATTTCGTGTCATTTTTGAACGCAAAGAGCCTTTTTACCCGGGGCGAGCCGATAAAGCTCTGGGGAAAGAGATACTCGCCTTTAAAACCGGGGTAGCTCAGGTTCTGCCATTTGAGGGTAAATGAGGGATCTTCAGAGCGGATGGCGTCATAGAGCATGGTTGAGCAGTAAAAATGATCCTGATCGCGCGGTGCCAGTACAAAAGGCCTGCCCTTGTACGCGATGAGCCTTGAGATCACGCCATCAAGTTTCCTCTCATCAAGCCCGTCTATCCGCGCGGCCATCCCCGCCCTGCATAGCGCGCGTGACCAGAAATCCTTTAGCGTGGTGATCGACGCCTGATCGGGATCGTAATCATGATCTGATGTAGTAGCGTGGGCAACCAGGATCTCAGGCTGTGTCTGAATGATCATTCCTATATGGGAGTACGCTGAATGGCTGACCTTGGCAATGACAAGACTGTCGGTAACCGTGCCAAGACGCAGAACAAGATCTCCTGCCCTGAGCTCTGAGGCGTGTTCCTGCCATGGAGCGGTTGACAAATCCTGATCCTGATTTGGAGCTGTATAAAGAATTATCAGGATAGCGGCGGTTGCGATGATGATCAGAAACAAGAAGACCGCCGCGGCGGTCTTTATAAGAGAGAATTTACGCATGTCAGTAGGGCAGTTTCTCAAGCGCCGCGATGCGGTTTTCTATGGTCGGATGGGTCATTAAAAGCTCTGAGGGGTTACCTCCGGAGACAATGCACAGCGCTGCCATAGACGAGTTTTTCTTCTGCTCCACTCTTTGATTTCCAAGCTCTCTGAGGGCGTTGATCATACGATCCTTACCCAGAACCTCGGCTGATCCAGCGTCAGCAGCGTATTCGCGATGGCGGGAGAACCAGAGCACGACCAGGGTGCCCAAAAAGCCAAAAAGCACCTGCAATACGCTCTGCACCATGTAGTAGATAAAAGGCGATCCGCGGTCATCGCGGTCGCGCTGCCCAAGAAAGCCCGCGGCGGCGCCGGCGATTATGTAAGAGAGCGCGTAGACAAAGGTGTTAACTATTCCCTGTACCAGACACATGGTCACCATATCGCCGTTCTGCACGTGCGAGAGCTCGTGCCCGAGCACAGCCGAGAGTGAATCGCGGCTCATGCCAGAGAGGATCCCTGAGCTTACAGCTACCAGCGCAGCGTCACGGTTCCATCCGGTGGCGAAGGCGTTCATCTCCCCTGAGGGGTAGATCCCAACCTCGGGCATTGCGATGCCCTTGCGTTTGGCGATAAGCGAAACCTCGTTTAAAAGCCATACCTCGTCATCAGAGCGGGGTGTGGTTATGGTCTGTACCCGCATCGTGGCTTTTACAATGGACTTTGACATCAGAAGACTGATAATTGACCCAAAGAAGCCAAGGAACAGTGACATCACAAGTATGGCGCCAATACCCTGACGGGTGATGTATATACCAAAAAAGGCACAGATGAGGTTTACCACTATGCCGATGACGATCATCACGCCGAGCATGGTCGCGATGTAAAGGATCCCGCGTTTTAGCATCTGAATCTCCAAAAAGGTTCTTTAATGTATCGGGAAGATCATAGCATCCGCGCGCGGACTGAATTAAATCCCAATATGGAGCGCGAATAAAAAAGCCGCCCTGAAAGGGCGGCGCAAGACACATGAAAAGGACCTTAATTTAACTTAATTATCAGACATTAAAACCAAAGTAGTTATTGGTGTTGTTAAAGGAGATGTCCTCGATGAGCGATCCTAAATATTCCATGTCATCGGGGTACCATCCCTTCTCAACCCAGGATCCTATAAGATTGCAGAGGATCCTTCTGAAATACTCATGACGGGTATAGGAGAGGAAGCTGCGCGAGTCGGTAAGCATACCCAGGAAGTTGCCTAAAACCGAGAGGTTGGCGAACTGGGTCATCTGGTCAATCATACCGGTCATGGTGTCATTGAACCACCAGGCGGCTCCCTGCTGGATCTTGCCGCGGGCCTCCGGCCCCTGGAAAGCGCCGATGGCGGTGGCGATCACCGGGTTGTCGGCAGGATTTAAGGAATACCAGATCATCCTGGGCAGGGCGTTCTCCTCTGAGAGCGCGTTCATGAGAGTGCCGATGGCGATGGCGCAGTCATGATCACCCATGTAATCAAAACCGGTGTCAGAACCAAGGCGCTTGTACATCGCGCTGTTAGGATCGCGGACCGCGCCGAAGTGGATCTGCATCACCCAGCCGTATTTGGCGTAGCCGTGCGCGAGATGGATGAGGATCATGCTCTTGTATTCCTCAACCTCGAGCGCGCTTAATGGCTTGCCGGAAATGCCTTTTTTGAAGATCTCCTCAAGAGCGCTGTCAGATACTCTGGTGCAGTAAACGTAATCAACACCGTGATCCGCGGCGCGGCAGCCCATCGAGTTGAAGAACTCCATGCGCTTGTCCAGAGCCTCAAAGAAGCCTCTGGCAGTTGAGGTGTCAACGCCGGTAAGCTCACCAACCTGCTTAACATAATCGGCAAAGCCGGGCTTTTCGATCTTCATGGCCTTGTCAGGGCGCCATGCAGGGAGAACCTTGCACGGAGCGTCCTTGTCAGAGGCGAGTTTCTTGTGCCACTCAAGGCTGTCGGCCGGATCATCGGTGGTGCATATGCATCTTACGTTTGAGCGCCTTATGATGCCGCGCACGCTCATTGACGGATCCTTGAGCTTCTCGTTGCACTCATTCCAGATCTTCTCGCAGGTCTTCTCGCTTAAAGTGTCGGTGATCCCGAAATAACGCTGAAGCTCAAGGTGAGTCCAGTGATAAAGCGGGTTTCCAATGGCACGCGGCAGGGATTTGGCGAACATCTGGAATTTTTCATAGGAGGTGGATTTGTCACCAGTGATGAGATCCTCAGGTATGCCGTTGCTTCTTATCATGCGCCATTTGTAGTGATCACCCGAGAGCCAGGCGTCGGTGATGTCGGCAAAGCGGTAGTCCTCGGCTATCTGGCGCGGATTGATGTGGCAGTGATAGTCGATGATCGGCATTTTTTCGGCATGATCGTGGAACAAAGTTCTAGCGGTAGGGCTTTCAAGAAGAAAGTCCTTGTCCATGAATTTTTTCATCTTGTTGTGATCCTGTATAAAGGTTGTCTGAGAGGGCGGGCGCCTGTGCGCCCGCGAATTTAATTTTTAAATCAGCCAGCTCCGAGCATTGACTTGGCTACAGCTCCCATTGAGCCATCGTAACCTGCAGCCTGAGGCAGCCAGCTTGAGAGGAACGGAAGGTAGGTTATAGCCATCAGCACGATGAAGATAACCGCGTAGTAAGGCAGGATCTTGGTCATTACGCGCTCGATGGTGGTCTTGCCGACCTTGACGCCTACGAACAGAATGTTGCCTACAGGTGGTGTTATCAGACCGATGCAGAGGTTGAAGGTAATGATGATACCGAACTCAACCGGGCTTAAGCCGCAGCTTATGGCTACAGGCAGGAAGATCGGGGTGAAGATCAGCACGGCCGGAGTGGTATCAAGGAAGGTACCGATAAAGAGCAGGAAGATGTTGATGATCAGCATGATCACGATCCTGCTGTCGGAGATGCCCTTTAACATGTTGCCAACGGCATCCGGGATCTGCACAAAGGAGATAACCCAGGACATGATGGATGAAACACCGATGAGCAGAATGATGATGCCGGTCATCTCGGATGAGTCACGGTAGATCTTGATGAGGCTGTCAAAGGTGATGGTCCTATAGCATACTGAAAGGAAGAGTGAGTAGACCACCGCCACGATCGCTCCCTCGGTCGCGGTGAATGCGCCCGCGACGATACCGCCGATCACGATGATGATGAGCAGTAATGACGGAATGGCTTCAAAAGTTATCTTGGTGGCAAGCGCCAGAGTAACCTTCTGACTGTCGCCCCTGTAGCCCTTGCGTTTGGCGATAATGCCGGCTACCACCATGCACACCAGACCCCAGAGAATGCCCGGGATATAGCCTGCCAGGAAGAGCGCCGCCACCGAGGTGCCGCCTGAAACGAGCGCGTATGTAATGAGCACGTTTGAGGGCGGTATAAGCAGACCGGTTGGAGCGGTCGCGATGTTCACGGTAGACATGTAGTCACGGTCATACCCCTCTTTGATGGCGATAGGTCCGATGATGGTGCCCATCGCGGAGGCCGCGGCGACGCCTGAGCCTGAGATCGCGCCAAAGAGCATGTTAGCCATGGCGTTGGTGTGCGCGTAGCAGCCGGGGAGCTTGCCTACGAGCAGACGCGCGAAATTCATGAGCCTTAAGGCGATACCGCCCTGGTTCATGATGTTTCCTGCGAGAATGAAGAATGGAATAGCGATAAGCGTAAATACCGAAATACCGGTGAAGGTACGCTGGGCGCCTGTGGTGAGCATCAGACCAAAATCAAGAGCGACGCCTCCGGCGATTAGCGATGAGATGGCGATCGCGATGCAGATAGGTACGCCGAGCACAAGGAGCCCGACCATGCCTAAAGCGAGAATTAAGCCTACGGTTGCGGTCATTTTTAGTAGTCTCCTTTAGTCTTCGTGCTTGTATACGCCGTACTCTGAAGCCTTGTCAGAGCCGAAGGTTTTTAAAAGGTCTGCGATGTTAAGCAGGCTGTAGATCATTATCAGCGCGCCGCTAATTGGCAGAACAGCGTAAACAAGCCCCATTGAGATACCAAGAGAGTTGGTTACCTGAGTGGAGTTTTCGCTTGCGATGTCATAGCCACCAATGAGCAAAAGAAACAGCGCGGTGAAGAAAATGAGCACTTCAGAGAAAAGATCCAGCGCTATCCTGGGCTTGCCGGTGAACTTGGCAAGAAGGAAAGTCATCGCGAGGTGACCACGCTTGCCGAAAACATAGGCTGCAGCCAGAATCGAAAGCCAGGTGAAGCTGTAGGTTACGATCTCCTCTGAAATAGTGCTTGGAGAGTTGAAAAAGTAGCGTGTGACTATCTGATAAGTACCGACTATGGTCATCTCAATAAAGAGGATCACGCATACGGTCATCACAACGCGGTCGAGCAGTGTGCGCAGGGCCTGCATATTTAACTCCGTTTCATGTGTTTAATAATGAGATCCCGGGTAATCTCCCGGGAGCGTGCCTGGCAAACGCCCGGCCCAAAGGCTCGAATTGAGCCATTTGGATTGATAAGACTTAGGGCAAAGCCTGAGCCTTTTAATTGGGCCGGACCGGCTTTCACCGGTCCGGGTTATGATTTTTACTTATGAGCAGCGTTGTAAGCTGAAGCCTCATCGTAAATTGCCTTAATGGCAGGGTTCTCTTTTAAGAGCTTCTCGTGAAGCGGCAGAACCTTCTGACGGAACTCATTGGTGTCTACATTTATGAACTCAACACCCATCTTCTTGGCCTGTTCCTTTGCCTCGTCGATGCGCTTGTGCCATGCGGCGAACTCAACCTTCTGAGCTTCCTGAGCGGCGTCTTCGAAGATCTTGCGGTCTTCAGGTGAGAGTGAGGAGAGGAACTTCTCTGAACCTACGATCAGATCCGGGCACATCTGGTGACCGTCATAGGTGAAGTACTTGCAGACCTCGCCATGCTTCTGATCGGTAAGCGCCAGCTCGTTGTTCTCGGCTCCGTCGATAACACCCTGCTGGAGGGCTGAGTAAACCTCACCAAAGCTCATCGGGGTGGCGGCAGCGCCGAAGGCGTTCATCATAGCGACGTTGGTAGGGCCTGACTGAACACGGAACTTCTTGCCCTTAAGATCGGCTACAGACTTGATAGGGGTCTTGGCGTAGAAGTTACGGGTACCGGCGGTGAAAGCGCCCAGAGCCTCAAAGCCGTCCTGCTTGGCGTTGGCTGAAAGCTCTTTTAAGACCTTAGGCTGGGAAATGAAGCCTTCATAGGCCTTCTCTGAGGTGAAGAGGTACGGTACAGAGAAAATACCGTAGATCTTGTCGAAGGATTCAATGTTTGCGGTTGAAACTGAAAGGAACTGAACAACGCCCTGTTTTACCAGCTCAAGAACCTTCTCATTGGCGCCCAGGGTGCTGTTAGGGAAAATCTGGACATCATATTTGTCACCGGCCTTGCTCTCGATGTATTTCTTGAAGGCTACGAAACCGATGTGATCAGGATGGGTTTCGATCTGGGTGTGGGAGACTCTGACCACGGTCTTAGCCAGGGCAGAGGGTGATGAAATCGCGAAAGCAGCCGCAACGGCAAGAGCGGTACCTAAGATTTTCTTAAAATGCATATTGTCTGATTCCTTATGTATTTGGGTGCGTTTGCCACACTAAATTAGGTTTGTCCATTTCCTGTAAGCTCATAGGAGACGGTTACGGACATTCGGAGATAATGGCATTAGCCGCAACCGCTCCTGTCGCTTACACAACGAATTATAAAAACGTGTCTTTATATAAAGTGTGTGCAAGGTCTCAAAACCGGTATCCTTGTATACTTGTATACAAGGATACCGGTAACAAGATTGATATTTAAGAAAATATTCTCGTAAAATTTACTAAAAATGCAGGTTTTTCGCCGGATTTTAGACAGCTTTTACAAAAACAGAGACCGGATTTAACCTCATGGTTTCAGAATTTCAAAGTGTGTCTTAAGCGTCATAGCGCAAGCGTTTATGGCGGTGTTTTGTGATGCCTGGATATGACAATGGCGACACAAGGCCGCCATTTTAAAGGAAGGTAAATCAGAAATCAGCGTGCATCGGGGTGCGAGGGAAGGGGATCACATCGCGCAGATTGCCGACACCAGTGATGTAGTCGACTATACGCTCAAAGCCGAGGCCAAACCCTGAGTGGGGAACTGAGCCGTAACGGCGCAGATCGCGGTACCACCAGTAGTTTTCCTTATTCATGTGCAGCTCTTCCATGCGCTTGTCCAGACGATCAAGACGCTCCTCACGCTGCGAGCCGCCTATGATTTCGCCGATTCCCGGCGCCAGCACGTCCATCGCGGCTACGGTCTTACCATCCTCGTTGGCGCGCATATAGAAGGCTTTGATGTCGCGAGGGTAATCGCGAACCACGACAGGGGAGTGGAAGTGCTCTTCGGCAAGATAGCGCTCATGCTCCGACTGGAGATCGATACCCCATTTGACCGGGTACTGAAATTTCTTCCCGCACTTCTCAAGGATCTCAATGGCCTCGGTGTACTCAACCTGAGCGAAATCAGAGTTTACAAAGCGCTCAAGCCTGCCGATGGCGTCCTTGTCCACGCGCTGCACGATAAACTCGAGATCGCTGCGGTTATGTTCAAGCACATAAGTGAAGATGGCCTTGAGCATATCGCCAGCGACCTTCGCGCATCCGTCAAGATCGGTGAAAGCCATCTCTGGCTCGACCATCCAGAACTCGGCAAGGTGTCTTGTGGTGTTGGAGTTCTCGGCGCGGAAGGTAGGTCCGAAGGTATAGACCTTTGAGAAAGCGCAGGCATAGGTTTCGGCCTCAAGCTGTCCTGAAACGGTCAGGAATGAATGGCGTCCGAAAAAGTCCTTGGTGAAATCAACCTTGCCGTCAGCTCCTTTGGGAGGATTGTTGAGATCAAGGTTTGTAACCTGGAACATCTCGCCGGCGCCTTCGGCGTCAGAGGCGGTGATAAGCGGGGTTGAGACCCACATGAAACCGCGGCTCTGGAAGAATGAATGAATAGCGAACGCGGCCGAGTTGCGGATGCGCATAACCGCGCCGATAAGATTGGTGCGTGGTCTTAAATGCGCGTACTCACGCAGGTACTCAACGCTGTGGCGTTTGGCGCTCATTGGGTAGGTGTCAGGATCATCCACAAATCCCAGAACCTTTACCTCTTTTGCGTGCACCTCAACGCTCTGACCCTTGCCCTTGGATTCTACAAGCTCGCCGTCTACCGCGACTGAGCATCCGGTGGTGAGCTTTAAGATCTCGCTTTGGTAATTGGCAAGAGTCTGATCAGCGACTATCTGGATTGAATCAAAGCAGGAACCGTCGTTTACTGAAATGAACGAGAAACCGGCCTTGGAGTCACGGCGGGTTTTAACCCAGCCTGCGATGGTAACGGTTTTGCCTATAAGAGCCTTGTCAGACAGCAGCTCCTTGACGCTAGAAATACTCATATTTTAATTTTTCCTGTCAACTACAAGTTGGTTACGGTACTGCGGATCAAGATGCCCCGCGTGGGTTTTTATAAGAAACATCCCGCGCGGATGCTTCTTTTCATTTACCACGAGAGCCGGCAGATTACGCGTACGCTGTTCGTTTAAAAAATCCTCAAGTTCTTTGGCGCACTGCTCACCTGCAAGACGGGACTCGATTTCAATCTCACTCCCGTCCTCAAGTTTCACCATTCCGCTTACTGTGGTTATGCCGCGTCTGGCGACGATATCATTAACTCTGGCTATGGTGTGCCTTCCGTTTTGAAAGAGTATGCGCACCTGAGCGTATAAATAGAAGCTCTTGCCAGCGAGCACCAAAAAGAGCACGCAGAACAGAACCTGACTCCAGGGAATATGGTGATCGGAGTTAATAAACGTGTATAAGGCAAGCACAATTCCGATGCCCGCCATAAAACCGTAAATTATGCCGAACACCAGCTGGGCTGTACCCATACGTGGCTCAAAAGAGTTTTTGCGGCGCGCGATCTCGTCACTGTTGCTCATCGGTAAGTTTCCCGCTGAAGTTTGCGATAGGGTTAAAAGGAGATTCCTCGTCTCTTACGAAATAAACCTTCAGCTCAGCCTGAGTCCTGGCGTTGATCATCGGGCTTCTTATAGTCTGAAGCGAGACAGGGCGGGCCAGGTTTGCCGGGATAAACTCAGTAAGCTGAACATCGATGCGGGGCGCGACCAGAGTTTCATTCTCATCCACGCCTGAGGCCATAGGAATATTGTTAACGCTCACTCTGGTAGTGACTTTTCTTATCTTAAGCGGGCTTAAGGATGAATGCCTTAAGGTGTAGCTGACATTGAAGCCGGTCTTGCCGTTATTTTCGGCAACCTGCACGCTGTTGATGGTAAGTTCAGGCTTCTTTGAGCCGTCCGGAAGCGACGAGCAGGCGCTAAGCGCCAGAGCCGACGCCAAAGAAATGCAAATCAGGATCTTTTTCATATTCAGTCAAATTACGCCGGGAAGCCGGTGTTTGTCCCAAAGCCGTGACAATGTTTGTCCGCGGCAAGTCAGTTGATGATTATACCGCTTGCGGCCGGAGTTTATGGAAGGGCTTGTCCGGCAGGCTTGATGAATCCGTAATGACGGTAACGAAGGCTTTACGGAAATTAATCTGAAATGTCTGAATTCTAAAGAATATATTTTAGTTAACAGACTGATATACAAGATTTTAATTATGTAAAAAATAATTTTTTTGCAAAAAATTAAGCCGAAGAGGTTAAAAGCGACTAGCATATGAGCCGTGGAAAGAGCCGGACTTGAACGTGCTCTTAAAATCCCGTTAAAACACACAGGATAAAGCAAATGAACGTTATTAAAACCCTTGCCGCGATCTCTGCCTTCTTTGGCAAGACTTTCGCGCTTTGGGTGATCCTCTTTTCGATCATCGCCTATATCGAGCCTTCATGGTTTACCGGACTGGCACCGTATATTTCAATTCTGCTTGGCATCGTAATGTTTGGCATGGGCCTTACCCTTACCGCCAAGGACTTCTCTGAAGTATTCACCCGTCCTTTTGAGGTCTTAATCGGTGTAGTAGGGCAGTTTGTGATCATGCCCTGCCTCGCCTGGGCTTTGTGCACAGTCTTAGGACTGCCTCCTGAGATCTCCGTTGGCGTGATCCTGGTGGGCTGCTGCCCCGGCGGTACCTCATCAAACGTCATGACCTATCTCGCGCGCGGCGATGTACCGCTTTCAGTGACCATTACCGCCTGCACCACACTGCTCGCCCCGTTCGTCACTCCGGCGCTTATTTATCTATTCGCGTCAAAGTGGGTTGACGTTTCAATCAGCGCCATGTTCATGTCTATAGTCAAGATTGTGGTTATCCCTATAGTCCTTGGTATCGTGATCAACACGCTCTTCCGCCGCACTGTACGCAACGCTGTGGTCTGCCTGCCTCTTATATCAGTGATCGCCATAGTGAGCATTGTCTGCGCGGTTGTAGCCGTAAGCCATGACAAGCTCGCTCAGACCGGTCTTCTGATCTTCGTGGTGGTGATCCTCCACAACTGCCTGGGCTATCTCTTTGGCTACCTGCTTGGCAAGGCCTTCCATCTGAGCCTGCACAAGAAGAAGACTCTTGCAATTGAGATCGGCATGCAGAATTCGGGACTGGGCGTAGCGCTGGCTATGGCTCACTTCTCACCGCTTTCAGCCGTTCCTTCAGCGATCTTCTCTGTATGGCACAATATTTCAGGCCCGATCATCGCCACCATCTTCAACAACCTCAACGATCCTGACGCGAAGGATCCTGCGGTTGAAGCAACATCGGAAAAAGCCAAAGCATAAAACTGACCGAGACTTGATTATCTAGCGTCAAGTCTTAATAAATTCCGCTTTTGATTTATTCTGAGTCAGAAGCGGATTTTTTCAATAAAAATCTTACCGAAGCTCAATAACTGAATATTTCAGGCTTGCTGTTCCAAATAAGTTTTTTATTTAGGATCTCTGTAAACGTTTTAAATCCTAAATTCAGGATCAGCGACTTCTGACAATCCTGTATTAGTTAATAAATAAGTTTTATTTTCTTTAATAAATTGCTTTAAATATCATTTGATACTTTCACGGTTATCTAAAGTGAGACTGTGATCAAATAACTGAAAATACATGGCTATTGTTAAAGTATTCATATACTACGATGTAAACGGTAACGGATATCTGAAAGCTCAGATCTCCAGATACTAACAAACAAAGGAAGTTCAAATGAAGATAACAAAAATCGCTGCGGCCATGTTATGCGCTGTATTCGCTTTATCTGCGGGTGCAAACGCAAATGCCAAAGATCCATCAGAGTTCAAGCTTGGATTCTCCGTCCCTCAGCTGGCCAATCCATGGTTTGTCGGTGTGAAACTTGGAATGGAAAAGGCCTGCAAAGAACTTGGAATTAAATGCATATCAATTGACGCTCAGTATAAAGTTGACAAGCAGGTGTCAGACATAGAGAACATGATCTCTGACAAATATGACGCAATCTTCTGTACAGCCATCGACGCCAACGCTCTGACTCAGGTTTATGACGACGCCAAAAAAGCCGGAATAGCCACTGGTTCCATCGCCCAGACGGTTCCTAACTCAAATCTTCTTTACGGCATGGACGAGTACAACTATGGCTTCACCATTGGTAGCCAGGCTGCTGAATGGGCAAGAGATACTTTAGGTTGCAAAGGAAAAGTAGCCCTCATCACTGAAGATAACGTCGAGGCTGTAAAAAGAAGAGGTGATGGTATAGAAGACGCGGTAAAAAAGACCTGCCCGACCATTCAGATTGTCTCCCGTCAGGCCGGCGACAATCCTGAGAGCGGTATGAAGATCATCGAAGCTGTGCTTCAGCAGCATCCTGATCTCAATCTTGTTATAGGTTCCAATGACTCAGGTGGAATAGGCGGGTATCAGGCCATGGTATCCAATAACAAGGTTGGTAAGGATAGAGCGGTATTCTCAGGTGACGCTACCCGCGAGGCTCTTGAGCTTATAAAGGATCCGGAGAGCATTTATCGTGGCACTGTTGACCTTTTCCCGTTTAAGGGCGGATATGAAAGCGCCAAGATCCTCTATGAGATGGCGACTAAAGGCATTCCAGCAAAACAGCGCACAGAGATGCTTCCGTACGTCCGCGTTCCAAAGGCTGACGTAATTTCAGGAAAATACACCGCAACATACTGACCGCGTCCGCGGCACCGGAGCCGGTCTTAGCCGGCTCCTTTGGAAAAAACATGAGTCAAAGTAACGACATCATATTATCAACAAAGGGATTGACCAAGTGTTACGCTAAAGTTGAGGCTCTGTCGGATGTTTCACTTGATATAAAGCGTGGCGAGGTCATTGCCATTTGCGGGGAAAACGGCGCTGGTAAGTCAACATTTATAAAAATGATCACAGGCGCCGAACAACCGACATCAGGAAGCGTTGAATTTAACGGCAAAAACATTGTCGGACTGTCTCCATCGATGGTAATGAACTTAGGTATTGCCGCCGTCTATCAGGAATTCTCGCTGATACCTTACCTTTCAATTGCCGAAAACATTTTTTATGGCAGGGAGCCTACTCACGGAGGGATCCTTAACCACGCGCATATGCGCCAGAAAGCTCAGGCTCTTTTCGATGAAATGGGCATGCGCATAGATGTGCGTAAGCGCATTATCGATATCGGTGTCGCCTATCAGCAGATGGTAGAGATCTTAAAGGCTGTATGTGCGCACTCTTAAGGAAAATGGCGTAACGGTACTTTTTATCTCACATCGTCTTGAAGAAGTTTTTGAAATCTGTGACCGAACTGCTGTTTTTATGGACGGAAAACTGGTCTGCGTAAAACCAACCCAGGAGTTTTCACGTAAAACCCTGATCTCGGCAATGGTTGGACGTGAGATCTCAGATGACTATCCTCAGCCAAAGAACGCACCAGGAGAACCAGTTCTGATATGTAAAGATCTGTCAAACGAAAAAGTCTGCAATGTAAGCTTTACCTTGCATAAAGGCGAAATACTGGGGTTTGGTGGTCTTGTGGGTGCCGGGCGTACCGAACTTGCCCGCGCGATTTTCGGTGCTGATCCGTTAAAGTCAGGCGAGATCATATACAAAGGTCATAAATATGTGCCCGGTAGCCCAAGACACGCGCTTGAGCGCGGTATTGGGCTTATTCCTGAGGATCGCAAAACCCAGGGAGTGATTTTAGGGCTTTCATTGCGTGAAAACGTTGTGTTCAGCTCACTTCCGCGTTATCTGACACACGGTTTCATTATCGACAGCAAAAAAGAGCGTACCGCTGCGGAGCGTTATGTCGCAGAACTTAATATCAAGACAAGCTCCATAGAACAGATCGTAAAAAATGAAAAAGTCTTTATTATATTTAATTTGTTGTTTTATTTGCTTCTCTGCTTTTTCTCAAGCTTCTGATTTGAAGTTTCGTGACGGGAAGTTCAAGATTGTTCAGTTGACAGACCTGCATTGGGTAGAGAGTGATTCTTATAAATTGAAGAATGACAGCACTTGTCATTTGATTCGTGAAGTTATTCG
>SFGV01000095.1 GCA_004557545.1 Succinatimonas hippei
CGGCACCTCGGTGCTCGAGCTGGTCACGGCCTTCGAGCGCGTCAACGGCATCAAAATCCCCTACAAAATAACGCCGCGCCGCGCGGGAGACATCGCCACATGCTACGCGGAGACAAAAAAAGCCGAGCAGGAGCTGGGTTGGAAGGCCCGCCGCTCGGTAGAAGATATGTGCCGGGACTCGTGGAGGTTTGAGGCGGGAATAAAAAAAGACGCTTGAAAACATAGGAAGATACCTGCAGCCCGAAAAGCAGGAGAGTATCTGTTCGATCATCCAAGTCTCTGAACATAAAAATCACGACATATCCCATGACAGGATAATTATAGATAAGCCTGTGGCCTAAAGCAGGAAAATACGCTCGGCCACGGGCTTTTAAGATCTGGGCAGTTGCCTGGCACATTTCACTCACGTTAGGTTAATACCTCAGGGCCGCCAGTTAATAATTAATAATGTATATAACTACGCAGAATTTTCACATCCCATAAAGGCGTAAATATCCTGATATAATATCTAAAAAAGCACACCGCTGCGCTGTTTACCCGCAAAAATCCCGTTCCACCATTTCGCAGATGGTATGGCCAATCAGGATGTGAATTTCCTGAATGCGCGGAGTGAAGGAGGAGGGGGCACAGACAGTAAGATCAGCCGCCTCGCGCAGCCTGCCGCCACTCTCACCGGTGAGCCCTACCGTAAAAATCCCTTTTCCTTTCGCCACCGACACCGCTTTAAGAACATTAGCGCTATTCCCACTCGTCGATATTGCTATCAACAGATCGCCGCATCGGCCATGTGCCTCTATCTGGCGGGAAAATATCTCGTCATAACCGTAATCGTTACCCAGTGCCGTCAGCGCCGAGCTGTTACAGGAGAGGGCAGCGGCGTCAAGAGCACGGCGCTCTTTCAGATAACGGCCGGAAAGCTCCGCTGCGATATGCTGCGCGTCGGCGGCCGAACCGCCGTTGCCGCAGAGAAAAAGCCGGCCTCCGGCAAGCAGGGCTGCCGTTATCTTCTTTGCCGCCAAACACACCGTCTCCTCCAATGCCGCCATACGTACGGCAGTTTTCAAATGGTCATCCATATTGCGCCTGTATATTTCGCCTTTTTCCAGCATATTCTCCTCCTTCTTAATTATCCGCCGCGCAGCCTCGGACATATCTTCACAGTTCAAATCACCACGCACACCTTTGGCATATTCCACGCCGCCGTAACCTGACATGACCAGCGCAGAGGGCGCTCCGACCGCCTTTGCAAGCATGAGGTCACACTCTTTATCCCCAATTACCGCCGCTATATCCGTTAAACTGAAGCCAAGTTCCGCGGCGGCCGTCTCGACAAGACCACGCTTAGGCTTACGGCAGCCGCAACCCTCTTCCGGCAAATGCGGACAATGGTACCAGCCATCTATCTTTATTCCATCCACAGCAAGAATCTCGTCTATACGTGCGTGTACAGCGCGCATATCTCCCTCTGAATAATACCCTCTGCCGATGCCCGACTGATTTGTCACAACGGCAAAACGGTATTCAGCCGCCGCAAGCAGCCGCAGCCCCTCAGTAACTCCGGCTATGAGCTCCACTTCATTTGGGTCGTGCAAATAACCCTTTTCTCTTATGAGAGTACCGTCACGATCCAGTATTATCCACCGGCTCATACTCCACATGACCTTTCAATTACGGAAGTTGTTGAAAAACCATCGGTCAGAGGAAGGATGACAATCTCTTCGGCGTATTCACGCCCAGCAACCTCTTCGGGTCGGTAATCTCCACCTTTTGCTATCACATCAGGCCGCAGCCGCGAGAGAAGCTCCTCAGGAGTATCTTCTTCAAAGACCACAACGGCGTCCACCGCTTCAAGCGCGGCAAGCACCTTCGCACGGGACGCCTCTCCATTCACTGGGCGTGAGTCACCCTTCAGCCGCCGAACGGAAGCGTCTGAGTTGAGCCCCACAATAAGCCGGTCACCGAGAGACTTCGCCGCGGATAAAGAATCGATATGTCCGGCATGTATGATATCAAAGCAGCCATTTGTGAAGATCACTCGCTCACCGGCATTACGCCATATGGCGCGAAGCTTCACGGCCTCGGCCTCAGTCAATACCTTGGATGACACGGATATGCTCCTTTCAGAGATCACATCCAGCAACTCCGCCGCGCTTATCGAGTATGTGCCAATCTTTCCGATGACGACCTGAGAGGCCGCGTTTGCCAGTTTTACAGCCTCCCGCAGTTGAAGCCCCTCCGCCGCAAAAGCGGCGGCGACGGCAATCATCGTATCTCCAGCACCGGATACATCGTAGACCTCAACGGCCCAAACGGGTATGTGCGTGGCGGTATCCCCTTCAATTAGGGTAGCCCCTCTCTCTGAACGCGTCACAAGTATATTTTCTATCCCGTATTTTTTAATCATGGAAATTGCGGCGGCTGTTATCTCTTCGTCATCATTACGCAGAGGGTGCCCGGCGGCGGCGCTCAGCTCTTTGATATTAGGCGTAATGAGCGAGGCGCCACGGTAACTTTCCCAGTCAGATTTTTTCGGATCTACCCAGACGCTGACACCCTTTTTACGAGCTAGGGCGATGAGCCCGCGGCAGAGCTCAGGTGAACAACAGCCCTTACCATAGTCAGAGATGATGATCAACTTCGCTCCCGCGGAAACCGCTCCTGAGACTTCAGAGAGAAGCATTGCTGCTTCCGCATCAGATGGGCTTATCTTTTCTTCCATGTCAAGACGAAGCATCTGCTGACGTCCGGAACCCAGCAAACGTGTTTTAACAGTAGTTGGGCCAAGTGGCAACAGTGCGGAATGATCGATTTTTTTAAAAAGAGGCAAATCAAGCAGCGCCCATCCATGGATGTCATCACCCACGCTACCTGCGGCAAAGACATTTACACCTAGGCCAACGAGGTTTGCCGCAACATTGCCCGCACCGCCCGCCACCAACCGTTCTTCCCGAAATCTTATTACCGGCACTGGCGCTTCAGGAGATATCCTCTCCACATCGCCGCTGATATAGCGGTCCAGCATAAAGTCGCCAGCGACGACTATCAAGGTGCTTTTAAATCCCCCTGTCAGAAGTTCCGCAACGCGGCTAAAATCAGTATCCGATAAAATTTTTTTTGTTAAGCGTTTCATTTTAAGAGCCCCTTTTGTGTTTTATCAAAGAGTCCCGGAACCGTTCATATCGCAAAAAATAATTTTTGACTCCAACGGCAATCTTTCAAATATAAATTTTACCACTTACGATACTCCCTTTAGGCAATTTCCCTTATAATATAATAAAAGAATGGACATCAGCGTTTATTTATTATAAGAGATAACTCGAAAGCGGTGCAACTCAATGATAATTTCGTTTTTGACAAAACCTTTTTCTGTATTTGAAAGAGCAGCGAAAGATTTGGAACGACGCTTCAACTATTTAAAATATACTGTTAAGGGCAACGCATATAAGGCGTGGACGTGCACCTTTCCCATTGGCGGACACCAGGACGTCGTAGACTCTTTTATAAAGGGGGCAAAATATTTTCCTGATGTGAAGATACTAGTCAACCCTTCAAGGAGGCAGGCTGAGGGTACCGTCGTATATGTTCCATCCGGCTGGCGGGCGCTGCGTGACGTTATCTCGCTTAAACAGTCGGGAAAGATAGAAAAGCTCATAGCCGGACCTCTCATCTGTTTTGAGCATGTTGACGAACACGGCGCGATCATCACAGACAAATCCATAGATCGCTATCTCCTCGCATCTCCTTGGGTAAAAGAAGCATATGAAAAAGAGGCGGCGCAAAAACATTTAATTCTCAGAGAAACTGCCGTATGGGCCGCGGGCGTGGACCACGTGGTATGGAACCCAGAGAGAAAGGTGCCCTCCGATACGCTGGAAAAGGTGATGGTATATGTTAAAGGACAGGGAAAAACAATTCTTCCGGCAACGCTGGAAATACTTAAGAATAACAAAAAGGAAATAAAAACCCTTTACTGCGGCACCCATACTCCAAGCGACTATAAAAAATTACTCGAGTGGAGCGACTTCGTAGTCTGTCTGGGCGGCAGCGAAACACAGGGGCTCGCTCTGGCCCAGGCATGGTCAATGAACAGACAGACTCTGGTATTTGAATCTGACGAGGTGCGACAGCGAAGACAAAACGCCGCCCCTTATATCACTGAACATACAGGTAGAAAATGGAACAATATCGATGAACTTTGCGAATGCTTAACTACACTGAAAAACATATCTCCCCGCAATTGGGTACTTGCCAACCAGACCAACGAAATAGCCTTTGGCAGATTTCTTGATATCGTGAACGAGCTTTACAGATAGTAGGGCAGGGCGATATGCTTTTATTAACACGCCTTCGCGGATAATCTCGAGGCTCCGTATTGTTGACTGTCCACTTTCTCGACACGTCGTTCATGCTGGCCTTTCTCCGCGGCGCCAATACCGCACGCTCCGTGTCTGATGTCTTTGACGGACTTTATTCCCTCTTGGGCATTGAGAGCTTCAAACTTCTCTTTCCTGTGATCCTCACAGACAATGGAAGTGAGTTTTCCGCTCCC
>SFGV01000019.1 GCA_004557545.1 Succinatimonas hippei
AATAGCCATATAAAAACCTGCCATGGTTAAACGGCAGGTTGAGGACTGTTATCAGTGGTAGAGACGGTCAAAGCTGCGGCGGGTGCTTACAAACTGGCTTAAAAGAAATACCAGAGATACCACTACACCGCAGGCGAAGATGATGATCAGCCATTGCGGCATCGAAAGGCCCATCAGTGACCAGTTCAGTGGTCCGCACTGACCTACGGCCTTGAAAAGCCATGGCAGGATCTCATCTAAAGGGATCAGCGGGAAATTCGCCTTAAGGGCGCAACTTGACCCGAAGCCCTGTGAGATCGTGTCTATGTAGTGACCAATTGAGATCTTAAGCCCTGCAGCCGACGCGACCACAAAAATAAGGCTTGCTACCAGCCTGAAGAATTTGAACTGCGGCAGCAGGAAGCCTATCAGACCCGCGATAAAGAACAGCGCGATGCAGGCGCGCTCATAGACACAGTTTACGCAGGGATCCAGCTTAAGCCCGTACTGGAAGTACAGGGCACAGCCTTCAATTATCAAAGAGAAAATGATAAGCAGACCCCATGAGAGCCTGCTTGAAGTGAACGACTGCACCAAACGGAAAAGAAACACCAATCCTCCCGGAGCGGCGCTTCCCGCCGCGTTCTGTTATTTCATCTGCGCTGCCGCCGCGGCTATCTCCGCCGCGTGTTCAGCCTCGCTTGACGGGATCCATCCCCACTGCTCGAACACCGGAGTTAATTCCGGGATCAGGAACATAGTGGTCAGCAGACCTACAACCGTCAGGACAATAGTATAAGGCAAAGCCATCCACATCATACGCAGATATGGAAGACGCACAAGCGGGGCGATGGCGGAAGTGAGCAGGAAGAGGAACGCGGACTGACCATTAGGGGTAGCAACGGAAGGCAGATTGGTGCCGGCGTTGATGGCGATAGCCAGATCGTTGTACTGCTCAGGGCTTATCACACCATTTACCAGAGCCTCATGCACCTGCTCAATATAGATGGTCGCGACGAACACGTTATCTGAAACCGCTGATATGATGCCGTTGGCGAGGTAAAACACCGGGATTTGCGTGTCACGCGGAATAGAGAATACCCAGTGCACAAACGGGGTAAAGAGTCCCTGTTGGGCGATCACTGTCACAATACAGAAAAATACACACAAAAGAGCGCAGAAAGGCATCGATTCGGTAAATGCCTTGCCTACCTCAGAATCGGAGGTGACACCACAGAAGGTAGTGGCGAGCACGATAATTGAAAGTCCGATGAGTCCGACCGCCGCGAGATGGAAGGCCAGAGCAAAGACCAGCCATACACAGCAGCAGGCCTGTACCACCAGCTTTACCTTATCGCGCATCGTCATGTTGTTGGAGGTGGCGCGGTCACGGGCTACCAGAACGTCATACACTGACTTTGGCATCTCGGCACCAAAACCAAAGAGCTTGAATTTCTCAAGAATAAGGCAGGTTCCATAGCCAAAGATCATAACTGGTAGTGACACAGGGGCCATACGAACCAGGAACTCGAGGAAGTTCCAGCCTGATACCTGACCTACGACAAGGTTCTGAGGCTGACCTACCAGAGTCGCCATACCGCCGATGGTGGTACCGACCGCGGCGTTCATCAGCAGGGCTCTTAAGAACGCTCTGAAATCTTCAAGATCCTGCTTGTACTGCTCCTGAACGAACACATCATCAGAAAGTCTGGCGGTAGCCGCGTCACCGCAGATATGCGCGTGATAGAGCGCGTACAGCCCCATGCAGATTGAAATAATCACCGCCAGAACCGTAAGGGCGTCAACGAACGCCGCGAGAGTACCGGCGACAAAGCAGAACAGGAATGAAATCAGGATCGGGTTACGGACTTTTACCAGGATCTTGGTGAAGATGAAGAGCAGAAAGTCACGGACAAAATGTATACCGCCTAACATGAACATCAAAAGCAGGATCACATCGATGTTCATGATGATCTCGTTCTTGACCCCGTCCATGGTACACATGCCCATGAAACAGGCCTCAAGCGCCAGAAGACCGCCCGGCTGAAGGGGATAACACTCAAGCGCCATCGCGAGAGTAAATATGAATTCGGCGACCAGAAGCCATCCAGCGGCGAAAGGCGAGATATAAAAAACAAAAGGGTTGATTAAAAGGCAACCCACGACGAACAGCTTGTACCAGGTAGAAGCCGTTCCCATAAAATTGACGCCGATTGACTTGGCGACTGTCATTGTCCCCGGCAGGATCATTCTTATATTGTCCTTATATTGGTTGTGTTCAGTTGTAAATGTGTTCTCTTTAAACCCAGGCTTCCCCGCGAAAAAGTCGCGCATAATGGAAAGCAAGTGGTTTTAAGAATATTAGTAGCAGCTGATTATATGTATCAGGTTAACCGCAAAACTGTGCACCATTTCCCAAAAAATGACAAAACCATAAATTTCATTCTGAAATGTCAAAGAGTTACTTAATTAAAAATGGAAAAAAGTTGCGTAAATATTGCGGGCCGTAAACAGGTTTTGTAACTTATTTTCTTTTGCTTACATACAAATGAAATAAAAACACATGCTGTAACAAGGATGGACAGAAGGAATAAAGGACAAAAAAAGAACGCCTGACTTTAAGATCTGATGACGCTCTTATTGAGAACGCTATGTTGCCCCTGATAGGGCGGTCACATTGGAAGGATCTTATTTTGAAAATCCGATCTCAGGCAGCCAGTTTTTAATCATCTCATGGCACTCACCGGTCTGTGATGATTTGATCCAAAGGCCTGGTGATACTATCTGGGAATCTTTAAGGAGTCTCTTCAGATCGCGCTCAACTCCGTCAATGCCGGTTGAATAGCTTGAAACTATAAGCGCAACTTTCTTGCCTGAAAGCTCCGCGCTGTGACGGAACAGAAAACCCTGCATAATGGCTGCCATCTCTCCCCACCACAAAGGAGTGGCGATAACGAAGCTGTCGTAATCAGCAAGGTTAGCATTCACAGGATCAACCTCTGGATATGAGCTCTCTTTGTCAGGAGCGTTGCGTATGGCAAGCATAAGATTTGAGCCTAAAGCATAGTTGTTCGCCGCGTAATCAAGTCCTTTTTTGGCAGGCAGCACTTCAGCGACATCCGCACCTGTCTGATCTTTAAAATCAGTAACTATGGCCTTTGAATTTCCGGTAAAGCTGTAATAGAGAACCAGAGTCTTTGCCTCAGATAAAGTTGAAAAAGCCAGCAACAGCATGGCAAACAGCGATAAAAAAATTTTCTTCATAAGAACATCCGTAAATTAACACCGCCAGCGAACGATCCAGAACAATTCAAATACGGTGCATTTAGCCGCGCTTATTCCGAAATCCGGCAACATCAAAAAACAAACAAGGAATTGTTAATATTCTGCATACATATTGGTAATATATGCCTTATAAGTATCTATTAAAAGTTTCCAAAACGCAAGATCTGGTGCCTTTGCACATAGAACACAAGCTCTTTTTCAAGCATCGCTTTCATGTACCATGATGTTACGAGTCTCAGGGATGCCACATATAACGGCACAGCTTTTGGGGTTAGTTTCATGGCGCGGCGAAGCCTTTCAGTGCTCATCCAGGCTGAAGTGGCTCTTGCCGCGAGGTGGATGTCAGACAAGGTTATGCCATCATCAGGATCCTCACAAAGCCTGACACTCCCGGCGCAAAGCGCTATCGCCAGTCTGGTGCATTCCCGAAACTGACCGCGTCCGAGCGCTAATGACGAGTATTCGTTATACAGATTTTCAAAAAGTCTCTCCGAGTACACTATTCCGGATACCTCTATTCCCGTAAGACGCAATGACGGGAAACCCCTGTCATAAGCCTCCTGCATTCCCCGGCACCACCACAAAAGCTCAGATCCCATACCACCGTTGCAGGACAGCGTCTCATCAAAATCCGCGCGTTCCATCATAAGAAAATCAGAAAGTTTATCTTCCAGCGACTCACATACGCGCGATACGCGCAGTCTGTCAGTTCGGGATAGTCTTATATCTTTCTTTTGGAGCGTAAATATCAGCTGTTTTAAAGCGCCGTTTCCATCGAGCATAAGTGATGTCAGATCGTCATAAATAAGGTTCATAAGCCCCAGATCACACAGGATCCTTCTTATAAAAAGCACCCCCTCGTCTTTAACGTTTCTTTGCATGTGACCTCCATTGCGCGCGGATACTACAATTTTTTTGGTGTAAAGGATCCTGAAAAAAAGCTTCGCGACTGGGACTGGCGCCAGGACGCATTAAATACGGAGCAGGAAATTCGCTTTTATGCGAAATTACTCCAGGAGGTCTTATGAAGAGAATTTCCGATCCGGTATTTAAAAGCCCAGATCCTGGGGTGTTTTGCCTTGCGATCTTTATCCTTCAGTGCGCGACACTTTTGTTAACTGATGCTGAAATCAGCAGCCGGGCGTTCTGGTATCTCATGGCGTCGGCAACGCTGCTGCCAGCCCCATATCTAAGTTTTGGTTTAAAGCTCTACGCGGGGCATGGACTCTCAAAGCCTGACTTTATTAAAGAAGATTTTCTTTTACGTATCAGGATGAAATTCCCGGATGCGATCTGGCTTGGACGGGGCTTTGAATTCACACCGTATCACTCAAGGCTTTTAAACGATCTTATGAGCTGCGGACTTAAAAGCGCCAGATCCAGAGGACACGGCTCGTGGGACATTCACGCGCTTTCCTGTAAAAACCGCGGACACATAACTCTTCCGTTGAACGATCTTAAGTCGCATACGCTGATCTTCGGGACCACGGGAGCCGGCAAAACCAGAATGTTTGATCTTCTGATAACCCAGGCTGTAATGCGCGGTGACTGCGTAATAGTTTTAGATCCCAAAGGCGATCGCGATCTTATCCGAAGGGTAGAAACAGCATGCGCGGGATCAGGGCGTGAGGCTGAGCTGTTTAAAATCGATCTTGCCTGTCCTGATGAAGGCTGTGGCTATAACGTGCTTGGCAGCTGGAGCCGACCATCTGAAATTGGTGAGCGCTTAAGCTCGCTGCTTCCATCCTCAGGCGGGGCTTCATCCTTCAGAGCCTACGCGAACACGGCCATAACCGTCGCGGTCACCGCGCTTTTGATGTCAGGTAAAAAAGTCACTCTAAGCGCGATCCGTGACGCTCTGGGCAACCTCAACGTGGCCCAGGGCTGCGTGAAAGAAACGCTTGAGAAGATCTTAAAGGAGCTAGCCGCTCCGGACGCTGACGCCTACTATGAGCGCATAAGCTCAAAAAAAGAACCTTCCCAAAGCGCCTTGCGCTCGTTCTATTCATACCTTGTGGAAAAGGGCTACATGAAAAGCGATCCGGATCTTGAGCTGCTGTTTTCGGTAACCACCCTTGACCGGGGCTATTACCAGAAGATAAGTCAGGGCGCTCTGCCGCTTTTAAACACCCTGTGTCAGAAAAGCTTTTTTCCCATGCTAAACAGGGACAGAGGCAACGTGAGTTTTTCAAAGATCATAAGACAGCGCGGGATCTTTTACGCTTCATTGAGAAGTCTTATAGACGCCCAGTCAGGAGGAAGCCTTGGAAAGCTCATGCTATCAGATCTCGCGGGAGCCGCTGGATACAGCTACGCCCGGGCGTCTGATAACCGCGGACGGGTATGCGTCTTTATTGATGAGGCCTCAGAGCTCGTGTGCGAGGCGATGGTACAGCTTTTAAACAAATCACGCGGTGCGGGATTTGCCGTGACAATTGCGACCCAGACCATCGCGGATCTTGAGGCGCGTGGAGGCGGTCACACACAGGCGATGCAGATAGTAGGTAACTGCAATACTCTTATTTCAATGAGGATCACCGATGGTCAGACCGCCGGTGCCGTAACCTCATCTCTGATCTCAACCAAAGAGCTTAAAAGACAGGTAAGTGAAGGCTTTAACGGCGCGCAGGGCAGTGTATCGGGAAATACCGCCTCGCGCGGAGCGCTCAGCTCCGAGATCCCGCTGTTTCCTCCATCAGCTCTGCCCATGCTTCCTGATTTTGAGTATGTGGCAAGGCTCGCCGACGGCAGATTTGTCAAAGGCCGGATCCCGCTTATTGAGAAAACCAAAAACATGGCTGAAAGCGCCCAGGGTTGATACAGAGATGCTAAGCCTTATAAAAAAATGCGTATGTCTCATCGCGTTTATGACGGCGCTTTCGTTTATGCCATACCACCAGAGCTCCGCTCCCCTTGTTACCCTGGAGACTGAGAACATCATCTCGTTTTGCGGAGGGGGACCAAAAGCTTATGAGCTGGCGCTTTTATCCCTAAAAACCGCCAAAGCGTTGGGAAACTCTATAACTCTGCCAGATCAGATAGGGCTTGAACAGGTTAAAAAACTGGTGTTTTTGCGTCTTGCAGCGCTTTTTGAGATCTACGGGATCTCGCTTTTAACTCTTCCTGCCGCCGCGTATCTTGCCTTCAGATATCTCATGTTAAAGCGGCTTTTTAATTTAAGGGGCACGAGAGAGCTGCGCTTTATCATTTTTAAAACGCGCGCTTTATCCCTTTGGCTGCTTTTGTTCTTTACGCTTGAGAACGCCTTTGCCTCTTTTGACCTTATAGCTCCGCTCTCATTCTTAGTTATCGCGCTTTACGCCGCGATAGCTGCTATATCCGGCACCTGCGACCGGATATGACGTTTTCAGTACACATTTTTGCGGAAGCGGTAGAAAAACAAAGGCGGGATAGCTATTCCAAGCGCGATAGAAAGCAGTATCGCGAAACAGCGCATACCGTGATGGATGATGAGATAAGCGTTCTGAGCTATCTCATTTACCGGCGCGTCTATTACACTGTATAGCGACATCAGGCAGGTATAGGCGTCCATTCCCGGGATCAGGGGGATAATCGACGCGACAGTGAAGACGGGACGCGGCACGCCTAATTTTGGAGCCTGATAGATAAAGTACAGCGAGGTTACGCAACAGGCGATAAAGGTCGCGATAGCGACCTCTATTCCAAGACCATTGAAGAGCAGGGTTCTTAAAACCCTGGTCATAAGACCGCCCAGAGCCACATACTTTAAGTATCTGACTGGAACGGAGAAGAGCATGGCAAAGGCCACCGCGATAAACGCGGCGCTTATCCCCTCAAGACATACTCTCTGTATGAATGTCTCAGACATTGCCAAGAACTCCCATAAACCAAAGTGCCCCCAGAAGTCCAATGGCCGCGGCCATGGTCAGAACTACCGAATGCATGAGCCTGAAGATCCCGGTCTCAAGATATCCTTTGAATACATCCAGAAAACCGTTCATATACGGATAGCCGGGAACTAATAGCAGCGTGGTTGCCATGATGGATAAACGCATCTCGTTAATATCAGAACCAATAGCGTAGCGCGAGAACAGCATGGTGGTCGTACAGCCCAGGAAGGCCGCGGCGATAAACGCGAACGCGGTTAAAAAACCTTGTTTTATGAGACAGAATCTCACAAGCATCAGAACCAGACCGCCCAGAAGCGCGGCAAGGCACACATTAAGATCTCCGCCGTTTAAATAGGCAAAACACAATCCGGCCACAGCCTCAATAAAGCACAGCGCGGTGGAGTTGTATTTAAAAGATGAGACTGCGTCCACCTTTGAGCGCAGCTCTTTAAGCCCAGACATTTTGCCTGAGAGAAACTCATTGCAAAGAAGCGACAGCTCGGAGACGTTTGACATGTTTATGCCAAAGTTCTGGATCTTATGCTGGGCTGTCGCCTTAAGCGTGCCTTTGGTGATCTCAAGCCAGATCACCGAGCGTGTCAGGATTATCTCCGGAGGATCCAGATGCAGATGAGCGCAGATGCGCTCCAGCATCTGAATTACCAGTCTGGTCTCAGCTCCCGAGACAGCAAGCTTCCAGCCTATGAGGCAGAGCAGGCCCGCTTCACGTTTTAAAAGCAAACGGCGTTGTTGTATCTGAGAGCACATAGTTAAATCTGTGACTCCGTAATTAAATCAGTAGAATACGCACTCGCCATCATCAACATGGCTTCTGTTGGCGATCACCTGATTGGCGTAAACGTGCTCTTCGGTTGAACCGTCTTTATGTTTTATAAGAATGAAATTCGGGCAGGAAGGACGCGCGTGATGAATATCCTCACCGTCAGGGGATGTGCTGAATGCAGCTTCCATAGTAGCTGAAGCCTCAAATGAAACTGCGGCAAGAGCTATGCAAACGAGGGCGGTCTTAAACATTTTTTGAATCTCCTGTTTATCTTTAACTACCGATCCGGCATCAGATGCCGTTAACTCTCAACAGCAGGCAGTATAGATGTGCTAAAGATCACATTTATAAAAAGGTAGAAAATTGACATTTTATAGATGTATATTTTTAGGACATAGATTTATGTCCGGTATTAAGATTATTGTTTATCAGAAGGTTAATAAAACATCTATAAAAACACGGCAGCTTTTCCACTACGATTTGTACATGTTTTAAATATCTATCCATATCTAGCTATGGATTTTTTAATCAGCAGGAAGCAGGAAATGGATAGGCCAGATCCTAAAAAGGAGAGTTTATGAGCCTGCGTGGTCCCGAGCTTGAACCTTTACTTGCCATACGCAGTGGAAGGTACTACTACCTTTGTACCTATATGAACGCCTGGGATCCCGAACGCAAACGCTCATACCGCAAGAACACCACATCAGTTGGCAAAATTACCTCCGGAAGACGTGACGGAACTGTTGAATGGAAGGAATCCTATATTGAGCGGCATCCTGATCTGGCCTCATACTCATGCGTACGCGATAAAGATGGAACTTTAGTCTTCACTCCTTTGAGTGAAGTTCAGGATCCCGCTGACGCGCTAAGTCCGAGTCTTTCAATCGGAGCGACCTGGACCCTGTGCTCGGTTGTCAACAAAACTCCATTCATGAGAGCGCTTGAGGTTGTATTTAGCAAGTACTCGGACTGGCGCAAGATCCTCTCTGTAGCATTTTTCATGAATCTGAGTTCTGAAAAAGTACTCAACAAAATAAGCGAATTTTCAAAGCACCATTATCTGCCATGGACCAGAGTGCTCAGCCCGGATGACGTGATGAGACTGATGTCCAGGATCACCGCGGCCCGCATCGCGCTATTCATGAACTCGGTTGCAGAATCATTAAAGGATGACACCCGCTGTCTGGTTTTCTGCTCAAGCTCGGTATATCGCAGGCACACCTCGTTCTCATGGACCGCCCACTGCGACAGTGAGTACGGTCCCGGGCAGGGAAGTAATTCGCTTACCGCGGTCAGAATGAGTGATGGCATGCCGGTATGCTATTTCGTATCAGACGGAGAAAAATTCGGAAGCCTTGAGGCGATCCGCGCGCTTACCTTAAAACTCACCAGACATGATCTGCTCAAAAATTCGATATTTGTCGGTGACCGCGGTTACGCCTCGGTAAAACAGATCTCAGAATACCTTAGAAACGAGGTCAATTTTCTGGTAACTCCGAGAATGCACCATGGGCTCTTTAAACCCTTACTAAAAAAACTCAGTCCTAAGCTTTTCGCCCTTGAAAACTACAAACCGGTGATCGGATGCTCGGCTTTTACTTATAAAACAGGCTGGACCTATCACGTACGAAAAGGCGGCCATGTATACCGCCACAACGCTAAGCTATGGCTTCACGTGTTTTTTGATGAGGACGTATACAACCGCGGACGCGAGAGATTAAAGCACGGCATAGGGCTTGTGTATGAAAGTCTAAGCCGAGGTGAAGTGCTCAACGATGATCTTGAGGACATAAAAACGCGCTATATGTCTTTAAACCCTAAAACAGGAGATCTTGAGGTTAACGATGACGCCGTCAAAACCGCGCTGGCAAGGAGGAGTGTCAGGATCCTTTTATCCGATGTCATAAGTGATCCGGTGGAAGCCTTCTGCGACTATTTCGATCGCAATGAGATTTGGGCGGGATTTAGAAATTGTCAGGAGCGTTTTAACAGCCGTAACGTCCTGGACTCTGATGAGCTGGCTCCTGAAAGCTGTTACTTTCTTGAGTTTGTGTCGCTCGCGGCCGGTCTTATGCTTAGAAAACGCCTGCAACTTGCCCAAAAGGAGATGTCAGGTCTCCCATATAATTGTGATGACGTAATTCTGCAGATCCTCTCAGGCATTACCATAAGCGGGCATAACGGAGGAAAGGCAACGCTAAGTGAGATCTCAAATAAGATTAAGAAGATGCTCTCAATTATCAATGTAGATCTGCCATCAGGCGAGCTTCCGTTGCTAGAAGGCGAGACACGCGCCGCGACGCTTGCCGAGAAACAGGATTATGAGGATCTTATAAAAGCTGAACACAGTTCAAGACCTTCAAGAGAGGAGCGGGTTCTCAAAGAACTGTTGTGAGATCCGCCTTGGACATGTTTCAAAACTCATAATAATGCGCCCGTGTCATTACGCTTACGTATTACACACTGTTTGTGCGGCGTCTTATATGACTGTGATCATTGGAAAAGCGTTTTTCAGATCAGCCTCGCGAGCGCACTTTGGATCTCCATCTCCCTTTTTTTCTTTAAGGCCTTAAGATATGTATTGCAACAGTACAGAGGAACATTAGAAAGATATTCCTGTTCTCTATAATTTGACATCGAAAACCGTATTCCACGCAGCTTTGGATTGTCTTTTACAAAGGTTGCCAGAGATTTAGATTTAAGATTTTCTTCAGCTTTTACCTCTATGGGAATGACCAGATCTGAAATTTGCAGCACGAAATCGATCTCAAGACGCGAGTTGTCTTTACTGAAATAGCCTAGTGTTATGTCAGATATTTCTTTTATCTGGGCACAGACGAAATTCTCGGTAAAAGCCTCCTTGCTCTGACCTAATCCGCCCGGCAGCAGAAGCGAGACCGCAGGAGTATTGCCAAGAGCCCCCAAAAGCCCGTTGTCCAGCATATAAAGCTTGAAAGCTGAAATATCCTCATAATTACTCAATGGGATCTCGGCCGCTTTAATTCTGGAAACTTTATAAATAAGGCCGAAGTCAATAAGCCACTGAATAGCAATTTCATAATCCTTGGCTCGCGCGCCTTTTGCCAGTGCCCCATATATGAATTTTTTGTTTTCTTTCGCTAACTGAGATGGAATCGATTGCCATACCTGATTTATGCGCGCTACCTCTTTAACCGGAGAGTGTTTTGACAGATCCTGCCTGTAAGCCTGAAGAATTTCTTTTTGTATCTCTCTTACGGCATTGGGATCTTTTGTCTGAATGAATTTTTTAACCGCCTCAGGCATGCCTCCCACAAAATAGTATTCCCTGAGCAACTGAATAAATCTGCTGCTAAGGGATGATATCATTTGAAAATCAAGGTGTTTCAAGACTTCTAAAAGTCTGGTCTCGCCTTTAGCGTTCAGAAATTCCTCAAAATCCATTGGATACAAAGTCAGAGTATCGACCTTCCCTACCGGATATGACTCTCCCTCGCGCAACTGAATCCCAAGATAACTCCCAGCTACCGCAACATGATATTCAGGAGCGTCCTCACAAAAATATTTCAAAGACGTGAGACCACGCCTTGTTTCCTGAATCTCATCGAGAATGATCAATGTATTGCCAGGGACTATCGTCTCATTTGTAGCCGCGCTTACGGTCATGATAATGCGGTCTGTATTGTAGTCTTCGGCAAACAAATCCTTTATTTCAGCATTATTATCACAATTGATATACGCGACATTCTTAAAGTAGCGTTTTCCGAATTCTTTAAGGATCCAGGTCTTTCCTGTCTGCCTGGCGCCAAAAAGAATTAAAGGTTTTCTATCCTGTTTATCTTTCCAGTGAACAAGGCTGTCCATAATTGCTCTTTCCATTAATTGCCCCTCACCAGGAAACTCAAAATAAAAACAAGAACGACAATCGTTAAACCCAATACTAATATAATTATATATTAAATAGTTATTTCATATATTACACTTTTATATCATGATATTATACATAAGATCTAACATTATTAAGAGCTAAAAATCTGCAAATTTTACATTTTTATGAGTCATAATAATTTAATTTTACGCATTTTTATGACTTTATACCTGATCACTGAACCAATTCATGTCAGGAGCCCTTTTATATTCACTGAAACCAAAAAAGCGGCATCATTATGACGCCGCCTTTTCGTTTTCCTTTTAATGGCTGATTAGAGTGGTCAGTGACCTATCTTAATTGTTTCAAGTGACGCTCTGTGTACCCATCCCTGATCTACAAAGTAGTTGCTGTAGTCAGGCACGATGTACCAGACGGCGATCAGACCTACGATGGTCAGTACGATGGTATATGGTACAGCCATGTACATCATCTTGAAATAAGGCAGCTTGATGAGCGGAGCCAGAGGAGATGTCAGCAGGAAGAGGAACGCTGACTGGCCATTAGGAGTCGCGACGGATGGCAGGTTGGTACCGGCGTTGATCGCGATAGCCATCTCATCGAACTGCTCAGGAGTTATGAGCCCTTGTACCAGAGCGTCACGCACCTGCTCAATGTAGATAGTGGCGACAAACACGTTATCTGAAACCGATGAAATAATACCGTTAGCGAGGTAGAGGATCGGCATATGGTAATCAGCCGGTGCTGACAGCACCCAGGCGATGATCGGATCAAAAAGACCATTTGAGGCGATCACGCAGACAACCGCGAAGAATACGCAGAGCAGGGCGCAGAACGGCATTGATTCGGTGAATGCCTGACCAATCTCGGCATCAGATGAAACGCCGCAAAGAGTGGTAGCGAAAATAATCACTGAAAGACCGATTAGGCCGACTGAGGCAAGGTGGAAAGCCAGAGCGAACACCAGCCAGACAAAGCACAACCCCTGTATTACAAGGTTGAGCTTGTCACGGCGTGACAGATGCTTTGTATTCTTTTCATCCTCGGCCAGGAGAACCTTGTAAACGGAATCCGGCATTTCGGCGCCATATCCGAAGAGAGAGAACTTCTCGCAAACAACGCAGGTCAGGAGACCAAAAAACACTATCGGCACTGAGACCAGTGACATACGGATCGCGTAATCTGAGAACTGCCATCCGGCGTAGTTGCCGATGATAAGGTTCTGCGGCTCGCCGACGATGGTGCAGATACCGCCTATGGTGGTACCAACAGCGGCGTGCATCAGGATCGACCTTAAAAACGCGCGGAACTGCTCAAGATCCCCGCGGTACTGCTCAGGTATCAGATCCTGATCATTTACGATCGTAGCCTGATCACTGTCTGTTATGGTCTTTACATAAAGGGTATAAAGGCCGACGCAGGTTGAAATGATGATTGCGAGAACCGTCAGGGCGTCAACGAAAGCCGAGATAGCACCGCAAAGGAAGCAGAAGAGGAACGCAAGAAGCACGCGGGAGCGGATCTTTACGAGGATCTTGGTGAAGAAAAAAAGCAGGAAGTCACGGATGAAGTGAATGCCGGCTACCATGAACATCAGGAGGAGCAACACTTCCAGATTATTTCCGATTTCCCTGGTTACGGACTCCATATCGGTAAGACCGATGAAACACGCTTCGGCAACCAGTAGACCGCCCGACTCCAAGGGATAGCTGTCAAGCGACATCGCCAGAGTAAAGATGAACTCTGCCATAAGAAGCCAGCCTGCGGCCACCATGGAGAAGTGGGCAATCACAGGATTGAGGATAAGGCAGGCGATTATGAAGTTCTTATACCAGGCCGGAGATCGACCCATGAAATTAAGGATAAACGCCTTGGGGTAGGTAATATAGGTACCGTTTGCCATGAAACTTCCTCCTCAGAAGCACTTGAAAGCGGGTAACCGGAAAACAGCGATGCTAAATGCTCGAGTGAATCGAACCTCTCAAACATACAAGTCGATATTATATACACCCAGATTGTTTTTGTTCAAAAAATGAAAAAATATTTAAATGAAATTATTATGGTTTTTTAATCGATTAGATTAAGATAGTCGATCTGACATTTTAAATGATCCAGATGATAGGATGAAAAAGAAATTTTTTCACTTTTCTTTTATGTCATTTATGTACAGTTTAAGATATACTTTTATTTGCTAAAAGAATAAGTTGTGATTTAAATCACATTATGGTGTTCAGCACAAAAAAGGCTTATGAGTAAAAGCCCGAAGCGATAGTCCTCCCCAAAACACGCCGGCGCGTTCGCGCTTTAAATTTGTATCCTTAGCAATAAAGCGTCTATAATCATGCGTCGCGGGATATTTTCCGCAGTTTGTTTTTCAACTCTCAACACCTTTCTTATGTCCTCTATAGCTATTATTACAATGGCCATATCCTTGGGCGCTGTGCTCGGCATTCTGCTTGGCCAGCTTAAGTTCCGCGGGGTAGGGCTGGGGATCGGCGGCGTACTCTTTGCCGGAATCGTCGTCGGTCATTTCGCACACTACTATATGGGCTTTGATGTCAAATCAGCCACCGGGGAGGTTACCGCTGAAGGCAACATTCTCCACTACGTGCAGGAATTCGGGCTGATCCTCTTCGTCTACGCGATTGGTATCAAGGTAGGCCCGAGCTTCTTCAGCTCACTGAGAGGACAAGGCGTCAAGCTCATAATGTGGGCCGTGATCATTATTCTTGGTGGTTGCGGCATCGCGCTTACTCTGTTCATGTGCGGTATCGTCCCTGTGGACGCTATGATCGGCATGTACACCGGCGCCATCACCAACACTCCGGCTCTTGGCGCTGGCTCACAGATGATCTCCGATATGGCAAACGCCTTCGGTCAGAACGGCGGCACGGTACCTGACGGCTTCAGCGCAGCCGTGGTTCCTTCAGCTTATGCCATGGCTTATCCTTTTGCCGTTGTCTCACTCCTGCTTGTAATGGTTTTACTCAGAATCATCTTCGGTATCAAAGTTGACAAGGCAGGCGAGGATTACGCTGCGTCCAAAGCGGCCGGCAAACCTTCTTTAAGCGTCATGAACGTGCGCGTAAAGAACTCTGACTTCTTTGGCAAGACCATTGGTGATATTCCAGGTGTCGCGTCTGGCAACGTGGTATGCTCTAGATACAAGCCAGAAGGCGGCGATCTGACGGTCGCTCAGAAGAGTCAGGTGCTCTCAGAAAACGACACCGTACATCTGGTTGGTCTTTCATCCGATCTTTCAGAGGCCATGAAAGCCATCGGAAGCGCATGCAAGGACTGCATGACCACCCATGGCAGCCACATTACAGTGCGTCATCTGCTCGTAACCAACAGAGGGATCTGCGGTTCAAAGCTTGGTTCGCTTGAACTTGAGAAACGCTTTAACCTTTCTGTCTCCCGCGTTATCCGCGCCGGTATTCAGATGATCCCCAATCCTGAGTTCATCCTCGCTTACGGCGATGAGATAAACGTCATAGGAACTATGGACAATGTAACCGCTGCTGGCAAGATTGTCGGCAATTCCAGCGTCTCCTATAACAGGGTTGGAATGATGCCGGTATTCATCGGGATCTTCCTGGGAATACTCTTGGGCAGCATTCCTATTCCTGTCCCCGGTGTTCCCGCTCCTATGAAATTAGGTCTTGCCGGCGGTCCTCTGGTCATGGCCATTCTTCTTGCCCGTTTTGGCGACACCTGGACCGGTAACCGCATTCACTGGCGTCTTCCTCCGGCAGCAATCGCTACTTTCAACAGTCTTGGAATTACGCTGTTTCTGACCATCGTCGGTATCAGCGCCGGAGCCTCCGGGTTCTGGGAGACTCTGACAGAGGGACCGGGACTCAAATGGATGGCATGGGCAACCTTAATTTCATTCATCCCGATCATGGTAGTCGGTATACTGATGATCAAGGTTTCTCACATCAATTATCTGGTAGCCTGTGGTGCGATTGCTGGTTCATATACCGACCCTCCTGCGCTTGCTTACGCCAATGGTATGTATAAAGACGCTGAGGCTACCTCCATTGGTTACGCTACCGTATATCCGTTCGTGATGTTCCTGCGCATACTTTCACCTCAGATCATGGTGATCATCTGCGCGGCAATGCTTTAAAAATCTGATGATTGGTAAGATACTCGGGGATCGCCTTTTCTCAAGCGGGATTGGCGGTCCCTTTTATTCAATTAAATGTTCCCTGACTGGCTTTGGCAGGGACATTCCTTTCCGCTTTATCTGTCCTCTGCTTACACCTTTAACACTGATCCTCTGCTTTATATGCCCTCCGGCTTACGCGGTAATAATGAGCAGAGCGTTCCTGCCTGCCCATGGTGAAATAAGACAACCTGTTGGGCTGACAGTTTTCAACGCCCGCGGAGAGCTGTTAATTGCGGCAGTATTCTGGTGGTTTATGCTCATAGCAGGATATGAGGTCGTCTCTTTTGTGATTTCCGCTGAGAGCGAAATTTACGCGAAAGCCGCGAGGGCGGGAAAGAGCCTTCAGCTGGCGACTCCTGAACAGATGGCGTATGTAACCGCGGTTACCCGCAGTTATTTCGCTCTCGCTTTCGTTCTGATGCTCTCGCTTATCCTCTCGCTAACCCTGTCATTCGCGGGGTTGTCCCGTTCATTCTCACCGCTTAAACTGACCTTGCGCGCGGTATTTGTAAACCTGCCCGGCTATATTTGCCTTTTGATGGTCATGCTGCTCCTTTTTGCCTTTATTGAAAAGGAATTCTCCACACTTAAGATCCGTCATATCACGGGATTTATGCTGGGAAGAAAAAATTTCGACCCCACATGGCCATTTCTGATCTTAAGGATTTACCTTTTAGGTGCCTTCTGCGCGGCGGCAGCTTTATGCTCGGCACTGTCGCTCAGACTCTGGGTTCCTTTTAAAAGCGATGAGAAAAAATAAGGGCCGCTTAACAGTGATCAAAAGGAGCGGTAATGAACTCAGCCCTTGTGGTGAATTACTGCGGGGGCTTGCTCCTTTTGTTCCTGAAGATCCGCTTATTCTCATTTTAGGCTCAATGCCATCTGCCGCGTCCATTAAGGCAGGCTTCTATTACGCTCATCCTCAAAACCGCTTTTTTAAAGTGATCGCAGCGCTTTTTGGAGAAGCCCTTCCTGATCTCGTTTCACGCAAAAGGGCTTTATCCAGCATGCGTATAGCGCTATTTGACGTTATAAGGGAGTGTCGCAGAAAGGGCAGTCTTGATCAGGCGATAACTGACGCGAAGCCTAACGATATCCCGGAGTTTCTCACGGCTCATTCCTCAATTAAAGTCGTTGTAACCAACGGAGGTCTTAGCGCGAGACTATTATCAAAGCAAAAGCTTCCTGAGGGGATAAGGGTTTTCAATCTTCCTTCAACCAGTCCTGCCAATGCCGTCTGGAGAATTGATAAACTAACAGAGGTGTATAAAGAGGCTTTAAATGCGGCAGGGATCAAAACTGTTATATAAAAAAGCCGGCATTTCCGTCCTGCTGGCTCTGACGCTCGGTCTTTTGTCTTTTTCTGGGGCATCCTACGCGCTAAACACCGCTCGTTCCGGCACACCATCTTTTGTTGATGAACGAAGTTACTCGACCACTGTAGTGTACGAGCCTGCCGAGTGCTCCTTATCCGATTTTGATGAACTCTGCTCCCATATGGAGAGAATGTGGTCAACCAGATTTGAGCGAGCGATAGTAAGCTCCCTCAACGCCAGATCGAGTGACGCTCTCAATCTTACTGACAGAGTTTTGAACGCCAGAACCGAACCAGCGCGTCAGGAGATCCGCATGAGAATAGTAAATCTCAAAGAACTCGGGTTCGCGATCATCGGCGCAGATATTCACCAGTCGGGGAACGGAGTTGAAAAACGCTTTTATGAGACCGAAAACATCGATCTAAAGGACAACAAAGTTCTTGGTTTTGATGGTCTTTTCAAAGATCCAAAGCTTGCATCGATGATCTGCGCCCGCAAATTCGAGCAGAAATACGAGAAATACCACATGCCGCTTTTTTCGGTGCTCTCTGCGACATTACAAACAGGCCCATGGAATTTTATGTTGCGTCCTGACGGGATTGAGATCGTATTTACTCCGGGGACTGCCGAACCTGGCAATAAAATCTCAACGCTCTTTGTAAGCGCAGATGATCTGAAAAACGCCGGCGTTAATGCTAAATATTTCCCGATGTTAAACCCGGAATTTAGAAAGAAGATGCCTCCCGGACCACGTCCAGTGCCTGAGGATATACCTGATCTGCAAAATGACACTGATATGTCCCCGATGGGGATCCTGCCGCCTCCGCCACCTGCGCAATAAAGCGCCCGCATGGGTAATTCCAACCGCAACCATAAACCTGTCATACTGATAATTTATGAGACCGACAAAAACTTATGTCCTTTATGTGCCAAGATAAGCGCGACTTATACAAGCTCTGAGAAAATGATTTTCAACGCTGTTACTGGTTATATGGCGGATCTTATATTAAGTCTTGTCACGCTCAGAACATCGAAGATGCTTGGTAACACCGTCTCAAGATACGATATCTCAAAGGCGCTAAGGCTTATGGAAGTGACAAAAATTAGCTACTGTGTAAGCGGGATCTTCAAAAGAGATGAGCATACGGACGCTATCTCAGATTACGCCGGGATCTATCTTGATGGCGAGCTTATCCCTCAGTCTGAACTGGAAGCTTTTTTAAAAATTTCCTGATGTGAATACGCGCGAATTAAAAAGGCTCCTTTAACGCATTAAAGGAGCCTTTTCATGAGACCATAAAATGATCATTTACTCAGAATGCTCACTCTTTATGGATCAGGCGTCTTTCCAGACTTCTTTGGCGATCTTGACCACAAGCCTTATCTTGGCCCACTGCTGATCCTCAGTAAGCTTGTTGCCTTCCTCAGTTGAGGAGAAACCGCACTGGGTAGAAAGGCACAGTTGCTCTAATGGAACATACTGCGAGGCCTCTTTAATGCGCTCTTTAACCGTCTGCTCGTCCTCAAGCTCAGGGAACTTTGAGGTTATAAGACCGAGCACCACGGTCTGATCCTTGATAAAGCGCAACGGTCTAAAATCTCCGGCGCGATCGGAATCATACTCAAGGAAGAAGCCGTCAACTTTGCAGTGGCCGAACAGAAGTTCGGCTACCGGTTCATATCCGCCTGATGAGAACCAGGTAGAACGAAAATTACCGCGGCAGATATGCATGGTAACGGTCATATCAGCAGGCTTGCGCGAAAGTATCCCGTTTAAAACCTTTACGTAATTCTCCTGAACTTTCTTGAGATCACGGCCGTAGGAAGAGTACAGCTTGGTCTTTTCATCAGAGCAGAACTCACCCCATGAGGTATCGTCAAACTGAAGATAGCGGCAACCCTCGTTGTAGAGAGCAAGCATCGCGTCAGTCCAGGTCTGCTCAATATCCTTCAAAAGCTGCTCGTCATTATCCTTGTAAAGGTCAATCGGCGCATAGTCCTTGTCACGCACAATGCAGATTTGATAGAGCATTGAAGGTGAGGGGATGGTGAACTTGAGCAGGCTTCCTGAGGCAATCTTCTTTAAACGTCTGAAGGCGTCCAAAAAAGGATGATCTTTAGGAAAACCAACTTTGCCTGTGATCACAGCGGTAGTAGCTTTTGGCTGAACCCCCTGGAAATGGGTTGACCAGGACTGAGCAGAGACATTTTCAACTCCGTCAAGGCCTACCAGGAAATCAAGATGCCAGAACGCTCTGCGGAACTCGCCATCGGTTACCGCTTTAAGTCCGTTCTTTTTTTCAAGCTCTACCAGCTTTAAGATCTCTTCGTCCTCGATTCTGGTGAGTTCCTCTTTTGAAATAAGTCCTTTGTGAAACATCGCGCGGGCGTTCGCGAGAGCGGTCGGACGCAAAAAAGATCCTACGTGATCAGCGCGAAATGGTGGAAGTATATGAGCCATATTTGTCTCCCAAAAACGGAGCAACCCGGGTTGCTCCCGTTTGGATTTCTATCAGGCTGCCGTGTTTTCTACAGCTGGCAACTTGCCTTTGAGTTCTTTGTTTACGATGTTGCAGACACAGGAATCAGACCAGACGTTGAGGCAGGTCTCAATCATGTCGATTACAGCGTAAACAGGCAGGATCACGCCCATGAGGTCAACAGGGACGTTCATGGATGAGAGCAGTGAAAGGGTCAGGAAGAAGCAGCCCATAGGAACACCGGCGTTGCCGACAGCGGCGATGGTCGCTATGAAGATCCAGGTTATGAGCGTGGATGCTGAAATCTCAAGACCGGCGTTCTGCATCAGAAAGACTGATGTTACAAGTATGAAGGCTGCGCAGCCGTTCATATTGATGGTGGTGCAGATAGGCAGAACAAAACGCGAAACGCGGTGATCTACCCCAAGGTTATCCTCAGCTGACGCCAAAGTGACCGGAAGGGTGCCCGCTGATGACTTAGAGAAAAGAGCCACCATGAGAGCGGGCGCCATGCCACGGGCAATCTTAAGCGGATTGAGACCGCGGATTATAAGCAGAAGAGGCAGAATGATCAGCATCTGGATGAAGTTTGCCGAAAGCACAACGCCGAAATACTGCGCAATTCCGCCTAAGATCACGCCGGCCTCAAGCTGGTTCACGAGCTGGGCGGTAAAAGCGATAATTCCGATTGGCAGTACGGCAATGAGCCAGTGGATGAGCACAAAAAGCAGATCCTGAAGACCGGTCATAACTCTTACAACAGCGGTACGGGCATCAGAGTGCGGCATTGCGGCAAGTCCAAGACCCAGAGCGGCGGCGATGATCAGCACCGACAGCACGTTGCCTGATACGAAAGGCTGCAGGATGTTGTTAGGAATAACCCCGATAATGTGGGTATAGTAGGTCTCGCCCTTGCCAATTGAAGCGGCGTCAATGCTAGCGGCCTGAGAGATAGAAGCCGGTACGCTTGATGGCTGCACGATTGAGAAGATCACGGCAGCCAGACTTGCCGCCAGAATAGTAGTAAGCAGGGTATAGAAAACGGTATGACCGAAAATTGTTCCGCCGTTTGAGCCGTGATTGAGTCTTGCCAGAGTATTGATAAGCGAAAGCGCGATCACTGGTACGGCCACCAGGCTAAAGAGTCTTGTAAACACGGTGGCGATAAATGACATCAGTTCATTTACGTCCTGAATATTAAGCCATCCGATTATTGCGCCGATCACGAGACCGCCTATGTATAGCACCGCGGTTCGTACCCTTTTTGCCTTGCTGTGGGCTATGTCTGATATAACGGCCTTTGCCGCTTCATCAGCACGATTTTCCTGAGTCATTATTTCCTCCAGTGGCGCGACATTTCCTGTCTGCACCGCGTATTCTGGTAATGTAGTGATAGAAGCTTCACACAAAAATCTCCATTGAGATCTGGAGAAGCAATAAATATTCTACACTAATGTAAGAAATTTCCGCCGCTAATCTATAGGCTGGAAAACGCGATTACAGATGTGTCGTATGGCTGAAAGCTCTACGACTTAATCATATGTTTTGGAGTATTTATGGATTTCTTAACTCTGATGCAAACCCGCTACACCACAAAGTACTATGACAAATCAAAACATATACCTGAGGAGATCTGGAAAAAAATCCTGGAGTGCATACACCTCTCCCCCAGCTCCGTAAACATGCAGGGCTGGCATTTCATCAGCCTTGAGTCCGACGCTCAGAAGGCCGTACTGCGTCCCGCGATCGCTGATTTCAATCTGCAGCGCTTTGATGGCGCCGACAAGGTTGTGGTCTTCTGCTACAGGGACAACGCTGAACACGCATGGGCCGAAAAGGTTTCAAAAAAAATGACCGCTGACGGCCGCCAGGACCATGACATGGAACAGAAGATGGCCGACGGGATGAACGGCTTTCTGGACATGCACAAAAACACCGATGGTCCTGACAACTGGCAGTCCAAGCAGACCTATATAGCTCTTGGAACCGCGCTTTACGCCGCCGCGTCCTACGGTGTCGATTCAACTGCCTGCGAAGGTCTTGATATGGAAAAAGCAGCGCAGCTCTTAGGAGTGGACAAGAAAGGCTTTAAGGTTTCATTCTGCTGCTTCTTCGGGTACAGATCAAAAGAGGATAGCAATACTCTTGATAAGCGTCCCAAGAGCCGCCTGCCCTTTGACGAGGTAATTGAGCGCCGTCTCTAAGATGATGAGACAGCAGGGCCGCATAAAACGCGTCCCTGTTTTTTGTATTCTGGCGCATATATTTTGCCAGTATAGGATGTAGTTTTAGTTTTTAGCTATAAAAGTCATGCTGTAAGCGTATTTAACATATGGCTGTTTGATTTTATATGCTAGAATCAGGATAATAGTTTAACGGTATTTTTATATCGGCTTCTCTTAAACATACAGGTAATTAAATGCCACAGGATAGCTTCCCGCTTGAACGCTTTGATGACATAAAAAAGCGTCCGTCAGATTTCAGGCTGCTTGAAAGGATCCCTCTTACCATGCCGGGCATGGAAGAACATTTCCCATTGGAGCTCGTTCCGCCAATTGAGGGAGAGAGAATTCATCACGCGGTGTTTCTTGATACCGAAACCACCGGCCTGCACACCGGAGAGGATAAGATCATCGAGCTTGGCATGGTGCGGTGCACCTACTCCTTTGACAGAAAAATAATACTGTCAATTGACTCGTTTTATGACGAATTTGAGGATCCGGGCCGCCCAATTCCATTTGAGATCCAAAACCTCACTCATATAACGGACGACATGGTCTCAGGTCAGGCGTTTAATGAGGATAAGGTAAATAACATCCTGGCGGGGCGCCCTCTGGTCATCGCTCACAACGCCTCCTTTGACCGTCCTTTCTTTGACAAACGCTTCCCCATCCTTTCAGAGCTCTCATGGGCCTGTTCAATCAGAGACATCAGATGGGATACCTTCGGCGGAAACGGAACCAAGCTTGAGTATCTCAATATGACCCGCGGCTGGTTCTACGAGGCGCACCGCGCTTATGTTGACACGCTCGCGCTGATCTGGCTTATGCACATCGAGCCTGAAGCATTTTCAATGCTTATAGAGAACGCTCTTCATAAGACGTACCGTGTCACTGCTGTTGGCAGTCCTTATGACATAAAGGACAAATTAAAGGAGATGGGATACCGTTTTAACGGCAATCTGCACAGTTGGAGTATCCTTGTCCCCACAAAAGAAGAAGCTGACAAACAGATCGCCGCTCTTCAGTCCATGTACAATGCAAGCGAGGCCATGGTTGAAGTACTGACAGCCAGAAACCGCTACAAAATGGTGAGATAGGTAAGTATGAATATTACAGAAAACGTAAAAGACGCCGCCGGAAAAGGAACTAGCTTTTTAAAGGAATTCCGCGACTTCGCGATGAAAGGCAACGTCATCGACATGGCAGTCGGTGTTGTGATCGGAACTGCGTTCGGCAAGATTGTCTCTTCTCTGGTCTCTGACATAATCATGCCGCTTGTAGGCGTACTGGTAGGCAGTGTTGATTTTAAAGATCTTGGGATAACCCTTCAGGAAAAAACCGCCGATCATGACGCGATCATCTTAAGCTACGGCGCTTTTATTCAGACTGTCCTTGACTTCATCATCATCGCGTTCGCGATCTTCCTTACAATCAAGGTACTCACCAGAGTGAAGAACGCGGTCATTTCAGAAAAGGCGGCCCAGCCCGCACCTGTCGATGAGAAAACCGAACTTTTAAAAGAGATCCGCGATCTACTCAAAAAAGAGCAGGGAATAAAATAACGCGTAAAGAACGCTGTTTGCTGAAAGCAATTTCGTATCAGAAACGTTGATACAAGGAAAAAGGAGGGCAGAAAAGCCCTCTTCTTATTTTTAAAACAGATTTCCCTGCCAGGCCCATTGCTCAAACCCCTCAAAGGAAATATAGATCCCCGCGGGGCTTAAGCCGAATTCTGAGTCCAGAAGATCGGTGGCCTTTCTCGCGAAGGTCTGCGCCTGAGAATCACTGATACTGCCAAAAGCTTTGACCTGCACATAAGCGCCATCGTCAAGCTTCCTGCCACCCATCCACAGATCTGACTGAGTTGCCACAGAAATCATCACATACATGGCAGGTTTGCCAAGAGCTGATGCCGCAAGATTTGTAAGCTCTGTATGAAGCTGGTCGCTTTTTGCCGCGTCAAGTGATTTGCTGATCTTTACGTCTAACAAAGGCATAGTGAGTCTCCAAGAATCTGATGTGAAATGTGTTTATTGTTACCAGGCTGTAGCAGTATATCAGCTACGAACTGTTCAAATGACTTCAATATGACAGACTGACGCGCGTGTATGGGTTAGCATCCAGCGATTTCAGGTACGTAACGTATATCTTAAATTTTAGAAAGAGTTCTGTTTACGATCTGTTAAAATAACGTGATTTGCAAAATAAAATTCAAGCTAATGTCAAGTCATGCCCTTAACAGGTGCAATACGCGACATGATATCTCTATCCTCAAACAAGGAGTAAAACATGGATGACGCGCTCATGCTCTTTCACTACGACTGTAATATGACAGTGACACTGGCACTGGCCGCGCTGCTTCTTGTTTTAGGACACATCATCAAACGCTTTGTACCTCTTTTAAGAAAATTCTTTATTCCGGCTCCTGTCATAGGCGGGATAATTTTCGCGTTTATAACTCTGGCCGGATATCAGACTAAAGCTTTCAGCTTTAGTTTCGATTCATCCTTAAAAGATCTGCTGATGACCGCTTTTTTCACCTCGGTTGGTTTTACCGCGAGCTTCCGCATGCTGGTCAAAGGCGGAATGGCTGTAGCTATCTTTCTTACTGTCGCGGTCTTACTCATCTGCCTGCAGAATCTAATAGGCATTGGTCTTGCCGAGTTGTTCGGTCTCAATCCGCTTATCGGGCTTGCGACCGGATCAATTCCGCTTTCAGGCGGGCATGGGACATCCGCGGCTTTCGGCCCGCTCCTTGAGGAGCATGGGCTTAACGCCGGTTTATCAATTTCCATTGCATCAGCCACCTTCGGGCTTGTCGCGGGTTCCATGCTCGGCGGACCGATCGGAAAAAGACTGCTTAGCCGTTACAATTTGCGTCCGGCGTCATTGAGCGCTGATAAACAATATACCGACTCTGAAACCGCGCTTGACGCTGTGAAGACGGTAAAGGAATCCACTCTGTTCGCCGCGTCCGCCTGGATAATCATGGCAATGGGAGCAGGGTATTTCATAAACGTCTTTCTGCAGGATCACAAAATAATTCTTCCTGCCTATCTGATGCCAATGCTGGTTGCCTGTGTGTTTCGCAATTACTGTGATCTCACGCGCAAGGAGATCCCTCTACACACTATCAGCATGCTGGGAAGTCTTGGTCTGCAGTTTTTCCTCGCCATGGCGCTCATGACCATGAAGCTATGGCAGCTTGCGGATCTCGCGGTACCTTTAATCACGATACTGCTGGTTCAGACCATCACGATGGGACTGTACGCTTACTTTGTGACCTTTAAGGTAATGGGATCGGATTATGACGCGGCCGTAATCGCTGTAGGACACTGTGGATTTGGTCTTGGAGCCACCCCAAACGCTATGGCGAACATGGATACCTTTACAGGAGCAAATGGCGAATCAACCAAGGCTTTCTTTGTTGTGCCGCTTGTCGGTTCTCTGTTCATAGATTTCTTCAACGCCATCATTATTACGACGTTCATGCAGTTTATTATCTAGGCAACAGGACAAGCTGAATTTAGTAACAGGATTTAAAAAAAGATATCCCCGGTCAGGAAAACTAACCGGGGATATTTATCGTTCGTTTGCTCTTATAAATCCTGTTCTTTGGCGTTGTTGGTCTTTTTTACGCATACAGCGCAAAGGTCAGCGTTGTTCTGCTGGTTTCCTGAAAAACTGACCACAGATTTGTTAAACGCGATAAGAGTGTCCGAAGCGCTGCTGGTAGGTTTGAGAGTAGCAATTACTGAGCGCAGGCGTTCATTGTCGTAGCATTCGTTCTTCTGGTTATGAATTGAAAACGCGCCTCTGCCGCAGATGAGCATTGTCTCACCAAAATCCAGCTTGTTCTTGTGGTTCTCATAGACTTCCTGAGGATTTGCTCCCAAGGCTCTGGCAGAACCACATTCAGGATTTTTAACTCCGTCAAGTCCAAACTGCATAGGAGCTTCAAATCCGGCTGTTGAGATCACGCAGTTGCCGGTAAATTCGCTCAGGATCATTACAAATGCTTTTATCTCAGATCCGCCGTGGCTTCGCATTGCAAGCATTTTATTGATCACGCTGAGGGTTTCACCAGGACGCATTCCCTCATCACGTATACATCTGCGTATTACCGCGAAGACTCCCGCAAGCGGAGTGATTGAACGGCCTTCACCTTTTGAGCCCGAGGCCATAATCAGAGCGATATTATCCCGGTCAACCCTGAATATATCGTACGCGTCAGTACAACCTGTCTTTGAAGGAAGGAGGAATGACGCTATATCAAGGAAGCGTGAGGATGGCATTTCAGAGGATGAGGGTGGCAGGGTCTTCTGAAGCATACATCTGGCGCCTTGCAGGCCTTCGTTGTATTTGCCTTCAATTTCCTCATCAAAATGCTCCTGCTGGGAGCTGATCTTCGCGTCGGCGGCGTTACCCTGAGAACGGGCTGCCTCGGCGAGCGCGACTACGACCCGTGGCGGAAGATCATGCCCCTGTGTTGTAATTTTTTCGGCGGCAACTGACGCGTCATCTTTTCCAAGCAGACTTAGTTTTCCATAGCTGTCAATGAGGTCTCCGATCTTCTCATTTAACGCAGATGCTGATTTTTTGTTGCCGCGGCTCCACAATAAAAGCAGAGCGATGATCAGAAGCGCGCCAAGCACGCAGAAAACAAGAAAAGGAACAGATACGGCGCGACCCTCTCTTACCTTCTGAGCTGTCAGGGCGCAGGTTTTGGCGCCGCAGGCTACCGCGGTATCGTAGAGCACTCCGTCTAAAGCTAATCGATCCTCAAATCCCCGGTTCTCTCGATCAAGCCTGTTGGTGATTTCACTAAAGTCTGTCTTCTTTGAAGAAAAGACTTCTTTTCCGGACTCAAATACCGCGACGATCCTTGAGCTGTCATCAGAAGGAAGGAGAACTGACGAAAGAGTCTTTGAAAGAGAGAGATCCGGATTGACGTTCTGTTTAAATTTGTGTTCCTTGGCGAATTTCTCAAGATAGAGGTATGTCACGTGTTTGCCGGCTGCCGAATCGAGAAGATAGCCAAAAAAATCCTGACCATTTTCGGTATAGCAACGAAAGCGCTCCGGGAGCATACCTTGTGAGCGCATGAATGACGCGAGATCAACTTTGACATTTTCCGGTATCCCGGCTACGGAAGCGCAATCAACTCCATCCGGATAATTCTCCTGAGAGCGGAAAATCTGGAATTGATCGCTGTTTTGAGCAAAGTAATCAAAGGCCAGAAAGCTTATCGGCTCAAGCGAGACTTCATCAGGTTTCGAGCTCATGGATCTCGCGCGATCACGGACTTCTGTAAAAGGAGCTATTGCAGACTGAAGAGCGCGCTGGCGCTCTTCATCGATATTTTTGGTTATCTCCTCGGCAACACCACAAAGAAGCCTTGAGGATTCTAATCTGGAACGGGAGTCAGCCTTGATATCTTCATCAGAGGAGCCGCCTCCGAAAATACCATAGGTACAGGTAACGGCGGCAAAAACCGCAACGGCTACACAGGCGCAATACAGGAACAGGGAATTTCTGGCCACTTTCGCAGTCCTTACACAAAACGTCTCATGCTGGACGCAAATTTAAAATTGTTGTGAATAATTTTAGCCTCTCCTTAAATTAAAACAATGTTTTTTCAACCAATTGGATATGATAATGTGATTTTTCTCATTTTTGGCACGCAAGATTGCGTAATTTTGCTCAAGTTAAAAGTCTTGTATTTAAAAAAATTAAAAAATGTTAATGGCTTTCAGAGAATATGCCGATAAAAAAACCGAAAAGCACAAAAGATCATCAGATTTAAGAAAGCATATAGTTTTATGCCGCTATATGGCTCAGATTTTACAAGGCTCACATATTTTATCGGTTGGTCTTGTTTTTAAACTGTATAATAGATTCCAGCATTTAAGATCAGTAGGTTAAATAAATCTGATCGATTTCATATGATATAATCAATCAGATTTAATGGATACGGCGACTGATCTATTTTTCGCGGTATTAACACGATAATAAAGGTACAAGATTTTGCCCCAGGCAGGTAGCACACAAACAGCTCACGGAACCGAAGCAAAGCCAAAATTCAAGCGTTCTCGTGACCGTTGTCACATCATAAACATGCTCCCGGTCTTTGACCAGAACGGGGGTATGTTGTGTTACGTATTTAACTACACCGCAGGAACAAAATTCGCCGCTGAACAGCTTGAGATCAAGCATGTTAACCATGTGCTCATGGGTTATTACGTAAGACGTACCATGAACATTTTTGTCGGTGACAGGGGATGCAGCATGGTGCGTATGCCGCTCTCTCCGGAAAGTGCCCGTTTTATAAGTCTAATCAACACTCAGAGATTCATTCATTACCTTCCGCGCAAACAGGAAGTTTCTCCGTCGACACTGCATCTTGTGGACGTAATGCGAAAAGCGCACATGCGCATCGCCTGTGATGTCTACAACGTGATCTTTACCCGCTGGGCTCAGGCGGTTAAAAACTTCACTTATCTTGTTGTCGACATGCAGGGGGATGTAAATGAACAGATGAACCTGGCGCAGAACATACTTGAGAAGGCTCCGTGGCTTAAGATAATCGCAAGATGCACTGATATAACTAATTGCCGTGACGCGTTTGCTCTCGGAATTGACTATGTCTGCGCCCCGGATTTTCCTCCTGAGACTCTGCTCAATCTTGTGCAAAGACGATACGCTAAGGCATTTCCTGACATGTTTTCAGAAGTGTGCACCGTCTTTCTCGAGCACCTGTCGCTTCAGTCAGAAAGCAGGGCATTCTCCGATCTGTGCTCCCATTACCCTCAGTTACTCGCTTTTTTTAAGCCAGTCATGGAAATCCTCACGGAGGATGATGAACAAGCTGGAACTGAAAAAATAACCATAAGCACATACGAGAACGCCTGCATCATGTTCAGCCCTGAAATCATACGCACGCTTGAGGATGTTCTGTGCTTAAAGCTGCTTTCAAGCCGCTTTGAACCTGATGAGATACGTAACGCGGGCTTAAACAGCTTTGAACCTTTGAAATTTGCCTTAGAGGAAGGTCGAGCCTGGCAGGGCATTGTTTCTGACCCAAGTCTTAAGGAAACGATGCCTCTATTTACAATCGGTATTATGCGCACGCTCTCGCGTTTCTCAGTCTCAGGTGAGGAACTTGAGGATCCGGTGTATAAAGAGGTTATGGAAAAGCGCGATCTTCTAATCTCAAGATTTAAGGAACTTAAGAGTATCAGTGATGGCGTTGACGCTCTTACGCGTACCGATCTTGCTTCCGTACAAAAATTCGCTGACCAGGGTTACTACACTACATCAGGCTTATCTGGCAGTATTGAAAAAGGACTCATCTGGACACAGAGGATTGTCAAAGCCCTCGGAGGCAACGCAGAGGTTACACGCTGATCTTATTAAACCGCGTCCATGTGTCAGCGTCTCCCATCTTCCGGAATAGTTACTGGTACGGTTTTTTATATTGACATCAGGTATTGCGATTCTTTCTCTGCGATTTGCTGTCTTTAGGATGTATCGTACTTGCGTAAACTGTCTAATGCTTTCGGAAACGCAAGCTTAATTTAATGCCCTCAGAGCGTTTTCTGGCGTTCAGAACAAAGATTTATGAATGAGGATTTAGCGTATGCAAAAACGTTTTATTCTGATCGTGTCTTTAGTTTCCGTTTTACCTCTTGCCTCAGCTTATGCAAATTCTGATTACGAAGAGCTAAACGTTGGCAGAGATCCTTACGGAGATGACGGTGCAATAAATATCACCGAAGATGATGACTCAATAAATATCCACATGGGT
>SFGV01000020.1 GCA_004557545.1 Succinatimonas hippei
CATGTGGTCACTGCTCCTGCATACCGGCTACCTGACCGCGATTGATAACCCTGACGGTAACGACTACAAAGTTAAGATCCCAAACCTTGAGATCAAAAAGTGTTTTGACGATAGCATTCAGGCAAGCTTTCTGGACGCCCTGACTGCGGATAACAAGAATTATGACATCCTCAAAGCTCTTTCAGATGGCGATAGCGATCAGGCAAGAAAGCTTATAAGCGGTCTTTTAATCTCCTTTATTTCAAACAGAATCTACGCAAACAAAAGCAGACCTGAGAATTTCTACGAAGGCTTTATGACCGGAATTCTCTCAAGTTTTGGCAACAGACTCAGCGATCTTAAGGTTGAGAGCGAGGCAGGTTCAGGCTTCGCTGACATCAGATTTCGCGATGAGTCGACCAGTAGCGCCATGGTCATTGAGCTTAAGGTAGCCAATAATGTAAAAGAGGCGCAAAAGAAGGCGACTGATGGTGTAGAGCAGATTGAACAGAAGGGCTACGCGCAAGAATACATCGATGAGAAAGGCGTACCAAATGTGTCGGCGGTAGGAATTGCCTTTTTTGACAAGGACTGCATAGTCGCAACTAAGAGGCTAAGTTAAAAAATTTGCTCAGTCCGTTTGTAATTAAAACATTCCCAAAACTTTGTCATATGGTTGCATTCTGGGACGCCGTCTCGATCTTTGGATTTCTTGATCGGTGGTCTGGTTCTGGACCGCCCACGTCCTGCCTGAGGCATCCATTCCCTGAGTTGATATTGCTGCAACTTTTTTTGAACTGAGTTCCGGCTCTGACAAATCTGGTTTTCAATCAGCGTGAATACTCCGGGCTGATCTGAAAGCTGGTAAGGAGCATTCGGTCTGGATGGCAGAGACGCCGGAGCCCTGCATAAGGGTAATGTCTACAAGCACATGATCTTCTTCATCTACGCGTGGGGGTTATCTTCAATTCAGATTAATCCCGGCGTATGGAGCCATCCTTAGCCTGTCAACCTGAGACATTCAATCCGGAGCCGGATACCCAATCTCTGATGTTCTTATCTTTGTGGATGGACCACGCTGTTTCGCTTTATCAAGCAAATACTCTCGCACTTAGCGGGTGCGCCATAAGAGTTTTTTGACAGAACTTTTTGTGCTGTTAACATTCAGACCTGTCTGCTGTATCCGGGTGCAGCTTAAAACGTTGAGATGATACATGGAGTAATTTGTGCAGAATAAAGAACCAAGTTATTCAGAAAAATTCGTCGCGATGGACAGGGAGGCTCTTGCCACTGTCATCCTCGCGGTGATCATCACCATATTTTTCTGGGGAGCGGTGTTCCTGCTTAAAAACAGCGGGATCTTCGTAGCGTCAATGCCGCTCTGGTTTGTAGTGTCGTGTATCGGAGGCTATCTGCTTTCCGTCGTAGGCGTCATCATCCTTACCCGTTATTTCATGACTGATTTCAGTCTGGGCGAGGAAAATCATACCGTACCATCAAAAAAAGAGGATTGGAATGGAAAACGTTAACTCTGCCATCTGGCCGGTACTACTGTTTCTGGCTGTGCTTATAGCGATAGGTTTGTGGTGCAACCGCTCGCTTAAACACTCCAGGGACTTTCAGAGGGACTTCTATATCGGAGGTCGTAATCTGGGCGGAGTGGTGCTGGCGTTAACCCTGGTGGCAACCTACGGCTCGGTAAGCTCCTTCGTGTCAGGCCCCGGCATTGCCTGGCAGCTTGGCTACGGCTGGGTTGTATTCGCCGCGCCTCAGATAATCACCGGCTTTTTTATCCTCGGTGTTCTCGGCAAAAAGATGGCAGTGCTTGCCAGAAGAACCGGAAGCCTTACGGTTGTGGATCTCATTGACGCAAGATACGGCTCAAAACCGCTCAGCGTGCTTTTAGCGTTAGTGCTTATCGTGTTTTTTACCGCCACCGTGGTAGGACAGTTTATAGGCGGGGCGCAGATCTTCGCGGCCATTACAGGCTATGACTACAAGATAGGCCTTCTGATCTTCGCGACCGTGACCGTTATCTACACCTCATCAGGCTTTAAAGCTGTCGCGCTGACCGACGCTGTCTGCGCCGTGCTCATGCTCACCGGTATGGCGACACTGGGCTACTCGATAGTAAGCTCAGGCGGCGGACTTGACGGGATAGAAATGACGCTGTCAAAACAGAATATAGGTGATGATGGCTGCTCAAATCTTTTCAAGCCTGACGCCGGAGGCGCTCTGCCATATACATTGCTATTCTCATCATGGCTTCTGGTAGGGTTCTGCACCTTAGGTCTTCCGCAGTCCATGGTCAGGTGCATGAGCTATAAGAAGTCGAGCAATCTTTCAACTGCGATGGTTGTGGCTACTATTGTCTGCGGCGCTCTGATGATTGGCATGACGCTTTTGGGCGTGCTCTCGCGCGGGGTGATCATCACAAAACCGCAAAACGGTACCGACGCGGTGATCCCGCTTCTTATAGTAAATCACATGAGCCCTGTGATGGCAGGTATTACCATCATAGGTCCTCTGGCCGCGACCATGAGCACGGTAAGCTCGCTTCTGATAGCCTCAGCCTCAGCGGTTGCCCGCGATCTTGTAAAGCAGGTAAAGGGTGAAACTTATCTGACGGCGCAAAGCCCGGCTGCCTCAAAGAAGGTAGCGGTTACAACCACTCTTGTACTGGGAGCCATTTCAATCCTGCTTGCTCTATATCCTCAGGATATCGTGGTCTGGGTTAACATGTTCGCCTTCGGCGGACTTGAGAGCGCCTTTATGTGGTGCGTGGTCTTAGGTCTTTTCTGGCCGCGCATGAATACCCGCGGAGCTGTTTTGGGTATAGTCCTGGGGCTTGGGCTTTACGTCATCGCGATGGCTACCGGCTGGAAATTCATGGGCTTTCACAACATCGTCATCGGAACGGTGGCGGGTCTTGCAGGCAGCGTGCTGGGCTCTCTGAGCGCGCCGCGCCCGGGAATTGAGACTATGAGGATCTTTTTCCCCCACAAGCTAAGCTCATAATTCTGTCACTCCTCTCCCGGGCTGTCCGGGAGAGGAATTCTCAAAGGGACGGGATTTAAATCCATTAAATCATCCCTACTTATAATTCCAACCAATCAGGTCAGCGCTTAGGCAAATTTGCTTTTGTTCAGGATCTGAAACCGGCCTTAAACCAGATATAAAATATCGGGTGGCAAATCGCGGTTAAAAGCGCGCTTTAAAATACCTCAGCATCAGGCAACCAACTTTATTTGAAATTCAGGAGTAAATATGGCTGTTGTAAAGAAACATGGCGCCAAGGCTGTCAGACAGCGGAATTTTGTTCAGGCTCATGTCATGGACGTTAATATTCCTCAGGTTTTTGAGGATCGCCGTATGAAGGAGCGCAGTGGCTACAGAAAGCACAAGCGTTCATACGCGAGGGAGGAATTCCCCGATCAGAATTACCTGTTATGGGCAATCTGATCGCCTCACTCTGTATTTCCAGGCCTTCTCTCCTCTCATCACCACATTCCATCCCATCCAATCCAATTCCATTAAATTCACATCAGGGCTTTCTGATTTTTATCACGTCGTCCAGCACATAGTGGAAGGATGGCGCCGACTGATCCTTGCACTCCACATATTTCTTGGTAAGACTGATAGTATCCAACGCGTTATCAGGATCGGTTCCGCGGTACGGGCCTGAGAAAACATGGATATTGCCTGTTGAGAACACCTCTGTGAGCTGCTCAAGGCGCTCCTTGGTTCCCTTAGCAGCAGTGTGGTAATTGATCTCAAGCATCCTGACCCAGCCGTTTTAAAGCCTGATCCGGCGTCATTGCCATTTATGACAGCCTCAAGTTCGCTTTCGATTTTGCGCTTCTCCAAAACCGCTTTTACCGCCTGGGTGATATAAGGCTCCCAGTTAATTCTGGTTCCGGTAAGGTAGGTGGTAGGGGCTATATCCGACATACTCTCGTTGTATGAGACACAGTAAAACTCACGTGAGCGATCCTCCTCCTCACAGGCGGTGGCAGGTTCCATGGTATACGAGTGCTGGGAGATGATGACGTAACCTTCCATTCATGCAGAGAATTCAGGACGTTCAGAGAGCATGACCGCGCTGACATAATAGTCCGCTTAAGTGATGGCAGCCGCTACCGCGCGGTTCGTTTCTACTCAAAGAAGGAACATCAGTGCCGTAACTTCGTCACCAACATCATGAATAAGCGTATTACGGCAAAGATGATCTGCTCCATATACAAAATCCGCTGGCAAATTGAGCGACTTTTCCTGGACTTAAAATCGGGTTCTAACCTTACCGGGGTTACAACCAGAGTAGAGAATATCATCTACGTGATGCTCTTTGCCTCTCTCTGCGCGCACTTCTTAAAGCAGCTGACAGCAGGCGTTATAGCCGCAATCGAAAACCGTAAATCGTCACTCTATCGTCTAAGCGTCTACAGCGGCGTCTGGCTGAGACAATACTTAAAGGCACTCTTTAGTGGTGATCTTAAAAATATAAAACAAATAGTTAACGATATACGAGACTTAAAAGGTTGTTATGAACAGGTCAGGCAAAGCAGAATTAAAGACGACAGCATGAAGACCCTGCTGTCGGTATATAAGTTTTTGTTCCAAAGCCTAACCACAAGCGGAACAGAGAAGGTTTTACTTGAGGCTTAAGGACCATTACATGGGATTATTTCTAACTGTAGCCTAAATTTTCAAGGCGTCTCTTCCGCTTTATTCAGGATCCTTGCCGGAATGGGCATTCTCCGCTATGAAACGCCCCTCGCTGTCATCGGTGATATTGCCTTTTTTAAGATTGGGAATGATGAAACGCTTTTTCATGAAACCCCACAAAGCAGACGATCCGGAGGCGGTGTTCCTGTTGCGCTTTAGGATCTGCGAGAGCTTTACCTTGTGCTCGCGCCAGGCTCTGCCGCCTGTCGCTGCGTTGAGCATGCACGGCTGTACATTGTCCATGCATTTGGCGAATTTCGCATCCGCGCTTTCACATTTTTCAAACTCTTCCCAAAGTGAGCGCAGGCGCGCTCCCAGATCCTCTGGGAGCATTGAGTAGAGCCTGTCGGCTGCCCTACGCTCACGCTCATCCTGAGTAGCGACAGCGCTTTCGTCATAGCAGAAGGTGTCGCCGGCGTAGATCTCAATAAGATCATGCACCGTAAGCATCGCGAGCACTTTTTTAAGATCTATATCCTCATTTGAATAATCAGAAAGCACGAGAGCCATCAGGCACATATGCCAGGCGTGCTCGGCGTCGTTCTCGCGCCTTCCTTCCTCAACCGTAAGATAGGTCTGCCTGTATATGTTCTTTTCCCGATCGCACTCTAAGATGAATTTGAAGATCTGCTCAAGGCGCTCGTCATCAAAGCCGTCCGCTTTTTTGGTGTCTGACAAAACAAAATCCTCCGCAAATTGCTCTGCGAAGGATTATAGATAGAAAAGCCGTCAGGGTGAGTAAATCAGACCGCGCTTTTTTTCCTGTGATTGAAATCAGGAAGGGCGCCTACGCCCCGCGGGATGCTGATCTGATCGGCAAGCTCGCGCTGTTCCTTTAGGATCTCGGCGTATTCATCAGAGCTCTTATTGAGTAAACGGCGTTTCTCATAAAGATTGTGGGTAAGGTCGTTGATAAGAGCTCCGTTCCGGGTTTGGAATTGCAGCTCAAATTTGGTCCTCTCAGGTGAGAGCATGGTCACGTTTATGGCGCGGTAAGGATACCCCGTGTCTGTCCATGCGTTCCACACCGCCGTAACTGCGTATCCATTTCTTATAAGGGTCCCCAGTATTTTTCTGGTACTCGCGGTATAGGAGTCATCATCCAGGATCACGCAGTAGCGGACCAGATCCTTGACCTGCTTTATCGAGCCGTTTGAATCAGGCCGGTCATGCGCGGCTTCATACGCTGAAGCGGGAGATTTTATGCGGTGGACCAGCTTGTGCATGCTTCCGCCAAATTCTGAGGCGGTGCTTTTAATTTTTGATCCAATACTCTCTTCAGTTTCAAGCGCCCTTAAATAGTAACCGCGCTCGCGTGGAAGCATTTTTCCAAGCGCGTCGTAGTCCTTTACGTTCCATAGTCTCAAAGCGTCATATTCGCCTTTTTCAAAGGCTAGAGCAGAGAGCCTTTCATATTCATGAGTAGAAAGCCTGGTGGCGGAATTATAAAGCTCTGAAAAGGGGATCTCGGCTTCAAAGCCGTTTTCGCGGTTTTTAAACCTCCGTTCTGTTATCTGCAAGGATGGGGCTGAGCGCTGGGAGCCTGCCGAGGGGGCGGTTTTCACGTTTTGTGAGACAGCCGCCGACGCGGCGGACGCGATAACGCCGGCGGTTATAAGAGAGATTGCTGAGGCCAGGATCTTCTTAAAATGGCGTTTTACAAATGTCATTAATCTTCCTTATCTTGTTTTACCTTCCTTTACCATACATGGGGATAGTTAGGGGCAAATTAGAGAAAAAACAGCCCCCGGAGATTTTTTATCACCGGGGGCGCGGGATTAACCTAAATCAGGCTTAGTCAGCGGCAGTCTCTGCTGAGACCTCGGAAGCGCGCTTTTCACGGCGCAGGTCGAGCCAGGCGTAGAAGTTCGCCAGCAGAGTGCCTGAAATTGAGTGCCAGACGCAGGATACCGCGGCGGCCAGAGCGGCCTGAGGGTACATAGCGAGGTGTACTGAGGCAAGACCGGTGGCGAGACCGGCGTTCTGCATGCCTACCTCAATTGAAAGGGTGCGCTTCTTGGCTACGTTCATACCAAAGAAACGGCCTACCAGGTAACCTAACACATAGCCAATTGAGTTGTGGCAGAAGACGGCTACGAATACCACAACGCCGGCGGCAAAGAAGTTCTTGCCCTGCAACGCGGTAACACCGCCTACGATCAGCGCAAGCCCAATCACCGCGACAGACGGCATGATCTGCTGCACATCCTTGAAGGTACGGGTCTTGCCATAGAAACGGTTTAAGAAGAAGCCAAGGCCTACCGGGACAATCACGGTCTCAATTATCGATAAGAACATGCCTGAAGCCGGGACATCCACACGCTCGCCCGCAAGGAGCAGCATTAAAAGCGGGGTCATAACCGGAGCCAGCAGGGTTGACGCGGTGGTCATCCCGACTGAGAACGGAACATCACCATGGCAGAGGAATGACATGATGTTTGACGATACTCCGCCCGGGGCGCAACCGACGAGGATCAGGCCTACTGCAATCTCGTTTGGCAGCTGGAAAACCTTGGCGATGGTCCAGGCGACGCAGGGCATAATGGTGTACTGGGCAACCGCACCGATGAATATATCCACAGGGCGGCTCATCAGGATCTTAAAGTTCTCGGTGGTAATGGTAAGACCCATGGAGAACATGATGATCGCGATAATGGTCAGTGAATAGTAGCCCTTGACCCAGGCGAACAGCTCAGGGAAGAAATAGGATATTACGGCTACGGCGATTACAAATACCGAAGTCTGCTGGGCAAGAAGATTGCTGAGTTTCTTTAAAGTTTCCATTAAAAATGACCCTGACAATTAGAGCTTTTGGAAAAAATATGGTGTTATCTGTCTTTGGATTGGACAGAGTAAATAAAAAGCAGGGAGATCCGGCGCAAGATAGCGCCTGAGATCCGGATCTGAAGGAGGTAATGATCCGGTTGTGAACATCCCTGATTAGGATGTTCCGCTTTACGCAACGAAACATATGGTGTGTTCCGTTTTTGATACGAATATGTTACTCCATTTTTTTTACTTTGCAAGAACCAGATTCGTTCTGATGGCGCCAAAAGACAGCGGTGGGTGTAAAAAAATCCCGATCCGCTGTCGATAGGGATCGGGATCAGATGGGGAGACTAAGTCTTACTCAGGCTTTTTGCTCCTGTTTTTTGTGGAACTGGATTTAGAGGTAGCGGTCCTACGCTTCTGGGCTTTGAGGGCGCGCTCCTTTGACTTCTCAGCTTTCTCCTCGGCTACCTTGGACTCGATATCAAGGTTGTCCCTTGCCTCGTCAAAGAGGATCCTTGCAACATCGTCATATTTGTCGGCGAAGTGGAAGTGAACACCGTCACTTACTTCCTTGGGAAGCTCCTTGACATCTCCCTCGTTGGCCTTGGGGCAGATGATGTCAAATATTCCCATGCGTCTTGCGGCTATGGTTTTCTCGCGCAGTCCGCCTATGGCCAGAACCTGACCTGTAAGCGAGAGCTCTCCGGTCATGGCGTATCCGGGCTTGGGCGGAACGTTGAGCGCCAGTGAAAGCAGCGAGGAGGCCATCGTCACGCCGGCGGAAGGTCCGTCCTTGGGGGTAGCGCCCTCAGGAACATGCAGATGGATGAAAGCCTTGCGGAAGAATTTCGCCTTCTCAGGCGCGTAACGCGCCACATTGGCCTGAATATAGCTGTAGGCTATCTGCGCTGATTCCTTCATCACGTCGCCAAGCTGTCCCGTAAGTTCAAAGCCTCTCTGATCATCGCGTACCTTGACCGACTCAATTGACAGCGTGGCGCCGCCAACCGAGGTCCAGGCAAGACCGGTGATAACCCCGACACCTGAGATGGACTTCTCCTTGCGGAAGGGCGCTGATCCAAGATAATCCTCAAGATCGCTCTCTTTTACGGTAACGCTCTTGGCGCCTTCAACAATCTTTACCGCGGCCTTGCGAATGATCTTGGCGATCGCGCGCTCAAGCGAGCGTACTCCGCTCTCGCGGGCGTACTCATCAATGATCTTGCGCAAAACGCCATCTGACATTCGCAGCTGGCTCTTGCGCATATGGGCTTCCTTAAGCCCGCGCGGCAACAGGTGTTTTTTGGCAATGAGGAATTTCTCCTCTGCGATATAGCCCGGGAGCCTTATGGTGTCCATACGGTCAAACAGCGCTGGCGGTATGGTGTCGGTGCTGTTGGCGGTACATATGAACAGGCACTCTGACACATCAAGCTTCTCGTCAAGATAGTGATCGAGGAAGCTGTTGTTCTGCTCAGGATCAAGGGTCTCAAGCAAAGCCGAGGCCGGATCGCCCTGATAGCTGTGCGAGAGCTTGTCCACCTCATCGAGCATTATCACGGGGTTCATGACACCGGTTTCACGAAGCGCCTGCACGATTTTGCCGGGCATGGCTCCGATATAGGTCTTGCGGTGACCCTTTATGACACTCTCATCGTCAACTCCGCCCAGCGACAGCCTGAAGAAAGGTCTGCCAAGGGCCTTGGCGATGGACTTGCCTATTGAGGTCTTGCCAACTCCAGGAGGTCCAACAAAGAGGATGATCGAGCCTTTGGTGCTGCCTTTTAAGGCGCCAACTGCCATAAACTCAATGATCCTGTCCTTGACGTCCTTAAGCCCCTCATGATCCTTGTCCAGGATCTCGCGGGCCTTCTTGAGGTTTATGTCTTCCTTTGCGCTCTTGCCCCAGGGAATGGTAGTCAGCACATCAAGATAGTTTCTGGTCACCGCGTACTCTGGTGATCCGGTCTCAAGCGTGCGCAGCTTCTTGATCTCCTCCTTAAATCTCGCGGCTATATGCTCAGGAGGGGAGAGCTTCTTCATGCGCTTTTCAAATTCAACAGCGTCGGCGGTTTTATCGTCAACCTTGGTGCCCAGCTCCTTCTGGATCTCAGAGAGCTGCTCACGCAAAAAGAAATCACGCTGGCGCTTGTTTAAGCGGTCAGCCACCGATCCTTTGATCTTGTCCTGAAGCTTGGCTGCCTTAAGCTCCTTGCTGATAAGAGCTGAGGAGAACTTGAGGCGGTTTAACACATCAAGAGTGTCGAGCACGTGCTGCAGCTCACCGGTTGATGCTGTTGTAATGGACGCGGCGCAGTCTGCCAGCATTGAGGGATCATTCTGGTTGAAGCGCAGAAGATACTGCCTCATCTCGTCTGTGTACAGCGGGTTTAAAGGCAGAAGCTCCTGAATAGAGGAGACAAGCGACATCGCGTAGGCCTTGACGTCAACCTCTTCCTGGCTATCAGGAGAGGGAAAAACGGTCTTGGGATAATTGACTATCGCTCTGCTGTATTTCTTCTCATCAAGCCATTTCTCGATACGGATACGGCAAAGACCCTCGCAGATGAAATGGATTTCATTGCCGGTTGCCTTGGCGTGAAGCAGGCGTACCAGGGTTCCGGTAAGCGGAAAATCAGAGGCGGTAAGTTCACGGCTTATATTGCGGTCGCCTAACGAGAACATCGCGAATACGCGATCCTTGGTCTCGGCAACCTTCATCAGCACGCTCTCCCAGTCAGGCGTGAGCTGAACCGGAGCTATCTGGCTTGGCATAACCGGACGCCCGTAATTTGGGATAACATAGACTTCCTCGGGGAACTGACCGTTCTGCTCGATGATGGGGTTGCCATCCGACTGAGTTTCGGCAGGTTTTCCCGTGTTTTCGCTGCTTGAGCTGTCTTCTTCAAGCCTCTGATTGAGACGTGAGGCTATCGCCTGCGTATCAGCGGCTTTGAAGTTCTTATCTTTCTGTTCCATAAATCCCCGGACGCGGATATTAAAAATCATAACTGCATTAAAGATGTGGGCTATCAAAATGATTTTCAAGGGCAGGGCGTGACATGGCGGAGTTTTTTCCCGCGCAATTGAGATTTTTTAGGCATGTAGGCTAATTTTCTCTTTTCCAATCTGTGGGATGCCTTCCTTTTTTCAGTCTGTGAGACAGCAATTTGAAAATAGTTAGCAAAAACTAACATAAATTATTGTGAGCATCGGCTAACTCATGTAGTATCAACAGCCGAGAAAAACCACTAATCCGGCTGCTTTTTGATGCTGGCAGCGTTTAAGGAGACAAAATGTCCAAAATTACCAAAGTTATAGGTCGTGAGATCATCGATTCACGCGGCAATCCTACCGTAGAGGCTGATGTCATTCTGGAGGACGGTTCGTTTGGTACCGCCGCCGCCCCTTCAGGCGCCTCCACCGGTGTGCGCGAGGCTCTTGAGCTGCGCGATGGTGATAAATCACGCTTTGGCGGCAAGGGCGTGCTCAAAGCAGTTTCCAATATCAATGACAAGATAGCCAAGGTAGTAAACGGTATTGAGGCGGCTGATCAGCGCGCGGTTGACGGCGCGATGATTGAGCTTGATGGTACCGAGAACAAATCTTCCTTAGGCGCCAACGCCATTCTGGCAGTCTCGCTTGCCGCCGCCAAGGCGCAGGCCGTGTCAGAGAAGCTGCCGCTTTACGCCTACATTTCACAGCTTAACGGCACCTTCGGTAAGTATGTGATGCCGCTGCCGATGATGAATATCTTAAATGGTGGCGCTCACGCCGCTAACAACATCGACATTCAGGAATTCATGATCCAGCCTGTCGGAGCCAAGACACTGCGCGAGGCCATCCGCATGGGCTCTGAGGTATTCCACAGCCTGCAGAAAGTTCTCAAATCCCAGGGACACGCCACCGGTGTTGGCGATGAGGGCGGCTTCGCTCCTGATCTCAACAGCAACGCTGAGGCCTTTGAGTGCATTAAGAAGGCTGTTGAAGAGGCTGGCTACGTATTTGGCAAGGACATCACGCTGGCGATGGACTGCGCCTCATCGGAGTTTTACAACGATGAGACCCACAAATATGAGCTCAAGGGTGAGGGCAGAAGCTTTGACTCAAAGGGCTTTGCCGGTTACCTAAGCGAGCTGGTCTCAAAATACCCTATAGTCTCAATTGAGGATGGTCAGGCCGAGAATGACTGGGAGGGCTTCAAGTACCTTACCGATACTTTGGGCAAGAAGGTCCAGCTCGTAGGTGACGATCTCTTTGTGACCAACACCAAGATCTTAAAACAGGGAATTGAGAAGGGAGTAGCCAACTCAATTCTCATCAAGTTCAACCAGATCGGATCTTTAAGCGAGACTTTGGACGCCATAAGAATGGCCAGGGACGCTGGCTATACCGCCATCGTTTCCCACCGTTCAGGCGAGACCGCCGACACCACAATCGCTGATCTCGCGGTAGGCACTGCCTGCGGTCAGATCAAGACCGGCTCAATGAGCCGTTCAGACCGTGTCGCCAAGTACAACCGTCTGATGCGCATTGAGGATGAGCTCGGATCCAAGGCAGCCCCGTTCTTAGGCTTAAAGAGCGTGCAGAACCATCAGGCCTGATAAATCTGACATACACATTTTGATCATTGATTGAAAATGCCCCGGAGGCTTAGCCCTCCGGGGCATTCTTTTTAAAGCGGGAGCTTTAAAAATGTGAGCAGAGCGCTTTTAAAAGCACGAAGTAGCAGTTGCCAAGTGCTTTCTCGTCAAAGTCAAACGAAGGGTTATGGTGGGGAGCCGTGATGTCAGCTCCGCAGACAAAATAACAGCCCTTGCCCCCGCGGGCGTGCATCGCGTCAATAAGCAGGGAAGCGTCATCGGAGGCCTGGAATGAGAAGGATTTGGTTTTAAGCCCCAGGCTGTGGGAGGCGCGCAGGATAAGCCCCGTGAGATCATTATCCTGCACGACAGGAATGGCGCGGCCCATTTTGCGCATAAGGCACAAAGGCTCCTTCTCAATTTTCGCGCTGTCAAATTCTCCGCTATCGCCATCAAACAATACCGCTCCGGATTTTTGGACAAGATCCTCAAGTTTCTCGCGCATAAGCGCCACCGACTGAAGATCCCTGCCTCTTATCTCAAGCAGAAAGCTTCCCTTGTCAGGGATGGCGTTAAGCGCGCCCGGGCATGAGACATTCGCAATATTCAAAAGCGTTCCGTTGTCAGGATCCGGAAGCTTTAACGCCTCTGACATTAAAAAGGTCATGGGCTTTAGCGCGTTTACCCCAAGCTCGGGATGCCCCGCGTGCGCGGAGATACCGCGAAAGGCGAAAGCGTATTTCTCGGTTGCGAGAAATCCGTCAGGAGACGGGCAGATATAGCCGCTTTCAAGCCCCATCCCAAGGTGGAAGCAGAATAATTCGTTAAGGCCGTCCATAAGCGAGCTGTCACGAATGAACGAGGCGCCGCGGCAGCCCTCCTCACCGCACTCAAAAATAAAGGACAGGGCGTTGATTGAGGTGTCGCGCAACAGCTCAGGATGATTGGCGATGGTCTGCATCAGGGTCAGGCAGACAGCCATGTGACCGTCATGGGCGCAGGCGTGACAGCAGCCGTTTTGGGAGGAGTATCCATCCTGAACCGGTTTTCTCAATGGATCAGAGCTTTCCTTAAGTGGCAGCGCATCGATATCGCACAGGATCGCGGCGTGAACCCCCGGACCGTCACGCAGCGTGATGGTAGCTTTAAGCCCCGGCAGTGCGGCCTGTGGAAACTTCTGTGAGCCGTGCAGCTTTATCCCCGGGATCAGATCCAGGTGACGCTTCGCGTCCTCATCGCTCAAAAAAATCAGGGTAGCGTTACAGCGCTTGGCGCAAAGCGCGATCGTGTCCATGGTCTCCCATTCACAAAACGCGCTCTCGGCCATACCGTGCAGCGAATGCCGGGTTACCGATAGTAATTTCTGAATACTGTCAGAGATTTTTGTAAAATCATCAAAAACAAAGCTTTCTGCCATTGAAGCCTCCAAAGCGTCCGGTACATTCTAACCCAATGTACGGTTATCTCTGTTAAGATCAGCAGAACTCATGGAGGAACCAATGTCCTTTGTCGATAGTCTGTGGTACAAAAAATCAGGCGCGCTTTCGTGTATCTCCCATCTGCCGCTGATGCCCTTCACGGCGCTTTTCGCCATACTGTCATCCCTGAGACGGTTTGCGTACTCACAGGGGATCTTAAAGTCATCAGCCCCTCCGGTTCCCGTGATCATAGTAGGCGGCATAACCGCGGGAGGGAGCGGCAAAACCCCGCTGTGCGTAGCGCTTTTAAAGCATCTTTCTGAGGAGGGCTGGCACCCTGGGCTTATCTCGAGAGGCTATCACGGTAAAGCCCCGTCCTATCCTTTTGTGGTACATGAGGATACCCAGAGTGAGGTTTCAGGGGACGAGCCGCTTCTGATAAAGCGCGAGCTTAAGGATAAGGCCATTGTCATGACAGATCCTGACAGAGAGCGCGGAGCGAAGGCACTGTATGAGATGGGCTGTGACGTGGTTGTAAGCGATGACGGTCTTCAGCATTATTCATTAAAGCGCGACGCTGAGATCATCGTGGTGGATTCGGTTCGTCAGCTTGGCAATGGCCATCTGCTGCCGGCAGGACCATTGCGTGAGGGAAAATGGCGCCTTGATAGTGTCTGCGCGGTCGTCTACAACGGATCGGGAGCCGTACATACCGGTGGATACGGTATGACGCTGCATCCCAACTCTCCCCGCGCCCTGGACGGCGAGCAGGGCAGAACACTGCAGAGGAACACCAGAGTGTGCGCGCTTGCCGGCATAGGAAATCCTGAGCGATTTTATGAAACCTTACGATCGCTTGGTCTTGTGGTAGATGAGAAAATCAGCGTTCAGGATCACGCTGTGGTAAGTCTTGAGAAGCTTAAGCATATCAGTACCAGTCTGCCGGTCGTCATGACGGCGAAGGACGCGGTAAAATACGTCAAAGCCGGGCTTGATAACCTCTTTGTGGTTGATGTCGAGGCCAGGCTTTCTGACAAATTCTATGAGACGGTGGACGCCGCGCTCAAAACCGCCGTCGCTCTTGCCAAACGCCGTGGCGGCCAGAGTTAAATTCGAGTACCATTTTTTATCAGGTGGCGATCATGCAGGATTACATAGTTGCGATTCCAGCCCGTTACGCTTCAACCAGACTTCCGGGCAAGCCGCTCGCAAGTGTCGGCGGCGAGCCGATGATAAGGCGGGTTTGCGAGCAGGCCCTAAAATCAGGAGCCTCCCGCGTCATAGCCTGTGTTGATGATGAGAGAGTCGGGGACGCCTTAAAAGGATGCAGGGCCGAGGTTTGCATGACCTCGCAGGAGTGCAAGTGCGGAACCGACCGTATCGCGGAGATGATAAGGATCCTGGAGATTCCGTCAGACACGATTGTGGTGAATGTTCAGGGAGACGAGCCGCTTATTGACCCAGGCCATATAGGCCAGGTTGCAGCGTTGCTTGAAAGCACAGGCGCTGACATGGCGACCCTGTGCGCGAAAATTCATGATCCATCTGATGTCTTTGATCCCAATTGCGTCAAGGTGGTAATGGACAAAAATGGTTTCGCGCTGTACTTCAGCCGCGCCCCCATACCATATGAACGCGGGAATTTTGATCATATGCCGCAGACTCTTAAATATGATCACTTCCATCATATAGGGATCTACGCCTACAGTGCCAGGCTCGTGCTTGATTACACCTCGAAGCCCCAGCCTGAGATAGAAAAATGCGAGTCCTTAGAGCAGCTGCGCCTTATGCACTTTGGCTTTAAGATAGCCGTAGGCGTAACTGACAATCCGCCTGAGGCCGGAGTTGATACCAGAGCTGATCTTGAAAGGGTAAACCGGATCTTAAAGAAAGCCTGATTGCGAAGGATCCCTGGAATACGTGACAGGGATCCTTTCAAGCTAACCCCCATCACGCCCATAAGCTTTAAAGACGGTGTTCTGGCTACATTGCTGGTAATTACAAAGATCCGTCCACAGCGCCCAACCTGCTTTTACCGTACAGGCAATTCTGTATAAATAGCGTCATTTTGCGAACAGATCACTGTGAGTTCCCGTGCAGGACAGGGGCAGAACCAGCACATCACCTTCAATGCTGTAGATCAGTAGCCAATTCGGAAGAATATGGCACTCACGATATCTGGAGCAATTCCTGACCTATAAGGCTCATGAAAATCGTTCCGAAGTTCTGAAGATATCTGCTGAATATACCTCTCAACGTTGTCCCAAATGCGGCACTATCCACAAAGAAAACCGTGACCATCACAAACACCTATATAGCTGTCAGTGCGGTTACAAATCCAACGATGACCGTATCGGAGCTATGAATATCCAACTCCTCGGAACGATGTGGATTTCCGGAGATAACCATCCTCATTATGAAAGAATGACAACTGCTTCGGAGTAAACTCCTTAGCAAAGCGGGTGTTGTCAGCCACCCGATGATGTAGGCGGATATAGGGAGATATCTTATGATGTCGTTAGCACCTATGCAGTTCCGACATACAAACTCCCACCTCAAACGCCGAAGGCGTTAGGTGGTGGCAGTTGACTTTCTAAAGCAGACCATGGTCTCTGTTGCCTTCTAGTGGATATAGACATCTTCAAGGCACAGGGGAAGCGTCATAGCTGGCGTGACTATAGGCAGGTTTGGATCCATATCTACTCTGACCACTACATCCACGATGACGAGTTGGTTGGTATAGTCGAGGAGAACCTGAGAACCATGATGGAGGAGAGTCTGCGAAAGAAACCGGTGACCTCACCGTTCAGATTGAACTATAAGGCAGCGCGCCAGCAGACGCTCGGTGAAACGCGCGTAAAATCTAGACTAATTACCTGATTAGCCATAATTATTATTTACGTTGACCGTCGTTCGCGCTGTCGTCAGACGTCAGCTTGTTTTTTCTTCTGGCCCTGCCGTTTTTAAAGCGCACGCTGCTATTGAGTACCGCGCCATCGCTTACGCAGATCCCGTTACCACCGGCCTGCTTTACCTTGTAAAGCGATCTGTCGGCCATCTTGAAGAGCTCATCATAGGTGGTTCCGTCATCAGGCCTCATGGCGACACCAATGGAAACCGTAGTCTGGGGCACTTTATAGTCAGACAGAATGCCGTACATCTTGACCCGGATCCTGGCGGCGGCGTGGAAGATCTCCTGGCGGTTCATCACGTGCTGGGTGTACACCACGAACTCGTCACCCCCGAATCTGCCTATGTTGTCCTCGGCGTTAAACACGTTGCGCAGAACGTCAGCGACACGCTGCAACGCCAGATCGCCTACCTGATGCCCTAAGGTATCGTTGATATCCTTAAACAGATCCAGATCCATTATGAAGAAAGCGTCGTTCTGCTTTTGCTTGCTCAAAGGCGCCCTGAGCTTGCACTCTATCTCGTAGGTTATGCCGCGTTTGTTCAAAAGTCCGGTAAGCACATCCTTTACCGCTTCAAGACGATAGGAATCTCTCGCCGCCTTCAGATCACGGGTCTCGTTTAAAAGTCTTCTGAGTTCGTCGTTCTTGGCCTTCAGAACATCGTTTTGGCGTTTTTGAACCTGATTTGACCGCAAGGTGAAGATCACCGTGCCGATGATGGTAAGCAGGATCAGTGCAACAGCGATGGCGGATATGACATGACGTGTCAGAAAGTACTTGATTGAGTCCTCATCTTTTACGTATGAGATCTCGCGGTGACGGAGGTCATCGCTGTTTATTTTGCGTATGGCGACGTCAAGGGTATCACGGTACATCCGGGCGTCAGGACCTGAGATGAAAAGACGCAGCGGAACCTCATAATCAAGATGGCTCGCGCTCATGGGCTCAGGGTAGTCGGTAAGCAGCGAGTACTCGCGTATATAGGCCCTTGGCATCAGCGCCGCATCAGCGTCCCCCATGCAAACCTGTCTTAAGCAGCTCTTCTCGCTCGTGCAGGATTTTACTTTCCACAGCGGGTTGCCTTTTATAACGTAGTCCGCCAGATCATGGAAATATCTTGGAACCAGGATCCTGGGAAGGCGCGGAAGATCGCGGCCGCTTACACTCACCAGAGTGAAATTCTCGTTGTACACGGAAGCGGTCACAAAGGTTGAGGGCGGCAGGGTGGAGATGTCAGAGAGCACGTTGAAGGTCGCGACCGGACGCTTCTTGGCTATCGACTGCGTTTCTATGTAACCGTCAGCGTCATCAGGATCGAACTTGATCCCGGAGGCAATGCGCAGGGCGCTTAGGATATCCATCAGGATCCCGTCGTATTTATCACCATCACGGTATACGAAAGGATCGCCCTTTCTCGGGAAAAGCGCCGTTAGCGGCCTGGCCCTTCTTATGAAATAGTTCTGCTCCTCGCTGTAGTGGGTGGCGTTTAACACCGCCTCGTCAACATAGCGGGAGGCCAGCCAGGTTACGAATTTGGGGTTGGCCCTTGAGATGTTGAAGGTCGCTGAGTTTATAGTATTTACCAGCATCTGGCGATCTTTTCTGGCGATTAGCGATGAGGAAAGCGCGGTTATGGTGTCGATGCGTCGCGAGAAGAAGGGAACCACATGCGTTCCATCGTCAACGATGGCTCCGGCCTCACCGCTGCGCATCGCCTGAATTAGCGATTCGTAATCAGGGTAGGGTATCAGCTCAAAGGACCAGCCGTTCGCGTCACGGTAATTCTCAAGCTCCTGCTCTATGACCTTGTCAGTTACGACATACCCGACCTTAAGTCTGGCGAAAGTGGATGAGTCATAGATATTGATGTCCTGACGCGAGGAGAGCGCGTAAAGACCTATCATGTTGTAGCACAGAGGCCCTGAGGTAGTTGCGTAATTCTCGCGGTCGCGCTCTGATGGCAGAAAAGGCCCCAAAAGATCAAGCTGCCCTGACTGCAGCATTGAAATGCCGTCTTCACGGCTTACGGATATGAAGTTGTAGCTCCAGCCGGTGGTTCTTGAAATTTCGGTGAGGAACTCGCGCAGGTATCCCTCAAGCGGATGACGTTGCCTGGCGTCAACGGTTCCGGCGGTATTTATGATACCTACATTGACCTTTTGCGCTTTGAGACTGTTTTCCCTGATGGAGACATTCCAGACATAATCACTCATATACGAGGCGGTAAGAGACTCATCAGCCGGCGTATCCTCACTGCCGTTTACCGCGTACAGGGGAATGGCGAGCGCGAACAGCAGGGTTGCTGTCCTGACAAATAATCTCCTCCCAAACCCGAATACATACATAAGTGCATGCCCTCTGTAATGTTATTTGTTTTTATTTTTTTTATTCATTCTAGGTTATCTATCTGCAGAATAATGTGAACTGCTTTTCCAGTGAACTGCATTTTTTTGACTTTTTGAGCCAAAGCTTGTTTTAAGCTGAGCAAAGCTATCATTTTCCTTGCAAACGTAGCTTGACGGCGCCATAATCCATGAGGCTTGTCGGAGTGCTGAAAGGCTGAGACTGCGTTAGCAGAATCCGCATGGACCTGATCAGGGTAATACCTGCGAAGGCAACAAGGTTCCGGCATGCCCGCAAGCACGCGTCAGACAGATGAGTACAGGAGCATCCGGAATGGCATCTAATAATAAGAATCCCGCATTGGATCAGAATTTCTCCGCAGGATCCGGCAAATCATATTCACCAGATATCCGCTCTGTTCGGATAAACACCTCAAGAGAGGGCATAAGCGTACCTTTCAAACAGCTTTGCCTCTCAAATGGTGAAAAAATACTTGTTCAGGATGTAAGCGGACCTCAGACCGACGGGGTTCTTCCCAGAGCACGCGAGTCATGGGGCGGTTCTTACAAAGACGGCGAGGTTCGCAAGGTTCACAAAACCCAGCTTGATTACGCCAAAGAAGGTCACGTAACGGCAGAGATGGAATACGCCGCGACGCGCGAGTCTATGGCCTACGGCCCTGATATGGCCTTTACCCCTGAGTTTGTCATGAAGGAGCTTGCCGCGGGGCGCGCCGCGCTTCCCGCCAACGCCAATCATCCTGAAAGCGAGCCTATGCTCATAGGCAAGGCTTTTAGCGTCAAGGTCAACGCCAACATCGGAGCCTCATCGCTCTCCTCAGGCTATGAGGAGGAGATCAAAAAGCTCAGGGTTTCCTTAAAATACGGCGCGGATACCATCATGGATCTCTCAACTGGTATCAAGGAGCTGGGACCTCTGCGTGACGCGCTGCTGCGCCGCTCACCAGTGCCTATGGGAACGGTGCCGGTTTATGAGGCTCTGGACAGAGCCGAGGGCAGAGCCAAAGACCTTACATGGGATCTGTTTAAAAAGACCATACTCGATCAGGCCCGTCAGGGGGTTGATTACTTTACGATTCACGCCGGTCTTACCAGCGATCTTCTGCCATACGCCGCCAAGAGAACCCTTGGCATTATCTCAAGAGGCGGCTCGCTCATGGCCGCGGCCATGATGAACCATGAAAGCGAGAACATGGCCTGGGAGCATTTTGACGAGATTTTAGAGATCTGTCATGACTATGACGTTGCGCTTTCATTAGGTGACGGCCTGCGCCCGGGATGCATCGCCGACGCCTGTGACAAGGCGCAGTACGGCGAGCTTGAGAATATTGGAAAACTCATTGAGCGCTGCCGGGAGGCCGGGGTTCAGTCATTTGTCGAGGGTCCGGGACACGTTCCCATGGATCGCATCGAAGAGAACCAGCGCCTTGAGGAGCGCTACTGCAAGGACGCGCCTTTTTATACCTTAGGACCTCTGGTATCAGACATAGCCCCGGGCTTTGACCACGTTACCGCGGCTATAGGCGGGGCGCGCATCGCCGAGTGCGGAACCTCGATGCTCTGCTATGTAACCCCGGCAGAGCACCTCGCTCTGCCTGAGGAAGAGGACGTGCGTCAGGGACTTCTGGTATTCCGCCTCGCGGCGCACGCGGCCGATCTCGCGCGTCATCTTCCCGGAGCCACCATACGCGATGACGCGATGGGCAGGGCCCGCGCGGAATTCCGCTGGTATGACCAGTTCACGTTATCGCTTGATCCAATGCACGCCTATAAGGTCTGGTCCTCCAAGATGCCGGAGGATTGCGGACACACTCCGGCCTTCTGCTCAATGTGCGGCCCGCGCTTCTGCCCGATCAGGCTCAACCGCGCGCTGGTTTACCGCTATTCCAATGAAGAGAACAAGGCAGACTGAGTACAGGACGGTTTGAATGACTGAAGAGAAGACCTTTTCGTTTAAAAGTGACGGGACGGTAAAGGAGAGCGAGCTTATCGCCCTTGCCGATCCTGTGGCGCGCCGCCCGATGGTGCTGGTAATAGCCGCCACCGACTCAGGCGGCGGGGCGGGGCTTACCGCTGACTGTATTACCGTACACGATTGCGGTAGCTGGGCGTTGCCGTGCGCGACCGCCGTCACCGCGCAGTCTTTGTCAAGAGTCGCCGCGGTGGGGGCAATTGGCTCTGATGTTTTTGACACCTCTTTAAATCTTGCCGCTACGGACTGGCCTGAGGTTAAGGCTGTAAAGGTAGGCTTTATAAGCTCCGAGGAGGTGCTCAGGATCACCTTAGACGCGCTTGAAACTCGTTTTAAGGGAGCCAAAGTGGTCTGGGATCCGGTGCTTACCGCGACCTCAGGGCGCATGGACAGCGCGGATCTCAGGGTTTTTTTAGGCAGGATCCTGAAGGTCTCATCGGTGTTTACGCCTAATCTTGATGAGGCGCTGGAGCTTGCCGGATGGGATTACGCGCGCTATGACATCGAGGGCCCCCAGGCCTTAGGTCAGGAATTTCTAGCCATGGGCGCCAAAGCCGTGGTTATCAAGGGCGGTCATGATCTGAGCTCATCAAGAGCGCGTGACACCTTTGTCTCAGAGGATCTGAGCTTCACCATGGAGCTGCCAAAGCTCAAGGGCAAAGGCGCCCATGGCGGCGGCTGCGCGCTCTCCTCGGCCATCGCGGCTTTTCTCGCTCAGGGATACGCGCCGCAGGACGCTGTGGTACTGGCAAAGGCTTATGTATACGAGGGGATCACAAATCCTGATTTTGAGGCCTCAAACGACCGTCCGCCGCTTGGCCATCACGGAATGCCGCGGGAACTCAGATATATGCCGTCGGTGCATGAAAACGGTTTTCCTATGTTCGCGGGCCCTTTCCGCCGCTGTCCTTTAAAACTTGGAATTTATCCTGTAGTGGATACTCCGGAGTGGGTTGCAAGATGCGTGCGCGATGGCGTGAAAACAGTTCAGCTTCGCATCAAGAGCGGAGATCCTGATTTCATCCGCGAACAGATACGGCAATCCGTGTGGATCTGCCGTGAGGGACACGCCAGACTCTTTGTGGATGACTGGTATGAGCTTGCCATTGAGGAGCGCGCCTATGGCGTTCACCTTGGGATGGAGGATCTCAGACACGCCGATCTGGAGCTCATCCGCAGAGCGGGGCTTAGGCTCGGGGTTTCTACCCACGGGGTATATGAGCTTGTAAAGGCCTTGCAGTTAAACCCTTCCTACATCGCGCTTGGACACATCTTCCCGACCAATACCAAGCAGATGCCTTCATCCCCTCAGGGCGTGGTGAAGCTGCGCCGTCAGATAGCGATGGTTGGAAACAATGTCCCTTTAACCTGCATTGGCGGCATAAATGAACAAAACGCCGGCGCCGTTCTGGGCACCGGCGTCAGATCGGTCGCGTTAGTGACCGCGATAACCAGGAGCACCGATCCAGACAGCGTGATCAAACGATGGATTGACCGGATCGGAAACGGAGGGGAAGAGATCCCCAGGAGATGAAAAATGCGCTATGAGCGCCCCAGACTGCTTGAGGGCTATGACAGGCTCGATGGCATACTTGAAAAAAAACATGTCGCGGTGATCGGGGCCGGCGGGCTTGGAGGGCTTTGTACCTATCTGCTCGCGGCAGCCGGTTTAAAGAACATTACTATCGCCGATGACGATACGGTTGAGGACTCGAACCTGCACCGTCAGGTGATGTTTAACTACGATGACATAGGCAGGGTAAAGGCTGAATGCCTAAAACGAGAGATCCTAAAGCTCGATCCGTCTGTAAATGTCAGGGTTTTTGAAAAGCGCGTGGTTGAGGAGAACTTCGCGGATTTCGTAAATGGTGCCGATCTTGTGATGGATCTTACCGACAATGTCGCGACCAGGCTTCTTTCGAGCAAAATGTGCCTGAAGCTTCACAAGGACTTTATCCATGCCTCGGTAGCCGCCGGAGAAGGAATATACTGCGCCTTCAGGTTCTCGGATCCTGAATTTGTAAAAGAGCACGGGTGCTATGCCTGTTTTGCAGGAGCTGACGCCAAGCCGCAGTTTCGCGGGATCACCGGTCCCTACGCCGAGCAGATCTCAGCTGAAGCCGCGCAGCTTGCCATGGAATGCTTTATCGGCAAGCCCGTCTGGGGACAGCTTTGGGTTCATGACATGGAAAAACGCGTCATAAGACATTTCAGACTAATACGTGACAAGGGTTGCGCAGTCTGCTCTCACGAAATTTGACAGGAGTTCACATGAAAATAGTTTTTAACGGCTCATCGCGCGAGATATCAGATGGCAAGACCCTTATGGATCTCTGTGTTGAGCTTGGTATCAAACCAGAAGGCGCCGCCGCGGCGTGCGCGGGTGAAGTCATCCCCAAGACCTCATGGAAGAATTTTGAGCTGAAGGACGGAATGGAAATCGACGTCTTCAGTCTGGTAGCAGGAGGCTGACCATTATGGAAAAACTAAAACTAGGCGGTAGGGAATTTGAAAGCCGTCTCATCATCGGAACCGGCAAGTACGCGTCAGGCGAGCAGCTGGCGCAGGCGTGCAAGGCCTCAGGGGCGCAAATCGCGACCATGGCGGTAAAAAGGGTTGACGCCCAGCGTCACAGCGATGAGATAGTAAAACCGCTCAAGGACATGGGTGTCACCCTTATGCCCAACACCTCAGGCGCGAAGAACGCCAAGGAGGCGATTTTCGCGGCCCGTCTTGCCCGCGAGGCTCTGGGCACTGACTGGATTAAAGTGGAGATCCACCCTGATGTTCGTTATCTGCTTCCTGATCCTGTTGAAACGCTTGAGGCCTGTGAGACTCTGGTAAAGGACGGCTTTAAGGTATTTCCTTATATTCAGGCCGATCCGGTTTTGGCGCGCAGGCTTGAGGAGGCCGGTTGCGCCGCCGTAATGCCGCTTGGCGCTCCCATAGGATCAGCCCGCGGGCTTGAGACTTTGGCCATGCTTAAGATCATCATTGCCAGCGCGCATGTTCCGGTAGTGGTTGACGCTGGTATAGGCGCGCCATCTGACGCGTGCAAGGCCTTTGAACTGGGCGCTGACGCGGTGATGGTGAATACCGCCATTGCGGCCTCAGGCGATCCGGTGAAGATGGCGGGCGCGTTCAAGCTTGCTCAGCAGTCAGGCCGCGAAGCGTATGAGGCGGGACTTGCCGGTCGCAATGAGACCGCGAGGGCTACCTCCCCGATGGAGGCCTTCTTAAAGGAGGCGATGAAATAATGAGCTTTTATGATGAGATCTCAAAGATCGACGTTGACAAGTTCCGCGATCTGGTAGACAGCCGCACTGACAGTGACGTAGAACGCGCGCTGTCAAAGCAGGGGCCCAAAACAGTAGAGGATTTCGCCGCCCTCATTTCAGAGAACGCCAGACGTCATTATCTTGATGTGATGGCAACGATGTCAGAGCAGATCACGCGCCGCCGCTTTGGCCGTTGCGTGAATATGTATCTGCCGCTGTACCTTACCAATCTTTGCTCAAACAAATGCGCCTACTGCGGATTTTCGGTTTTAAACAAATTTCCGCGCGTGGTGCTGACGCTTGATGAAATAAAAGAGGAATGCGAGGCCATAGCCAAAATGGGCTACCAGAACATCCTTCTGGTCTCAGGCGAGAATGAGCATCGTGGCGGAATGGACTATTTCCGTAAGGTTCTGCCGCTTGTAAAGCAGTATGCCGCCTATCTTCAGATGGAGGTTCAGCCTCTGTCAGAGGAGGACTACGCTGAGCTTAAGACCTTAGGACTTGACGCGGTGTCAGTTTATCAGGAGACCTACCATCCAGGGCGTTACAAAGAAGTGCACCTGGGTGGCAAGAAAGCCGACATGCGCTGGCGTATGGAGACACCTGACCGTCTGGGGCGCGCGGGCATAGACAAGGTAGGCGTGGGAGCTCTGCTGGGGCTTTATGACTGGAGAGTGGATCTTTGCTGCGTCGCGCTGCATCTTCTGTATATGCGTGAGCATTACTGGAAGACCCAGATGTCAGTTTCCTTCCCGAGGCTGCGTCCTGCCGCCGGCGGCTTCCAGCCCACGCTTCCTCTGTCGGATGCCAAGATGGTACAGGTGATCTGCGCTTTCAGGATCTTTGATAACGAGCTTGATCTGGCCATTTCAACCCGTGAGAGCGCCGAGTTCCGCGATCTGATAATTCCGCTTGGGATAACCGCGGTTTCAGCCGGGTCATCAACCGAGCCGGGCGGCTATGCGCACAAGGGTAAATATCTTGAGCAGTGGACGGTAAACGACTCAAGGAGTGTTGATGAGGTGGTAGGGGCGCTCGAGCGCAACGGCTTTGACGCGGTGTTCCACAACGCATCAACCACTTATTTCAAACAGGTCGGAGCGGTCTGATAAAAAGGCACCGCAAATGGTGCCATTATGCTCAGGATCCTTATCCTGTTTATTCAACTAGAACTTTACCAACCAGCGGGACTATACATGATTTCCCCGTATAGTCCCTTTTATATCTGTTCCATTATCATTTGCTCTCAGCCGTCTCATGAGCGGTAACCTTTGGTTTGTTTTTGCTTCCCACCGGTCTGCCACGTTTTCTCTGCGGAGGCTCTTCAGGTTTTGGCACGATACCGAGTAGCTGCAAGATCTCAATGTGCGACGGGTTCATCCTGATGAGTCGCCACTCTCCATTGTCAACACGAGCCTTATTTGCGCTCGTTCTCTATTATTTTGGTATATACTTGATTTATATCATCATAAAAGTTTAAATACTGTTCTCTTGAAAAATTACGATTAAACACATTCAGATCAAGTATTCCTTCTGCATTGTACTTCTTTAAGACTTTCTCTGTTAATTCTTTTACATCTTCAAAAGTTTCTCCAAAATACGTGTCTTGCATTTCATCGTCTTCTAAATCACTTCTTAAATCGTAATATAGGTACTGCAATAAACCAACATCATCTTGAACTTCATTACTAAATTTTTCTAAATCAAAGTCTTCAATATCGAGCATATCCTTTATCCAATTTTCCCGCGTTTTTCATAGGCTTTGTAGGCGATTTCCACGGGACTATATTCTGTGGGTTATCGTATAGTCCTACTGATTGGGAAAGTTCTATTCAACTCTCAGTGTTCCGCTGTCTGCCCAATGAATTGGTTTGAGTACCTCGTGCTGCTCGCCTACCTCTATTGAAGGCAGCTCAAAATGTCCGCGCATTGTCGGACGCACCAGAATGGCTATTCTGGAGGTGACTCCGCTACGGCAGTACGCGATGATGGTCATGCTTCGCTCTGAGTGGGCGTAGCTTATTACCCGGGAAAGCGGTCCGAGCTTCATAAAGTGTGGATCCAGACCTTTTAGCACGCGTTCAAAGCGCATACCAGGGATTTGCGGAATGACTATCTTAAAGACGGATGAACTCTGTTTTTTACTGGTGATGTCGACCGCCAGCACAAAATCATCCTCCAGCCTTACGGAATGACTCTGGGAGAAAGGCGTCAGAGAATCCTGCTTTTGAACGGAGACATTTATCTTAAGATCGCTGTTTTCAGGCTCCAGGATCTTATTCATGTTGTAACCGTAGGCCGCCGCGGTACAGAAAACCGGCTTTTGAGATCTATTCTCGAGCATTACCTTATCCCACTGATCCGGAAATTCGGTCAAGGTTGTTTTGTCATTTTCAAACTTTGACATTGCGAGTAGTGCGCTTGTAACCGGTATACGCAATCCTGATGAGAACTCGTCCGTCCTCAAAATTGAAAGCACCTGGTCTAAAAAACCATACTGTTTGGTGTCCTCTATGGCATACAGCACTGACGCGGCGTGCAACGCGGGGGTCGCTACAGGTAGGGTATCGCAGTCCATCAGATAGTAGAGTTTTTTGAAGTCTGTGGCGCTGTCATCATTGCGGAATGTATCGAGCATTGACAGGTTCCGGTTTAGTCTTGAAAGAGAGAGCGATATCGCCAGTGAGGCGTTGTCATCATCATCACAGTAATGGTAGACGCTGGCGAGCATGCATAGCGCCATCGGTGATGTCATGTCAGGGGCGTTAATAAGCTCATTGGCGAGCGCGCGCGCTGATCCTTTGTCATAAGATTTGTCAAAAAGCACTTTATGGTAAAGAAGCGCCGAGCGCATAGCAGAATCAGTGACACTGAAATAAAGCGACTCACAGTGCTTATCAAGCGCTGAGATTATTTCAGAACTAACGCTGTACCCCTGTTCTCTGGCTCTGTGCAGCAATATTGCGGCTTCCACGGTATAAAAATCGCTGTATTTTGGCGCTGACGCGTCCGCTTTCAGTTTTCCGTCATCCATTACTCTGACCGCGACTGAATCAACGCGTGACTGAATCATGGCTGATACGCTGTCCAAGTTGGCCTCGGTTCCAGTTATCAGATAACGGTTGGCCTCGACCATCCCGAGAGTTGTAATCAGATATTCTGACAACTCAGCGTTATAGCTCGACAGCAGAACATTGGTAAAGACCTTCCGGTTGGTGTATGGAACAGTACCGCAGCTTATGGCTTTTTGCGACACCTGGGAAAAATTGATGTCAGGGGCGTAGATTTGTTTTTCCAGAGCCTTAAGCGGTATAAGCTCGGTATAGAGCTCCGGCGCCCAGGGGGGTATGACGTCAAACTCGCGGCGGTAATCGCGGATGAGCCCTCCGCCTTCAAGATGGATCTTGAGTACGGCCCGGCCGGTTGAATTGGTGGTGATCGGAAGAACAAAGCTGTAACTGTCACCGCTGACAATTTCGCATGAACGCTCAAGCGAGCATACGGCGGCGCCGCTGCACTCAGCTTTTACGTTAAAGCGCGCCGAGGATCTGCCGTTGATTATTTTTACCTCAGGAGCCGCTACATCACCTTTGTTAAGAAATGAAAAATCACTGACTTTAAGCTGAGCTGGAAATTTTATATCAAGACTTTTTTCAGCATAGCCGCTTAAATATTCATTAAACGCGAAGGCTTTTATTTCAATATGCTGGTCATTCATTCCAAGCGGGATGTCTATTTTCGCCATCTCGACGTCAGCAGGAGAGTGGATGATCCCCGAATAAATAGTTTTCGAAAGCTTACGATCCAGTAATTTGTCTGAAACAAAATCCGGAAATGAATCGGATACCGAAAAAGGAGTTGATATCACTCTGAGAAGATATGAGCATTGACTTCCCTTTATTCCGGGTGACAGGTGAACGGTTAAAGAATCACCATCTGAAGTTCTTCTTTCAGAGGTGTCAATTACCGGTGAGAAATCGGTAACGTTGCTGAAGTTTTTTAAAGTAGTCTCGCCTTTGGCGGTATTCACTAGCAAGGCATTTTGTTTGAAAAATACAGTGAGGCTGACTTTTAACGGCTCGTCCAGCCGGGTTTCAAAGTTAAATCGCAGGCTGTTTAGACCTTTTTTTACCTCAAATGATCTGGTATTAAGGTTGTAGGAATTTGACGCGGCGAGTACAGCTCGTCCTTCGTACGCAGATTTAAAAATCAGGGCAAAATTTCCTTTACCAATTTCTTTGACTTTTAGCTTTAATTCCTGAGATTTTGGGGTCAGCGCGGAATAATCATTTACAAACTTAAGCGACGTGCGTATACCTGACGCTGTTAAAAGCTCAATCAGGTAAGCGCCAGAATCTTTAGGCAGAACGATCCGTCCTGACTGGGGGTGTGACGAGTTGAAATCAATGTTGCCTGATGAAATTCTGATTTTTACCTGTTCAAATTTATATTTCCAGCTACCAGAGCTGTTGGTGTACAAAGGAGCAGGTTTTAGCTGAGAGATCCTGTAGTAAATACGCCCTGAAACCGGTCTTCCATGCGGGTTGAAAATCATGGTGTCGGCGTAGCGGCTGTCCTCACGCTCGGTAAGTTTTATGCCGCAGATATTATCAGACGGGGCAACATGCCATTGTCTTTCAAATTGCTCTTCTTTACCTTCCTGATCACGAAATATGGTTTTTACCACGGCGCGTCTTGGATAGGTATGCTGAGCTACCGTTAAAAGAAATGACGCTACACCGTTATCGTCAGTTGAGGTTGGCCTGAGCGTTTTGGTATCGTTCCAGTCTTTCTCAAAGATCTCAGGCCCTACAGCGTATTCAGGATACGCCTCAAATGGATTGCGGTCATTTAGATAAGTGACTGACGCTGTCGCGCTTAGACCATAGGCAGATTGTCCATCGGGGTAAAGCGCGCGGAATGTAAGGTTCTCGTGGTCCCCTGAAAACAGAATTCTTGAGATGCCATAATGTGAGATAGTAAAGCTATCGTCAGGATCCTGTCCTATGGTGATCTCGCGCTCGTTAAGTATCTCGCCTGAGGCGGTTCGTAAAACGAGATTCCAGTTGCCGCTTACCCCTTTAAATTTGGGGATTTTAATTGACGCGCTATATGAGCCATAAATCGATTTATTGATTTTAAAGGTTTTGAACACAAGACCATTTGGGTTGATCTCATCAAGCAGCAGCTGATTCGGCTCTGTCTGAGTACTATCGGAATGCCTTTTTACCGCGAGATAAGTGATAGTGTCGCCCGGATTGTAGTAACGACCGTTGGTTTTGACCTTAAATTTAAAAGCCCCGCCGTTTTGAGATGAAAAATTATCACCGTTATACGCTGGTACTCTGACACAGGTTTCCCCATTTTCATCACTGACGCTTATAACAGCGTCCTCAAGCTTCTTTCCAAAGCGGCTGAGGTGCTGAAATGAAGTTTCTCCATCTGAATTGAGCACTGCCGTATCCAGCTGTACGCCG
>SFGV01000021.1 GCA_004557545.1 Succinatimonas hippei
TTAAAAAACTCAATGTAACCATCAATAACGAAGAGCTCGCCTCCGCTCTGGAGACGTGCTCTAAGCTATGATCGATTACCTAAATTTAAAAGATACAGACTAGACTATTTAAAACGGACTCAAAATCGTCAAGAAGCTGTACCTCATCCAAAAGGACATAATACATTTGCTCATCCTGAATTTTATCCATCAGGTACGGATACAGAACCTCCGGCTAGCGATACTTTCGGTTTTCAAAGGTATCAAAGGCAATCTCAATGATGTGATCAGCTCTCACACGCTCCTTTTTCAGATGATCGCTGAACAGCCTGAACAGGAGATAGGATTTACCGCATCAGCGAAGACCTGTGAGCACTTTGATAAGGCTGTTTTGCATTTTTGAGATCAGCTTCTACAGATAGATGTCTCTGCGTATTTCCATACTCTCAGCTCCATTCTATGATATGAAATTGCGTTAATCCGCATTTTTCTCCATTAGAGTTATACCAGATCAGCAATAGTCAGAGCTTTCCTGTTGGAGATTTTTGCGGCTTAACGCATTTTTATCCATTATAAAATTTAGGAAGAAATAAATATGGACGCGCTATATTCTCCGGGACCTATCCCCGATCCACAAAACATAGCGCGGCTTTACGCTAGAAAGGATTTACCAGAAATGCCACCAGGCATGCCCTGCGTCACGGTTTGAGATCTGATCGAGACGATCGCTTATTCTCCAGGCGATGGTGTTCTCGGTCTGGGGATCCCCCCACTCAACACCGGTCAGGATCCTCATCGCGCCGGTAACGTGCGAGACGGTATAGATATGAAATTTACCCTCGCGCACCGCCTTTAGAACCGATGGTCTTAATACCAGCTGTGGCACACAGGAGATCGGGATCACCACACCCTGCGTTCCGGTAAGACCGTGCAGGCGGCAGATCCTGAAGAATCCCTCGATCTTCTCATTCACCCCGCCCACAGGCTGGACATCACCAAGCTGATCTACGGCGCCGGTTACCGCCAGATCCTGTCTTATCGGCAGATCCGCGAAACACGAAAGCACCGCGCACAGCCCAGTAAGCGACGCGCTGTCACCGTCTATCTCGGTATAAGACTGCTCGAACACCAGACTTGCCGTGGCAGGCAGGGGCGAGATGGTACCGAATTCACGTGACAGAAATCCGTTTATGATCATCATGGCCTTGGCATGGATCTGCCCGGCGAGCTCGGCCTTGCGCTCAATATCCACAACCTCGCCATCACCGCCTGCCCGCATCGATGCGGTGATTCTTACAGGCTCTCCGTAAACATAGGAGGTACCGGCCGTTTCAATTACCGAAAGACCGTTTATCTGACCTACCTCTGTTCCCTGTGTCGCGATAAGGATCTGGCTGTCGCGGTGGTCGCGCAGCGCGGCCTTTGAATCAAAATTCAAACGGTAATCTGAGGCTCCCACCGCCTTTAAAAGGCTTCGTGATGAGACTACCTGTCCATTTTCAAAAGCTGACGCCTCACGCAAAAGAGCCTTCATGCGCCTTATTGGAAGAGCTATATAACGGCGATCGCCTGCAAGACGGGAGAGCAGGGAGCACAGCAGGATCACCGCATCGCGCGAGCAGTCCTTTATCCCCTCAGCCCTCCAGGATCTGATAAGCCCTCCAACAAGAAAGGCACCGCCTGGTGACTGGAACTCAAGATCGGTATCGGCTCTCAGAGCGCAGTCAAGTCCGGGCCAGAGAGCCTCAAGCAGCGCGAGATCAACGCTGTCCCCAGCTATAAGAAGCTTGAGATCAGGGTTATCCTTAAGGGCTGAACGGATCTTTAAGACCCATTTCTGGTGGTCGGAGAACAGGGCGCAGGGAAGAACGAGTACGCCTTTGAAGGTCTTCAAGAGCCCGCTCCCGTCAGCAGATTCGAAAAGTTCTTTTTTGGATGGACTTAGCAGCGATTTTATCTGCTTTGAGCCAAGAGATTTTAAAAGATCACAGGCAAAGGAGATTGGATCCACGCTCTCCTCAGGACAGTCGAGCAGCATCACATCAGAAAGAGGATCGTCAAGCAGCCTGCGGCAGGCGTTGCGCGCGCGCAACTGCAGCTCCTCAAAGGCTCTGGGCTCAAGCTCTGAGGTACTCTTAAAATCAGACTGTCCGAAATCGATCGCTATATCGGCGCGCTCCAGCTCCATTACCGCATCAAGAGGGATCGCGCCATTCTCCTGATCTTCTTTGGTATTCTCAGTCAACTACAGCCTCGTATATTGCAGGCAGCTGACGGTATTTCTCAGCAAGGTCAAGACCATAGCCTACGATAAAGCCTCTGTCCAGGACAAATCCCGCGTAGTCTATCTCAATTGATGTCTCGCGGCGCTCGCGCTTGTCGATAAGCGCGCAGAGCTTTACCGATTTCGCGCCGCGCTCCCTGAACATTGGGATAAGCTTGCTCATGGTGACGCCGGAATCTATTACATCCTCAATAAACAGGACATTGCGTCCGCGCACGTCCATATCGACATCTTTGGTAATTTTGACTACAGAGCTTGTCTGGGTTCCATCGCCATATGATGAGGCGCGCAGAAAATCGATGATGAGTTCAGGGCATTTCTCGCCGATCGCGCGGACCAGATCTGTAAAAAAGAACACCGCTCCCTTGAGCACGCAGACGCAGATGATTTCCTCACCCTTATAGTCGTCCGCGATTTTTGACCCGAGCTCGGCAACTTTATTCTGGATCTGTTCCTTTGTATAAAGGGGTATTAATTTTTTTACAACTGTCATCGCACCTTAGTTCCTCAGTTGAAATCAAAACTGTAGACAAGATCTACCGCCTGATCCACGGATGAAATGAACTCCGCGTATAACTTGCGCATCAGCTCATAGCGCAGCCTGAACTCGCCTACCGATGAGAACACGCCGTAACCATATGAAATCATGATCCTGTTGGTCAGATAGCCCTGAACTCCAACCTGGGTGTTTTCACCGCTGCCTGAGGAACCAAACTGGAGGTTTCTCATGCCAAAAGCGTCAGAGATGGAGTTCATAAGCCCTGACGTCGTACCAAGTCCCAGGGCAAGCAGCAGCTGACTGCTGCTGCTCTCCGGGTTCTCCGGTGTCTTCTCGAGTCCGTGTCCGTACAACAGATACGACAGGATTTCGTTCTGGGACATGGCCGGTCTTGAGAAAAGCGTTATGGAAGGATCGGAAACCGTTCCCTTTACACGCACTCCGGCAATCACGTCATCCTCAATAGATGAAGGATCAGCTACGACTTCAGCTCTGATTTTTGGATTGGTTATCTTACCATCAAACTCGGATTGAGCATAGGAAACAAGAAAGCGGTGACCGTACAATTCGGCGTGTCCGTCTACAAGACTTATCTGACCCTGCGCTCTGGGCTCACTGTCATTACTGCCCTTGACCAGCCTTACCTGCCCCTGCGCCAGCGCCTTAAGCCCCATGGCTCTGACCCTTACCTTGCTGCCAAGTGCTACTGTAAGATCCATAACACTGCCTTCTGTCCGGACCTTTTTGCGCTGTCTCTCAATGAGCTCCTGAGCACCGCCGCTTCCTACTATCACCTCATCTGGTGATGGGAAAACCGCATCATCCTCGAAGTTGTTTACCATGATCTCGGCTGTGGGGATTGAGATATTGCCTGTAAGCATGGGGACATCATCAAGCTTTGCCATGACATCAATATCAGCCTGACATTCGCCATAGCCTAAAAGAAATACGGTAAGTCCTCTTGAGGTCAAGGCGATGGATCCGCGCGCGCCCTCAGACCAGTCGAGAGGACCGTTGAAATCAATTCTCCCCTGGTTCATGTATACCGTGCCCCTGAGAGCTCCGCCATGCCCATTTGCCGTCAGGTCAAAATTGAACCTGTCGATCCTGCCTATGTCATATCTGGGCTCGGCCGATCCGCTCACTCCGGCGGTACCGTAGATGAGAGGACGGGCAAGCGTTCCGCCGAAGGTGAGATCAGAGCGCGCCGTTCCGTCAAGATCATTAAAGCCGCCGCCTAAATGGCGAAGACGCGAAAGTCTGAAGCCATCTACTTTAAGCGAACCTGAGAGGCGCTTAACTCCACGCGGATCTGAGATGTGGATGGTTCCTACGATGTTTCCGCCATCGCGTTTTATAGCAGCGTCCGTGGTAAAAGAGATCCCGCCTCTGTCCCCGTCTACCCCGAACTTAAAACGCGAGAAGGCAAAGACCGCGTCTGGCAGCGCGATACGGCCGTTGCTGATTTCGATATCGGATTTAACTCTGGGAAGTCCGGGGTTTCCAAGAACGCTTATTCTGCCGTCCGCGGATCCTGACAAATCCCATTTCTCAGGCAGAAGTTTTTTGAAGGGGGCGATATTAAGTGCTTTTACGGCTATTTCAAATCCAAGAGATTTAGGCGAAAAACGGGCTTTTGAGAGCTCAAGAACTCCGTTGCCACGCAGTGACGCGTCACCTACGCTGCCTTCAAGAGTTCTGAGATTAAGCTCAAGCGGCACGGGAGATACCAGGCTTACCGTGTCGGCAAACTCGCTTTCTAAAATAAAATCATTGACCCTGCCGCTCCACCTTAGGGTCCCGGCGTCAAGACCACCGTCAAGTCCAAGAAAGCCTCCGTTGCGTCCAGAGCAGCTCATAACCGCAGAGTGTTTTTTAAGACTGCCGTTCAAATCAAGCGCGCATTTTCTGGAAGGACTAAGCCCGGGTGCAAGTGAAACCGTATCAGAAAGCAGAGTTAGCGCGACACTGTTGCGCGCAATATCAGCCGACGCGCTCAGCGTAACCCCTGAGAATTCATGAGTGCCCAGCCTGATTTTGGGTGAGGTCGCCGTGACTCTGGCCTGAGGACTTGTGATGTCACCATCTAACATGATCCTGCCATCAGCGCTGCCAGAAAGGGCAGGTAGCATCTGGCTGAGATTTGCAAGTTCAAATCTGCCGGCGAGTTCAGAATTCTTCCCCACCTTACCGTTAAGACTGAGTCTTGATGAGCCATCCTTAAGCTCAAGGCTGTCTATTTCAACCCGGTTTTGATCCACGCTGATTTTTTTTGCGCTAAACCCGGGGGAGAGATTTTTAACTTTGAAAGCACCTTTAAGAGCGCTTAATTCAAGTTGCCCGGCATCACCATCAAGTCTTACCCTGGTATGGGCCTGTGCCCAGGTTTTGCCTGTAAGCAAAGGTACCGCCTTGTGTGGATCCTCTGAGGAGACACTCACATTGCCTGAGAATAGCTCTTTTATGTCATCGGGATCCTTGCCATCAAGCTTTGCCTTTATGTCAGATCCCATATAGCGACCGTCAAGTGAAAGGTTCTTTAAAACCGGTCTGAAATGTACGAGACTGCCCTCAAGCCTGGTTTTGAGAGAAGAAAGGCCGTAGCCGGAGATAGTGCCTGAGAAAACAGTTTTAAGCGTGCCATTAAGGAAACCGCTTAAGCTTGCCTCAGCGGAGGATACGCGAGCGCCGAAGGTTTTGTCCGGGATGAGCGCGAACTCGGCCGCCGCGTCGGAGACCTTCCTGTCATTTAACAGATCGGGCTTAACCACGCTTACGCTTCCGGCAAGAGAGGCAGGCATCCAGAGCGGCCATACCAGAAGATCAGATGAGGCTTTTGCCTCAAAAGGAAATAGACCTGAGAGAGTGTTTATACGTGCGCTGGCCTTCAAAGATCCCGGCGCCTCATTATCCGCGCTCACGCTCAGATCCGTAAGATCTCCTTTTATGGTTCCCCTGCCCTCAAGACCTGCGAGCGAGCCCTTAAACCTCTCACGGGCGGCTTTATCCATCGCGCCATGGTAATTTATTTTAAAATCAAGTCCGAAGTAACGCGAGAAATCCATTTTTCCCGAAAGTCCCGCGTGCCCCCACTCGTGATTTATCCCAATCCTTTTTACCTCAAGCAGATGCCCTTTCCATCCGGCATCCACGTAGGCATCGAAGATACCCGTGTCAAAGCCGTCCATATGGTAGCGGGCGGACTTCAGGCTTAAATTTCGGATCTCGGTATCAAGCGGAAGATCTATAGTGTCGAAGGGCTCAATTCCATCACCGCCAAAGCTTTTGACAAGAGGGAGAGGATCGCTTTTGCCATCACCCTGATATTTTAAGTGGACATCCACTCCATCAAGCTTTCCTGAAAGGACCCCGGCATAATCGCCTCCGCAGGAGGCGCTCAGATCGGTTTTCTCAGAGAGCACGTCAACCACGTCAGAACGGTAGGCAAAATTGTCAGCGTAAATATGCCTGACTACGGCCTTGACCGGAATATCAACGCGAAATAGAGTATCAGATGGCCGGGAGGCAGACTGTTCCTTCTCTTTCTCATACCTGCTGTTTTTATCTGAAATGAGTTTTACCTCAAGTGATGGCGCCTTGAGAGTATCGACCACGAGCGTGCCCGTAAGCAGGTATTTTCTCAGAGAATAGCGTATGGAAAGACTGTCAGCGCTCACGCGCACGGTGCCCGGAACCTCGACCACAAAGGGTCCCTCTGAATCAAAGCCATGGGCAAGGCAGCCTGATTTGATCTCAAGCGCGATGGACGCGCTGCCATCAAGCGCGCGCGATGCGGTCCTTAAGACAAGTCTTGCCCCGTCTGTGGTGTACAGCAGATACCAGAGCATCACAGCTGCCAGACCTGCTATGGCAAAGACCACAAAACCCAAAGCGGTGAACAGTGCCCTGCGCATTTTAAAACTCCGGTCCGAACGCGAAATGCAGTTTAAAGCCGCTTTCGTTATCGCTTATTCCGGCCGCGAGATCTACTCTTACCGTGCCAAAACGTGAAAGGTAACGGTAGCCTATACCGGGACCATACAGCATGCTTCCGCTGCCTATATGGTTGTAGGATTTGCCAGCGTCAAGGAAAACCGCGCCGCGCTGATTGGCAGCTCCGATTGGAAACTGAAATTCAACCGATCCGAGCGTCAGATAGCGTCCGCCGATAAGTCCTCCGCCATCGCGCGGCGAGCGGGACATGTATGAAAAACCGCGTACCGAATTGTCGCCGCCTGCGAAAAAGCGCAAGGATGGTGGAAGCTTCATCGCGTCAGAGCCGGTGTTCCAGCCCTGAGTGAAGCGCAGCATCAGTCTGGTTTTGGGAGTAGGGCTTATGATCCCGCTCATTTTTAAGACCACGCGGAAGAAGCTGTAGTCTGATACTAGCTTCGACCCGCCCGAGAGATCGGCTGAAATATCGTAGGCGCGCTTGGGGTCAGGACCACCGCTGCTATCACGTCTTGAAAGCAGAACCGCGGGCATTACGTCAAGGGCCGTTCCTTTCTCGTAGCTCTGGGTGTAGTCCTCATACTCTGCTCTTACAGACCAGTCTCGTCTCCACTTTCCGGTATGGTTTGCCACATAGTGGATTGAGGCGTGAGAGCGATCTGATTTTGTGTCGTTCAAATCGGTATGTAGCTGCGCCAGCCTTAAATAATAGTAATCAAGGTTGGGATCCTTGCGCGGGATCTTGTATATAGCCTCGGCGTTCTGTTTTACAGATGAGAGTCTGGCATAGGTCGAAAGCGAATGACCCGCGCTGTTTAAAAGCGGCTTGTCCCACTCGGCGAGGAAGCGTACCCGTTCATCTGTTGAGTATCCAATACCAAGGCGCATCACGTTCTTGGGACGGCGCTCAAGCTTGAGCTCCATCGGCAGTTTGTACCCCTTCTTAAGATCCGCCCTGGGCTGAAGATCAACTGATCTGTAATAGCCAGTCTGTGACATCGCGGCCTGGAACGCGCTGATCTTGTTTGAGGAAAAGGGCGTGCCTTCATCAAGATCGTAAAGTCTCGCGGCCGGTTTTAAAAGCTCCCGCGTATTGTCATCGGCGATGAGCGCGCCAAAGCTGTATCGCTTTCCTGTATCAAGCACCAGCTCTATATCAGCGCAGTTTTGCTCCTCATAGACAAATATGCGCGAGTAGATGAGCTTGGCGTCAAAAAAGCCCAGACGCATGGCGTTGGCGCGCAGGGCTTTTTTAAGCTCCTCGTATCTTCCGTGGTCAAGCGCGGTATAGGACTTTAGACCGCTGTTTTTTATGATGCGTCTGAAGGATTCGTAATTTGCTCCCTGTCCCAGGATCTCGATATCCGCCTGACGTATGAAGAGCCTTTTGCCACTGTCGATGTCTACCCCGACAGTTCCGGATTTGTCATCCTTTTTTGGTATATCAAGGGTAACCTTAGGGTGATAGTAACCATAGGCGCGCAGCGCCTGTGTGGTCTTGTCGCGGATCTCGCGCCTGAACACCATGGCGCGGCCCTTTGAGATCGGCGGCATTGAGTTTAAAGAGCGCTCAACGTTCTGACGCAGGCTGTCTGATACGCCGCTTACCCTGAAAACAATATTGTCAGACTTTGGCCGGGATGGTTTTGAGGTTGTGCAGGAAACCAGACACAAAAGGATCGCGGACACTGCCGGTATAAGCAGCGCCCTGCCTTTTACAGTCCTGTTGCCGGGGATCCTCACCGCACTACCGTCTTACTTCAAAATTTCAAGAAAACTGCCGCTAGTATAGCTCACCAGCTTGCTGGTCTCGAACCCGGCATAGTTATGACATGAACTTACAATCAGACTTATGCATGGATCATGGGCTATGAGAGGCTTTAAGGGATGTCAGTCAGAGCCATGAGCTCTGGATCCTGTTGAGCTGATGCATCAGTCCCTGATCGGATTCTTTTATGACTTAGCTTTCACTTAGTGGTCTTAGGCTTTTTTCAGAAGATCATCAGGCTCACCGTGCGCAACGAGAGACTCGAGCCGCAGAAGCGCCATAGCGTCGTGGAGCGAGCATGCGCTGCCGCAAGGATCGACGCGTGCTGGTGAGTGCCATATGGCTACAGCTGCAATCCGCATCTACGCCCTGATGTGGGTGATGTCCATGGCGCCACTCGTCTACGCTGCTACGGAATACCTGATGAGTAAGGCGATGGACAACAGCAACCTGTCAATTTCCTGGACCGGTCGGAGGGTCATGCTAAATAGGCTGACGCTCATTGAGCTTTCGACTTAATCAACAACAGCTGTGCCGACGTAACGGTCAATCTGCCGCTTAGCACGGCAGAGGAGGGACGATGGCCCTACAAGGCGATAAACATACTTGAGGAGTTGAAGCTGGAATTAACCACGAATTATCAGGACAAAACCTATGAGGCCACAGCCATAATGCTCAGTCAGGCTGGTTTTTAAAAGCGCTTCTGCGAGAGATTGAGTAAATACTTAAACCAACTGATCAAGTATGGCTTATTCATGCACGTGATTATGTTTCGCAAAGTGCGGGGGAACCTTTAATCGATACATATAATAGGAACTGTTATCATTAAGAAACAAAAGAGCATCACTTATCAATAACCAAGGAGTACAGTATGCCTCAATTGAATCAACAGCTCCCTGATCTAACCGTTCCTGCATACCACGCTGGAAAGCTCACTGAGATCTCGCTAGGCTCCCTCAAGGGCAAGTGGAGCGTGATCCTCTTCTACCCTGCCGATTTCACTTTCGTCTGCCCGACTGAGCTTTCGGATCTGAACGCTAACCTCGAAGGATTTGAGAAGGCCGGATGCGCCGTCTTCTCGGCTTCCACCGACTCACAGTTCGTCCATAAGGCCTGGGCCGATGCAACACCGACCATACGCGAGCTGCGCTTTCCAATGCTAGCCGATCGTTGCGGAGCGCTCTCCCGCGCATTCGGGGTACTCGATGAGGGATCGGGAACAGCGCAACGCGCCACGCTCATCATCGATCCTGATCTGCGCGTGCGTGCCTTCGAGATCGTAGATGGTAGCATCGGCCGCAACGCAGCGGAGTTACTCCGCCGTGTAGAGGCGCTCGAGTTTGTCCGCGAGCACGGCGACAACGTCTGCCCGGCCAATTGGCATCCGGGAGCCGCAACTCTCAAACCGTCTCTTGATCTGGTAGGAAAGATCTGACCTAACAGGCTTTATCGTCAAATCGATGGAGGATCAGCTCCATGCCTTGTTCTCGCGCATGAAGCGTCCTCCTGTGCTCAATGTGCAGGGCGCAGTGGGTCCAGCTCAGTGAGTTACTTGCGGCGATGGGTTAGCTTTGCGCACTCACGTCTAATCTTTTACTACAGTCCTCGGACGGGCGGAAAGATCTGTCCAGCGTGAGGATGTCAACGATGTTGGCAAGTGATCCGGACTTTCCTTCCACGGATCCCCAGAGACCGCGAGTTCACCTCCTTCATACTTGCGATCTACAACGCCTCGGAGCCTGGTCAGACAAGTGATCCAGCGCTTGAAGTGCAGATCAAGGCTATCAGCCATCCTGTCAGGATGAGAATCCTCTTATCTCTCGAGTGTTTGAACTGATCTAAGCTGGAGATTTCGTCCACACGCACCGTCTTGCTCAACCAACTGGTCACCAACTAAGCCTATAACACCGGGGGCCTCCCCATACATAGCCAGGAAGATAAGAACAAAATCTGGTCTTGCGATCAAAAACCGAGATGTTCTCCTTTATATGGTCAGGATTGCTTGACCCCGGAATAGCAACTACACTGCGCTTCAGATGCCATCTGATAATTACCTGAGCTACAGATTTATCGTGTTTTTCCGCAATTTGGGTTAATACGGGGTCACGCATAAGTTCTCTTACGTGCCCTCGTCCTCCCAGCGGGTACCAGGCCTCAGTGACTATACCTAGATCCTGAAGATGTTTTATGACTTCAGTATCCTGATAATTTTGTCGTGCTTGTGCACAGTTTAATGGATTGGAAGGCATCCGATTTTGGGCGTATACGTATGACGTGAATACATGGGCTGAAGAGCGCCGGCCGTTGTGCTAGAATGTTGCGGACATGAGACCATGACTCCTTGTGAGCGCTGTCCTGTCATTGTCACAATATAGCAACTGGGGGTTATTGTGGTCGCATCCGCAATCCTGGCTCTCGCTGACGGTACAGTTTTCAGGGGCAAGGCCTTCGGGGCCGAAGCCACAACCGTCGGGGAAGTCGTTTTTAATACGTCCATGACCGGCTACCAGGAGATTCTCACTGATCCTTCCTACGCCAGCCAGATAGTCACACTCACCTATCCTCACATAGGCAATTACGGTACCAACGATGAGGATGTCGAATCCTCAAATATCTTCGCGATGGGACTTGTAATCCGCGACCTTTCCATTACCCAGTCGAACTTCCGTAATCAGAAGAGCCTGAGTGATTTTCTCAAAGGCTACGGCAAGCCGGGGATCTACGGCATCGATACCCGCATGCTGACAAGGATCCTGCGCGACAAAGGCGCTCAGAACGCCTGTCTGACCACTGAGCCCGGAGTAAGCGAGGAAGAGGCTTTGGAGAAAGCCCGCGCCTTCCCGGGCATCAAGGGCATGGATCTTGCCAAGGTTGTGTCAGTCAAAGAACCTTACGAGTGGAAGGAAGGCACCTGGAAGCTTGGACAGGGCTACACAAAGCCTGAGAAATTTACCTACAAGGTTGTTGCCTACGATTTTGGCATTAAACGCAATATTCTGCGTCTTCTGTGTGACAGGGGATGCGATGTTACAGTGGTTCCGGCGCAGACACCGGCCTCAGAGGTTCTTGCGATGAACCCTGACGGGGTATTCCTTTCAAATGGGCCGGGTGATCCTGAACCATGCGACTACGCGCAGAACGCCATAAAGGAATTTATCAAAGCCAAAGTTCCGCTTTTCGGCATCTGCCTTGGTCATCAGCTGCTTTCTCTTGCCTCCGGCGCCAAAACCATCAAGATGAAGTGCGGCCATCACGGAGCGAACCATCCGGTCAAGGAGCTGTCATCAGGCCGCGTTTTCATAACCTCGCAAAACCACGGTTTCGCTGTAGACAAAAACACTTTGCCCTCATGCCTTAAGGCGACTTATATATCGCTCTTTGACGGGACGTTGCAGGGAGTTGAGCGTACTGATGTTCCGGCGTTCAGTTTCCAGGGACACCCTGAAGCCAGCCCGGGTCCTCATGATCCGCAGCCGCTTTTTGATCACTTTATAGAGCTCATGGCCAAATACCGCGGAAAAGCATAGGAGAGGGCGATGCCAAAGCGTACAGATCTAAAGACAATTCTTATCCTCGGAGCCGGTCCTATCGTCATAGGTCAGGCCTGTGAGTTTGACTACTCCGGCACCCAGGCGGTGCGCGCCCTCCGCGAGGAAGGATATAAGGTAGTGCTGGTCAATTCAAATCCGGCTACCATCATGACCGATCCGGATCTGGCTGATGTCACCTACATCGAGCCTATCCACTGGAAGGTTGTTGAGCACATCATCGAGAAAGAGCGCCCGGACGCCATCCTCCCTACCATGGGCGGACAGACTGCCTTAAACTGCGCCCTTGAGCTTGAAAAGCACGGCGTGCTTGCAAAATACGGTGTTGAGATGATCGGCGCCAAAGCTGATGCCATCGACAAGGCTGAGAACCGCGAGCGTTTTGACGAGGCCATGAAAAAGATCGGCCTTGAGTGCCCGCGCGCAGGCATAGCCCACTCTATGGAAGAGGCCTGGGAAGTCCAGCACAAGGTCGGCTTTCCCTGCATCATCCGTCCTTCGTTCACCATGGGCGGCACAGGTGGCGGCATTGCCTACAATCCTGAGGAATTTGAAAACATCTGTAACAAGGGTCTTGAGCTTTCACCAACCCATGAGCTGCTTATAGATGAGTCGCTCATCGGCTGGAAGGAATTTGAGATGGAGGTGGTGCGTGACCGCAAGGACAACTGCATCATCGTCTGCTCGATTGAGAACCTCGATCCTATGGGAATACATACCGGTGACTCTATCACCGTGGCTCCCGCGCAGACACTCACGGACAAGGAATACCAGATCATGCGTGACGCCGCTATGGCGGTATTGCGCGAGATAGGCGTTGAGACCGGCGGATCGAATGTTCAGTTCGGCATTAACCCGAAGAACGGACGTATGGTCATTATTGAGATGAACCCCCGCGTCTCCCGCTCCTCGGCCCTGGCGTCAAAAGCCACCGGCTTCCCAATCGCCAAGATTGCCGCCAAGCTTGCCGTCGGCTATACCCTGGACGAGCTTGGAAACGATATTACAGGCGATCGCACTCCCGCCTCGTTCGAGCCTTCGCTCGACTATGTGGTTACCAAGGTGCCGCGCTTTAACTTCGAGAAATTCCCCAACTCCGATGACCGTCTTACTACCCAAATGAAATCGGTGGGCGAGGTGATGGCTATCGGTCGTACCTTCCAGGAATCACTGCAAAAGGCTCTGCGCGGCCTTGAGACCGGTAAATGCGGTCTTGACCCGAGACTTGACATGAAATCCCAGAGCGCCCGCACCAAGCTTATTTACGAGCTTGAAAACGCCGGAGCGCACAGGATCTGGTACGTGGGTGACGCCTTCCGCTGCGGCATGACCGTAGATGAGGTCTACTCATATACAAACATAGATCCATGGTTCCTCGAGCAGATAAAACAGCTTATCGACATCGAGCAGGGACTTGACGGCAGAACCCTCAAGTCAATTGACGCCGCCGAGATGCGCGATCTCAAATCCCGCGGCTTCTCGGACAAGCGTCTGGCGGCGCTTCTGCACACGACTGAAGACCGCGTACGCGCGCGCCGCTGGTTGCACGATGTATTCCCAACCTACAAGCGTGTTGACACCTGCGCGGCCGAATTCCCAACCTCAACTGCGTACATGTACTCAACCTACGAGCAGGAGGATGAGGCATGCCCGAGCGATCGCAAGAAGATAGTTGTCTTAGGCGGCGGTCCTAACCGCATCGGACAGGGCATCGAGTTTGACTACTGTTGCGTCCACGCCTCCATGGTACTGCGTGAGGATGGCTATGAAACCATCATGGTCAACTGCAACCCTGAGACCGTCTCAACCGACTATGACGTTTCAGACCGTCTCTACTTTGAGCCGGTTACGCTTGAGGACGTGCTTGAGATCTGCAGGGTTGAGAAGCCTGACGGGGTTATAGTCCAGTTCGGCGGTCAGACCCCGCTTAAGCTTGCCAAGAAACTTGAGCAGGAGGGCGTGAAGATCATAGGCACCAGTCCTGATGACATCGACCGCGCCGAGGATCGCAAGCTCTTCCAGGAGGTGGTCAACCGTCTGCATCTGCTGCAGCCGCGCAATGGTACCGCCATCTCGCTTGCCCAGGCTGTCGATACGGCAAAGGAAATCGGCTACCCTCTGGTGGTCCGTCCTTCCTACGTGTTAGGCGGCCGCGCCATGGAAGTGGTATACGATGAGCAGGATCTCAGACACTACTTCAAGGAAGCGGTCAAGGTTTCCAACAAATCCCCGGTGCTTCTGGACAAATTCCTTGATCACGCGACCGAGATCGATGTAGACGCGGTGGCTGACGGCAAGGACGTGGTTATAGGCGGCATCATGGAACATATCGAGGAGTGCGGCGTGCACTCAGGCGACGCCTCCTGTGTGCTTCCGCCATGGCATCTGTCTGAGGAGATCCAAAAGGAGCTCGTCCGCATTTCGACCGAGCTTGCCCTGGCCCTGAATGTCAGAGGCCTTATGAACGTGCAGCTTGCCGTACGCGAGGGCAAGATTTACCTCATTGAGGTAAACCCGCGCGCCGCGCGCACCGTGCCTTTCGTATCAAAGGCTACCGGTCTGCCGCTTGCCAAGATAGCGGCCAGGATCATGACAGGCAAAACGCTCGCACAGCAAGGGATCACCAGGCAGGTAATTCCTCCTTACTACTCTGTAAAGGAAGTGGTTCTGCCCTTTGCCAAGTTCCCGGGATCAGATCCATTACTCGGACCTGAGATGAGATCCACCGGCGAGGTTATGGGCACTGCTCACATGTTCCCTGAGGCTTACGCCAAGGCCGAGCTTGGAGCCAAATCCCCCATAGTAAGACAGGGCACCGTACTGCTTAGCGTTAAAAAGAGCGACAAGGACAGACTGCCGCGTCTTGGAAAGCTTCTGGTAAAAGCAGGCTTTACGCTCGAGGCGACCTCAGGTACCTGCAAGTGCCTTGAGGAAAACGGTGTGCCGGTCAAGCTTGTGAACAAGGTATATGAAGGCAGGCCGAACATCCTTGACTATATGAAGAGCGGACGCTACAGCTGGGTTATCAACACCACTGAGGGACGTCAGTCAGTTGAGGACTCACGCGAGCTGCGCCGTAACGCCCTGCGCTACTGCGTCGGATATACCACCACGCTCAACGCGGCCTTTGCCTGCATCGAGGCGCTGCCTGAGGACGAGTACCACAATGTGCACTCGCTTCAGGAACTGCACACGATGATCAAGGCCTGACCCCGGCTGATTGAAAGATCCCCCGCCATCCGGCGGGGGATCTTTTTATTTCATGTCCAAAAAGAGGCAGAGATCATGCACATTAAAAGTGCACTGACCTATAATCTCAGCAGAATGTCGTTTTCTGACATAGCGCACTGATTTTTAAGAATAATTATTAAAGGATAGGAGTAAGACTATTTTGTCGCGTATGGAATAATCTGAGGCCAAAAGGCTTATATCCATTAGATCATCAGGTTAAGTTATACGCTCGATTATGGTGCAGAGAACGCCTTAAAAGATCTTTTTTTGGGCATTTTTTTTTGTGCTTTGACTTGTAAGTCACACAAAAGCAGAATTCACATATCAAATGTTTTGGTTCATTAGTTAATTGGAGCGTTCCAGATGGAATTTAGCGATGTTAGCAAGCTCATGAATGACAACAAGGTCTTGTTTGCGGACCTCAGATTCACCGATACCCGCGGCAAGGAGCAGCACATTTCACTGCCTGCCAGCGCCATCGATGAAAAGTTCTTCAAGCAGGGCAAGATGTTCGATGGTTCATCGATTGCTGGCTGGCGTGGCATTGACAAGTCAGACATGATCCTGATGCCGGACATCTCAACCGTTGCGATCGATCCTTTCTACGCTGATCCTACCCTGATCATCCGCTGCGACATTCTCGAGCCTCAGACCATGACCGGTTACGATCGTGATCCGCGCTCCATCGCAAAACGCGCTGAGGAATACCTCAAATCAACCGGCATCGGCGATCAGGCCTTCTTCGGACCTGAGCCTGAGTTCTTCCTCTTTGATTCAGTCCGTTTCAAGACCGAAATGAAGGGCTCAATGGTCGAGATTGACGACACTGAGGCGGCCTGGAACAGCGACACCGATTACGAAGGCGGCAACAAGGGCTATCGTCCGGCTGTCAAGGGCGGCTACTTCCCGGTTCCTCCTGTTGATTCATCACAGAACATCCGCTCGGCGATGTGCAAACTGATGGCCAAGATGGGCATGACTCTTGAGGCTCACCACCACGAGGTCGCTACCTGCGGTCAGAACGAAATCGCCACTGAGTTCCGTTCACTGACCAAGAAGGCCGATGAGGTCATGATGTACAAGTACATCGTCCAGAACGTCGCCTACCAGTATGGCAAGACCGCGACCTTCATGCCTAAGCCTATTTACGGAGACAATGGTTCAGGCATGCACTGCCACCAGTCAATCGCCAAGGGCGGCACCAACGTGTTCGCTGGCTCCCTCTACGGCGGTCTGTCACAGGAAGCTCTGTGGTACATCGGCGGTATCATCAAGCACGCCCAGTCCATCAACGCCTTCACCAACCCGTCAACCAACTCCTACAAGAGACTGGTTCCGCACTTTGAGGCTCCGCTGATGCTGGCTTACTCAGCCGCCAACCGTTCGGCTTCAATCCGTATTCCTTATTCCATCAGTCCTAAGGCAGCCCACATTGAGGTTCGTTTCCCTGACTGCACCGCCAACCCGTACCTTGCGTTCTCCGCGATGCTCATGGCCGGTCTCGATGGTATCAAGAACAAGATCAACCCGGGCGATCCTATGGACAAGAACCTGTACGATCTGCCTCCTGAGGAAGCTGCCAACATCCCGCAAGTGTGCACTTCACTCGAGCAGGCTCTGAAGGCTCTTAAGGCTGATTACGAATACCTGCTTGAGGGCGGCGTGTTCAGCGAGGACTTCATCAACTCTTACATCGACCTGAAGGTTGAGGAAGACACCAAGGTTCGTTCAACCCCGGCCCCTGCCGAGTTTGAGCTTTACTACAGCCTCTAAAGACTGTATGTTAATTTAGTTAAAATACAATAAGTTAAAAGTCAAAGGTCCCTGTAAGGGACCTTTGTGTCCCTGGCGTATAAGAGACACAACAACAGGTAAGCATAAAACATATGGCATCCAAAGGGCTTTACAACAGCGCATACGAGCATGACGCTTGCGGTGTCGGCTTTATCGCGCATATCAAAGGGGAACGCAGCCACAGTCTTGTGGTTCAGGCCCTCGAAGTACTGAAGAACCTGACCCACCGCGGCGCGGTCGGAGCCGATCCGTTGCAGGGTGACGGAGCGGGTATTCTCATTCAGATCCCTGACAAACTTCTGCGCGATGACATGGCCTCTCAGGGCGTTACCCTGCCGCCGTCCGGCGAATACGGCGTTGGAATGGTCTTTCTTCCCCGCGAGGAGGCGTCAAGACACGCCTGCCAGGAGGAGATTGAGCGCGCGATCCTGGCCGAAGGCCAGATAATCTTAGGCTGGCGTGACGTTCCTGTAGACGAAAGCATTCCAATGTCACCTGTGGTGCGCGAAAAGGAGCCTGTAATCAGGCAGATCTTCATCGGACACAGCCCTGACGTTCTGGTGACCGACGCTCTTGAGCGCAAGCTCTACATCATAAGAAAACGCAGCTCTATAGCTATTGCCAACCTGCACTTAAAGCACTGCAAGGAATTCTACATCCCATCGCTTTCAGCCCGTACCATCGTGTACAAGGGCCAGCTGCTTGCCCGCCAGATCGGTGAGTACTACAAGGATCTGCAGGACGCGCGCTGCGTATCGGCCATAGCGCTCATCCACCAGCGTTTCTCCACCAATACCTTCCCTCAGTGGTCGCTGGCTCATCCTTTCCGCATGATCGCCCACAACGGCGAGATCAACACCCTGCGCGGCAACTTTAACTGGATCCGCGCCCGTGAAAAGCACATCAGCTCCCCGGTATTCGGTGACGATCTGCAGAAGCTCTGGCCGCTTATCTTCCAGGGACAGTCTGACTCAGCGTCTTTTGACAATGTCTTTGAGCTTCTGACCATGTCAGGCTACTCACTGGCTCAGGCCGCGATGATGATGATTCCGTCTGCCTGGGAGAAAGACCGCCTGATGGATCCGAAGCTGCGCGCGTTCTACGAGTATTACGCGGCGATGATGGAGCCCTGGGACGGACCCGCGGCGGTTGCGTTTACCGACGGACGTCAGGTCGGAGCTACTCTTGACCGCAACGGACTTCGTCCGGCGCGCTATCTCATCACCCGCGACAATCTGGTGATCATGGCCTCCGAGGCCGGCGTGCTTAATGTTGATGAGAAGAAGGTACTCAAGCACTGGCGTCTTGAGCCTGGCAGAATGCTCCTGATCGATACCGAGCAGGGCCGTATCATCAACGATTCTGAAATTAAGAATACTCTGGCTACCGCCAGACCATATCCTGAGTGGATAGACAAGGTAAGGATCAGACTCTCTGACATAACTCAGAGCCCCGAGCGCCAGCCTCTTAACCTTCCGCTCAAGACTCTCATGGGCGTATTCGGTTATACCCGTGAGGACGTTGAGCGTCTGATGAGACCCAAGGCGGAGAATGGCAAGGAGCCAGTGCTCTCAATGGGCAATGACGCCCCTCTTGCCGTGCTCTCCAAAAAGCCGCGCCTTCTGTACGATTATTTCAGACAGCTGTTCGCGCAGGTCACCAACCCGCCTATTGACCCTATACGCGAGGCCATGGTCACCTCTCTGGTATCCTTCATCGGACCGCGTCCGGATCTTTTGAACATCATGGACAACAATCCGCCGGTGCGTCTTGAGGTAAGCCAGCCGATCCTCTCTGATTCCGATATGGAGAAGATCCGCAACATCGATGTGTTCACCGGCTCAAAGTTCCGCTCTCAGGAGCTTGATATCACCTACCCCATCTCCTGGGGCAAGGACGGTATTGAGGCAAGGCTCGCGTCCATCATGGCCGCGGCTGTCGACGCCGTAAACTCCGGCAAGAACATCCTCATCATCACCGACCGCAAGGTAAGCGAGAAACGTCTGGCGATTCCGGCGCTGCTTGCCACCTCCGCCGTTCACCAGTGCCTGGTTGAGCACGGACTGAGAACCAGCACCGGACTTGTGGTTGAGACCGGTTCTGCCCGCACGGTGCACCAGTTCGCCCTCTTAGGCGGTTACGGCGCCGAGGCGATTAACCCGTACGCAGCCTTTGCCGTGGTCAAATCGCTTGCGACCAACCAGATGCAGGAGAAGGAATACATCCAGAACTATGTCCATGCCATAGACGCGGGTCTTTACAAGACCATGTCCAAGATGGGCATTTCCACCTACATGTCATACACCGGCGCGCAGATCTTTGAGGCGATCGGACTGTCGCAGGAGTTTGTGGATCAGTACTTTAAAAACACCTCAACTCAGGTTGGCGGCATAGGGCTGTTTGACATCGCCGAAGAGGCCGTCAAGATCCATAAAGAAGCCTTTGAGCGTCTCTACCAGAGCGATCACAGCCTTCAGTCAGGCGGTGATCTCAACTGGCGCTACGGGGCTGAGGAGCATATGTGGACTCCTGAGGCCGTAGTCGACCTCCAGCGCGCGGTGCGCATGAACGACTATGACACCTACAAGAGATACGCGAGGATCATCAACGATCAGTCAAAGCGTCTGATGACCTTGCGCGGCATGTTCAAATTCAAGAACACCACTCCGGTACCGCTTGACGAGGTTGAAAGCGAGGAGAGCCTGATAAAGCGCTTTGCTACCTCGGCCATGTCCATGGGGGCCATCTCAACTGAAGCCCATACCGCGCTTGCCATCGCGATGAACCGCATGGGCGCCATGTCCAACTCAGGCGAAGGCGGCGAGGATCCGCAGCGCGATCAGGTGATTACCCACGACACTACCTTAAAGGCGGTTTTGGGTGACGCCGTTGTGATTGACCTTCCGCTCAGGAAAGGTGACTCCCTGCGCTCGAAGGTTCGTCAGGTAGCCTCAGGACGCTTTGGCGTCACCGCAGACTACCTCGCGCACTGCGACATGATCCAGATCAAGATGGCTCAGGGCGCTAAGCCCGGTGAGGGCGGCCAGCTCCCGGGGCATAAGGTTTCAGCCTATATCGGCAAGCTGCGTCACAGTCTGCCGGGCATCGGACTTATCTCCCCTCCTCCTCACCATGATATTTACTCAATTGAGGATCTGGCTCAGCTGATCTTTGACCTGAAACTCGCCAACCCCAAAGCCGACATCTCGGTCAAACTGGTATCAGAGGTCGGTATAGGGACCGTTGCCGCGGGCGTTGCCAAGTGCAAGGCCGATCATATAGTGATCTCAGGCCATGACGGCGGCACCGGCGCCGCTCCTGCCTCCTCGATGAAATACGCTGGATCTGCCTGGGAGAGCGGACTTGCCGACGTGCAGCAGACTCTGGTGATGAACCATCTGCGCTCACGCGTAAGACTGCAGGTTGACGGTCAGATCAAGACCGGGCGCGATGTGGTGATAGGCGGACTTCTGGGAGCCGATGAATTCGGCTTCGGTACCGCCCCGCTCGTGTGCCTGGGCTGCGTCATGATGAGAAAGTGTCAGAAGAACACCTGCCCTGCCGGCATCGCTACCCAGGATCCTGAGCTGCGCGCCCAGTTCGTGGGCAAACCCGAGCAGGTGATGAACTACTTCCACTTCGTCGCCCGCGAAACCCGCGAGCTCATGGCCTCCCTGGGCTTTAGAAAGTTTGATGATCTCATCGGACGCTGCGATCTGCTTGAGAAGGCTGACGAGCCGCAGTTTGAGAAGGCCAACAAGCTTTCGTTCACCAGGATCTTCTTCCGCGATCCCGCCTACAAAGATGAGTGCGCTCATCAGGAGATCAAGCAGGATCACGAGCTTGAGAAATCACTCGACAACCAGTTCATCGATCGCGTGAAGAACGCGGTAGAGAAGGGAGCTCCAGTGGTTATAGACAGCCCGGTCAAGAACACCAACCGTACCGTTGGCACACTGGTTTCAGGCTGGATCGCCGCGCGCTCGGAGAAGCTGCCTGATGACTTTATAACCATAAACCTGGGCGGCACCGCCGGTCAGAGTCTTGGCGCCTTCCTTGAGAAGGGAGTGAGCATTCACCTTACAGGTGAGGCCAACGACTATGTGGGCAAGGGACTCTCAGGCGGCATCATTTCGGTAAGACCTTACCTTGAGTTTGACGGCGACAGACGCGAGAACATCATCGCCGGCAATACCTGCCTGTACGGCGCGACCTCAGGCGAGGCTTATCTCTCAGGCGTCACCGGCGAGCGCTTTGCCGTGAGAAACTCCGGCGCTTTCGCGGTATGCGAGGGTGTGGGTGACCACGGCTGTGAGTACATGACAGGCGGCACGGTGCTGGTTCTTGGCAGAACCGGACGCAACTTCGGCGCCGGAATGTCAGGCGGTATCGCCTATGTCTATGACGAGGACGGAACCTTCAGAGAGCGCATCGCCTCAGGCGAGTTTATGATCTCCAACGTGGTGCTTGAGAAAGACGCGGATCCGCTGGTACCTCTGCACCTTGGTATGAGTGACGAGGTCATCATAAGAAAGCTCCTCAAGAAGCACGAGGCGCTGACCGGCAGTCCGGTGGCCGCGGCCATACTCAAGAACTTCCGCAAGGAACTTTCCAAGTTTGTGAAGGTGTTCCCTGCCGAGTACTACGGAGCCCTCAAGAAAATGCAGGAGAGCAAGTAAGATGGGATTTGAAAGAGGTTTCCTCGATTACGAGCGCATTGAGCCGGAGATGGCTCCCGTCAAGGAGCGTATCAAGAACTTCAAAGAGTACTTCAAGACGCTCAGCGATGATGAGGTGAAAATTCAGGCCGGAAGATGCATGGACTGCGGCACTCCTTACTGCATGTACGAGTGTCCTCTGCACAACACCATTCCGGACGTCAATGACTTTGCCTGCAAGGGTCAGTTCCAGAAGGCGCTCAACGTGCTCTCAAGCACCAATCCTTTCCCTGATTTCACAGGCAGGCTCTGCCCTGCCCTGTGCGAGGAAGGCTGCACTCTGGGGCTTCACCGCAAGAGCGTTGGAATAAAGAGCATCGAGCGCAAGATCTGTGAGTACGCCTTTGATCACGGAATGGTTCACGCCGAGCTCACGCTCCACCGCACCTTCAAGAAAATCGCCATCGTCGGCTCAGGCCCGGCGGCGCTTGCCTGCGCTCAGGGTCTGGCCCGCCGCGGACATAACGTCACCGTGTTTGAGAAAAACGACAAGATTGGCGGGCTTTTGCGTTACGGCATCCCCGACTTCAAGCTGCCCAAGGAGATCCTTGACCGACGCCTTAGCGTGCTTGAGGGCGAGGGCATAGCCTTTAAGACCGGGGTGCGCGTAGGCAAAGCTGATCCAGACGAGAAGGGCGTGTTCTGCAACGCCCAGAGCGAGATCTCAGGCTCCGAGCTGCTCTCGAGCTTTGACAGCGTCGTGCTCTGCCCGGGCTCTGAGGTACCGCGCGATCTTAAGATCAAGGGTCGCGAGCTTAAGGGAGTTTATTTTGCCCTTGAGTTCCTGATAGCCCAGAACCTTGAGATCCAGGGCCGCGGGGTTAACCCCATCGATGTAAGCGGCAAAAAGGTCGTGGTCATCGGCGGCGGCGAAACCGCGTCCGACTGCATAGGCACCGCCATACGCAAGGGAGCAAGTCAGGTAACCCAGCTTGATTACCATGACGAGCTGCCAGAGAGTGTCGATATCATGACCTCATGGCCTGACTGGAAGCACATCAAGCGCACCTCCCCTTCCCAGGAGGAGGGCTGCGTCAGACTGTTCTCCACCAACACGACCTCATTTACCGGAAAGGACGGCACTCTCACCGGGATCACCACACAGAAGGTCAAGTGGTCGCCGGGGCACCGTTTTGAGGGTATTGCCGGCACCGAGGGCGCGCTTGACGCAGACATCGCGCTTATCGCCATGGGTTACTCCCATCCAAGTCCCGCTCTTGCAAGAGAGTTCTCGCTTGATACTGACGCGCGCGGTAACATCAAGGCGACCTATGAGGGCGACAACGCCTTCCGTACCAGCAACCCCAAGGTCTTTGTCGCAGGTGACGGACGCCGCGGACAGTCGCTGGTAGTGTGGGCCATCGCCGAAGGCGTACGATGCGCCGAGGCGGTTGACCGCGCGCTTATGAGCGTAAGCCACCAGCAGAACTGATTTTTTATGTCCGGCAAAAGCCCCTCTGAGTATGCTCAGATGGGCTTTTTTATCCCTCGCGATTTTATTTTGAAATTTCTTTAAATCAGTTGATTGAGGTTCTCTGAAAACAAATAGTGCAGGCCGTTTTCTGATTATCCTTCTGTGATTTCAGAACAAAACCGGGACTTTTTTCATTTTTGTATCGAATTAGTGCAAATTGTTCTTTTTTCTTGCGCGCTTCCAAGCTCAAATGTACATTAACTCCATGCGGTGCAATCCGTACCAATCTTAAGCACAGCTCTTCAAATTTGTACCTAAACGGCGCGTTTTGTGCTGTAAACGCTCATTTTTGAGTTTCTTAAAGACGGCGCGGGTTATACCGGTAACCCACTAAACCAAAACATCTGTGATCCGTGGAGGATTAGTTCATATGTCATATTCTGAGAAGGTTCTTTCAGCCCTCAAGACCCGTTATTCCTATCAGCCCGAGTTTCTTCAGGCTGCCGAGGAGATCTTAAAAACCCTGCAGCCGGCGCTGGACAAAAACCCGGTTTACGAAAAGAACAAGATCCTGGAGCGCATCACCGAGCCTGAAAGAGCAATCTCCTTCCGCGTTGAGTGGGTTGATGACAAGGGACAGATCCAGGTAAATCACGGCTACCGCGTTCAGTTCAACTCAGCCATCGGACCTTACAAGGGCGGTATCCGTTTCCACCCTTCAGTAAACGAGGGCATCTTAAAGTTCTTAGGTCTTGAGCAGATCTTCAAGAACAGCCTCACCGGCACCCCGATTGGCGGCGCCAAGGGCGGCGCTGATTTTGACCCCAAGGGCAAATCAGATCTTGAGGTTATGCGTTTCTGTCAGGCCTTCATGATCCAGCTGTACCGCTATATCGGCGCTACCATCGACGTACCTGCAGGTGATATCGGAGTAGGCGGACGCGAGATCGGCTACATGTACGGTGCCTACAAGCGCATCACCACCCGTTACGAGGGCATCCTCACCGGCAAGGGACTGACCTACGGCGGATCACTGGCCCGTACCGAGGCTACCGGCTATGGCACCGTTTACTTCACCGACGCGATGCTCAAGGATCGCGGCGACAGCCTCAAGGGCAAGAAGTGCGCGGTTTCAGGCGCCGGCAACGTCGCCATTTACTGCTGCGAGAAGCTTTATCAGATGGGCGCCACTCCTGTCACCGTCTCTGACTCCCGCGGGTTCATCTACGATCCTAACGGCATCAAGGTTGATGTCTTAAAGCAGGTTAAGGAGCAGGAGCGCGCCTCACTGGCCCGCTACGCCGAGCTCGTATCAACCGCCAAGTTCACTCCGGTTGCCGAGTACCCTGAGGGCAGACACCCGGTATGGGACGTTCCGGTTGACGCCGCCTTCCCTTGCGCTACCCAGAACGAGCTTAACGAGGAGGACGCCAAGTCCCTGCTCAAGAACGGCTGCAAATGCGTCGCCGAAGGCGCCAACATGCCTTCAACCTTAGGCGCTATCAGCCAGTTCCTCAAGGCCGGCATCGCCTATGGTCCCGCCAAGGCCGCCAACGCCGGTGGTGTCGCCACCTCACAGCTTGAGATGGAGCAGAACGCCGGTATGACCAACTGGACCTTCGATGAGGTTGACGGCAAGCTTCACAAGATCATGACCAACCTCTATGACAACGCCGCCACCACCGCCCGTGAGTTCGGCTGTGAGGGCAATCTGGTCCTGGGCGCCAATATCGCCGGCTTCCGCAAGGTCGCCGACGCGATGCTCGCCCAGGGTGTCATCTAACCTTAAAATTTGACAAAGGCCCCCGTGAGTTTTTAATTCACGGGGGCTTTTTTTGCACATAGGACCGATTTTGCCTATCATTAGTGGATACTGCTTCCATGTTAATTCACCGGAGAATAAGTGACACCTATCTTTATCGCAGGTCCCTGCGTAATTGAATCCCAGGAGCTTTTGGACACCGTCGCGACAGAGCTTTGCCGCATCCGTGACAGGCTTGGCGTTGACATAATCTTCAAATCATCCTTTGACAAAGCCAACCGCACCTCACTCTCATCCTTCAGAGGGCCGGGTCTTGAAACTGGAATAGAGATGCTGCGCAGGGTAAAAGAACGTTTCTCATTACGCGTGCTTACTGACATCCATGAGGCGTGGCAGGCCAAGAGGGCCGCTGAGGTCGCCGATGTCCTCCAGATCCCGGCTTTTTTGTGCCGACAGACCGATCTGATTGTCGCCGCGGCAAAAACCTCAAGAGTGGTAAATATCAAAAAAGCCCAGTTTCTATCTGGCAGCGATATGCTCTATCCAGTGCAGAAGGCCAGGGCCGCAGGAGCCAGAGAAGTATGGCTCACCGAGCGCGGTAACTCATTTGGCTACAACAATCTTGTAGTTGATTTTCGCAATATCCCGGACATGCTTAATATCGTCCCCAATGTGATCATGGACTGCACCCACTCTGTCCAGCGCCCGGGGGCGGCCGGAGGCAAGACCGGAGGGGATCGCAAATTCGTACCTATGATGGCAAAGGCTGCCAAAGCCTTTGGCGCTACAGGCTATTTTTTTGAGGTTCACCCGGATCCCGACAATGCCAAAAGTGACGGGCCCAATATGCTTTATCTTAAAGATCTGGAACAGACCATAAGGGGGCTTTTGTGAACGATCTTAGTCAGGAAGCGCTCAGACAACGGCTCGCGCGCTGCCGCGAATACGCCGAGGGCTGCATAAGAGACGAAAGCGACGCGCTTTTAGGTCTCATTCCACAGCTTGACGGGAACTTTGAAAAAGCCGTTGAAATCATCTACAACTGCCATGGCAAGCTCATCGTCACGGGCGTTGGCAAAAGCGGACATATAGGCGCCAAAATCGCGGCTACCCTGTCCTCAACCGGAACCCCCGCTTTCTTTATGAACCCGCTTGACGCCTATCATGGCGATCTGGGTGTCATCACCAAAGACGATGTGGTTATAGCGATAAGCTACAGCGGCAATACCGATGAGCTTCTGCGCTTTATTCCGATCCTGCTTAAGGAAAAGGTGCCAATTATCGGCATGAGCGGCGATCCAACATCTCTTCTTGCGCGTTATTCCAAAGTTTTTTTAAGCGCCAGGGTCGAGCGTGAGGCCTGCCCCTTAAATCTTGCGCCTACCTCAAGCACCACCGCGGCGCTTGCCTTGGGTGACGCTCTGGCCGTCGCCCTTATGAAGGTGCGCGACTTTAAGCCAAGGGATTTTGCCCAGTTCCATCCGGGCGGATCCTTAGGCCGCCGTCTGCTGACCACCGCCTCTGACGTGATGCACAAGGACAATCTGCCCTTTATCTCAAAGGATATGCAGCTGGGTGACGCAATCATCCTTATAAGCGATCGCAAGCTGGGACTTGGCATAGTTCAAAACGATGACGGAACGCTCGCCGGGCTTATCACCGACGGCGATATCAGACGCGCGATGCAGAAGAACCGTGACCGTTTCTTTGAGACCAGAGCCTCTGAGATCATGACCGTAAATCCCCGCTGTGTTAAGACCTCAACCAGTATTACCGAGATTGAGAAGATCTTCGCGCAGCATCTCATTCATTCGGTGCTGGTTACAGACTCTGCCGGAAAAGTGGTTGGCGTAGTCGATCAGTTCGGCTGTATGCTCTGATAGATCAGATGACATTAAAAAATTTTCAGGTAAGGCGATTTAATCTGATTCTTTAAGAAAACGCTTATGCGTCCAAATCCCGGAATGATCTTCCGGGATTTTTTTATAAAATCTCAGTTTTAAAATGCAGCCTTCTTCTGATTTTAGTCAAATAAAGATCAGATCAATTCTGGAAATTTGACCTTCCGCACACCCTTTTTAAAGCATCTTTGTTTAAATGGGAACAGTCATACTTTTACATTATTTTAAATGGAGTTTGAAAATGATCCTGAAAGGTAAGACCGCACTGGTTTCTGGCGGAAGCCGTGGCATCGGCTTTGCTATCGCCAAGCTCTACCATGATGAAGGCGCCAACGTTTACATCATGTCACGCAACGCCGACAAGCTCGGCGAGGCCGCGGCCAAGATCGGCTCTGATGACCGCATTCATGCCGTACCCTGTGATGTCAGCTCCAAGACCGCAGTTGATCAGGCCTTTGAACGCATCAAGGCCGATGGCGCGAGGATCGACATTCTCGTAAATGACGCCGGCGTAAACCTCCGCGGACCACTTGAGACCATGCCGCTTGAGACCTGGGAAAAGGTTCTGGGGATCAACCTTACCGGAACCTTCCTGCTCACCCAGAAGGTCTTCCCTGACATGAAGGAAGCCGGCGGCGGCAAGATCGTCAACATCGCCTCACTGATGTCAGAGGTCGCGCGTCCCACCATCGCCCCGTACGTAGCCTCAAAGGGCGGCGTCAAGATGTTTACCCGCGCCATCGCGGTTGAATGGGCCAAGTACAACATTCAGGCCAACGCGATCATTCCTGGCTATATCGAGACCGAGATGAATACCCCGCTCATCGCCGACAAGGAATTCAACGCCAAGATCGTCGGCCGTACCCCGGCGGCGCGCTGGGGCAAGCCGGAGGAAGTGGCTCAGGCGGCTCTCTTCCTGGCCTCAAAGGGCGCTGACTTCATAACAGGTCAGGCGCTCGCGGTTGACGGCGGTATTCTTGCCAACCTGATGTAACTCTAAACAGTCATTTAAAAGCCCTCCGCGAGTAAACGCGGAGGGCTTTTTGCTTAGGCTAAGACTTTCGCGTTATTTCAGCTTTGCATATTCCTCATCGCTTACGCTCTCAAGCCACTCGTTTTTAGTGTTCTCACCTTCAATTTCAATCGCGAGATGGGAAAACCAGCTTGATGACGAGGCCCCGTGCCAGTGCTTCACGCCGGCGGGAATGTTAACCACATCCCCGGGTAACAGCCTGCGGGCAGGTTTTCCCCACTCCTGATACCAGCCCTCTCCGCCTACGGCGATGAGCATCTGGCCGCCGCCCTTTGCAGCGTGGTGGATATGCCAGTTATTGCGACAGCCCGGTTCAAAGGTCACATTGTAAATTGGGATCTGTGTATCTGATACCGTCGCAAGATAACTCTTGCCGATAAAATATTTGGCGTAAGCGTCGTTTGGCTTTCCAATAGGGAACATCAGAGTCTGCTGATAGGCGTCCTTACCTGAGGCGCTGACCTTCGCGTCGGTATTCCACACCTCCTTCGCGAGGTTGAAGGCGCCCCAGGCCTTGGGCCAGCCCACATAAAAGGCGATATGGGTCAGCGCCTCCGCAATTTCGGTTTTGGTGACGCCGTTTTGTCTCGCGGTAGTCAGATGATACTTAAGCGAGTTGTCGATGATCCCCATGCTCACAAGCGCGGTGACCGTAAGCATGCTCCGGTCATGCAGGCTGAGCTTGTCATTGCGGTTCCAGACCTCGCCAAAGAGCACGTCATCATTTAAGCGGGCGAACTCGGGAGCGAAATCCCCCAGAAGCTTTCTGCCCGCGGTCTGCGTCACTTCAACTTTCTTCATATTTCCTGTCCTTCATCAGATCCGGCCGCCACGTTGGCGACAGACGTTAAAGACAACGCGATGTGTTGGGGATCATCAAAGATGATCTGAAGGATCCTTCCAAGATGATCTGTTAAGAAATCCTCTTCTGCTTCTCTTCTCCTAAATTTTCCTTTTCCACT
>SFGV01000022.1 GCA_004557545.1 Succinatimonas hippei
GGGGTCGACCTTTTGCTTTACCTCCCGGTAAATCATTCTGATGAGCTTGTCTGTAGCCTGATGATCCAGCGGGATTATTTTATGTGTTTTGTCGTCAACCCCAACATATAGCTTGCCGCCATCGGTATTGGCAAAAGCGCAGAGGGTTTTCAGCCATCCTGTCTCAAAGGAATGATCCTGATCTCTTGAGCCTTCCTTTAATATTCTTTTAAATTCAATATTTTTGTCTTCCAGATTCGTCCCGGGAACCAGCTCTTCGATAAACATACTGATGCTCTCTCGCCAAACGCAATAAATGCTTAGTGAAGTAGTGAAGTAAACTTCATTCTACTTCACTATATACTTTATTATACTTCACTCAAAACTTCATTTAACTTCACTGAATACTTCACTCACTTCACTGATGACTTAACATCTTCAATAACCGTTCTCTGGCTTATCTCAGGCTAAGGAGACGTCAATAAGCTGTTTATGCGCCACGCCGTAAAACTGCGCTCCAGCCGGAAGAAAGCACTCGCCACCATCTGAAAAAAGTAGCCATTGCCTGTACTGCTCAGGAAATTTGCTCTCGTTCGCGTATTCAAATTCAGAGATCAGAGCCTGCGTGGCGCCCCGCGTCAAAAATCCATCTCACCTTCATCGCGGAGATGTTTTACTATCTCCTCAATTTTCTTTGACTTCATTAAAGAGCATCTTTTTTTGTTCTTAAAGTTAAATACCCGTAACCCTTCGCGCTCAGTGAAAGAATTTAAAACAAAATTATACAAGATTAGGCACTTACAGGACAAAAAGGTACCTAATTTAACAGCGTCATAAGTTGAAAAAAATCATTTCATCGGATATTCTACAATTTAGAAAGACGAATATACTAAAAAGTATAAAATGGGCAGTAGATATGACTCAATGTGAGATTGTCCAAACATTTTTGGAAAAAAATTTTAAAAAAAGTGAGCCGATTTTTTTGTCAGAGATAAAAATTCCTGGATTGACAGATGTCGCCATAAGACAGCAACTAAAGAAACTTATTAAAAAGGATGTTGTTAAACGCTATGATACAGGAATTTATTTTCTACCCGAAAAATCAATGTTCAATATTGAACCAACCCTAGCAATTTATGATGTTATATATAAGAAATATCTAAGCGATAGTAATGGAATTTGCGGTTATATTGGCGGATTTATGTTCGCTAATAAGATTGGAATTACAACTCAGGTGCCGTCATACTATGAAGTATTCACAAATAAGGCAACTACTGATTGTCGTGCAGTAAGACTTGGCAATATTAGAACAATAATAAGGCGACCTTACACAGTTGTAAATAATCAAAATGCTTCTGTACTGCCACTTCTTGATTTGCTAAAGAATATAGACCGAATTTCTGAAATAGAAGGAACTGAGCTTGAAAACTGTATTTATGCCTATATGACTTTTAAAAATATAAGTTTTCAGGATCTCAAACCTTTTTTTAAATATTACCCAGACAGTATTTATAAAAATATGTATTACATTGGACTTCTAAATGATAAATCTTCATAACTATTCACATGATTTTATAAGGTTAATTGAAATTAGTGCGAGTCAGCTTCATATCTCTAGTGAGTAAGTCGAATAGGATTATTTTCTCACACTGATATTACATCATATTGTAGAAAAAGTGCTTTATATCGTATTTAAAGGGGTGGGACATCTTTATCCAAGTGCTATATTTTTGAACTGGCTGACTCAAAGATTTTTTTGTAGGTTCTTATACTTGTATTGGTAACCTATCGCCGGGATTTTCTAATTCTCATCCGCTTATTCAGTTCAGCTCTGTGACATTCTTTCAAATCTTTTCCCTAGTGTAATGGTATCTTTGCTCACATGTTTATGAAGTTTCATGCATCATAGTCATGAAACAAATAAAAAATCAGATCTGATCGTCAATTATAGGAATGGTTTAAAGACACATTTTTAGGAAGTGTTTGATCTAACATTCTTTTAAACAGATCAAGAAATCATCTGCTATTTGTATAATGGTCATCAGACAGTTTGAATATCAGAGGACATACCAAGGTGCTCGCTCCAGCTTTAAAGACCAATGAAAACGCCGTCAGTCTCATTGAGAATTCCGGGATCCAGTTTCTGGATATGGAATTTGAGCTAAACCCGAACTCCCAGGAAGGCGGCGGGCTTAAAGATATCTTTATGGTTCCCATGCTCGATCGCGCGGGCAAGGAATCACATCTGGCGCTTTTGGAGCGCTCCCCATCGGGTGAGCTTATGATCCCGGGCAGTGGGCGTGAGGGGCGAAAGTACAGCGACAGCGACAGCAATCTGGTCTTCTGCGAATTCGCGGATGTTGTAAAAGCTTATGACGGGATCTGGTTCCCGGTTCCTTTTTTCAGCACCAACGTTCTTGATGACAAATGTCTTTTAAGTCCCAACGGACGTGATATAGGTCCTTTGAACTGGGTCCGCGCGAGGATCGTGAGAATAGAAAGGCCGCATACCTATCATGTGGTTTTCGCCTTTGATACCTCATTGCAAAAGGACTTCGTGACCAGATATTTCGCCCCAAGCGAGCGTGACCGTCAGTCAGGCACCGCTTTCGCGTTTGCCTGGCGTAATGGCGGATCTGAATTGCTGACTCCGGGCGAGAATGGCATAAGCTGGGTTCGCGAATGGGCTAAGAGCGTGTTTGAGGCGCGCTGCTGTTTTGACGAGTTCACGGGCGAGAAGAAAGATCAGGACGCCATAGATGATGACGAGAAGCGTCTTATGCATGAGGCCTACTATCTTTCGATGCTCAGGATCCTGGGAGAGAAAGCCAACCCCGGCAAAGTAAAGATCTGCTCGCTTGGACGCAGCACTGAGCCTGCCGTTGAAACCAATCTGGTGCTGGATGTGGGCAATTCCCGCTCCTGTGGCCTCATATTTGAAAATGATGGTGAAAACAAGACCGGGCTTTTGCGTTTTAGCAAGCTGGTACTGCGTGACCTGAACGCTCCTGAGCAGATCTACGAGGATCCTTTTGAAAGCAGAATTGAGTTTGCCCGCGCCGATTTTGATTATGACGGGCGCTCGGCAAGATCCGGCAGGGCGGACGCGTTTTTGTGGCCCTCTCTGGCGCGAGTAGGGAGCGAGGCGGCGAACCTCGCGAACCTGCGCAGCGGTAATGAAGGCGCTACCGGTCTTACCTCACCCAAGCGTTATCTGTGGAACGAGAAGCTTGATACCCAGCATGATGAGTGGTCATTAAATCCAAGTTCCTACGCCTATACCTTTGACCAGCGCAGCAAGACCTGCAGGCTTATGAAGGTAAACCGCCACTCTCAGAGCGGGATCCCGGCAAATCCGCGGCCTGTGTGTGACTGCATAAACTCAAGCGGTGACGCGCTTTTTGCCTGTGATGACAACAAGCGCAACATGCTCGCCAGATATTCAGGAAAATCCTGCATGACCTTCCTGCTTTTGGAGGTATTCCTGCAGGCGCTGGTGCAGATCAACAGCGTAAGCTACCGTCAGAGCAGTGGTAATAAAGATCGTCCGCGCAGACTCAAGAGCGTGGTGCTCACCACTCCTCCCTCAATGTCAGCCTATGAGCGCGAGATTTACAGAGGATGCGCGTATGAGGCCTTGGGAATACTGTGGAAATGCATGGGCTATGACACGCTCCCGGTAAGCGAGATCAGACTGCCAGAGGCTCCTACAGCCGAAATCCCAATAGCCTATCCTGACGTCATAGTTAACTGGGATGAGGCTGAGGCCGCGCAGATCCTTTATCTTTACAATGAAACCCAGTGTGTCATGGGCGGCAACGCCAGACCTTTCCTTAAAATGTTGCGCCGTCCTGACGCTGACGGGCGTGTCGGCGAAAGGCTTAAAAAACGCGGCCAGGGCGGTACCACGCTTGATCTCTTCTCATCGCGCATCGCTTCGGTTGACATTGGAGGCGGCACCACGGATCTGGTGGTAACGGACTATTACTTCCCCAAAGAGGCCAACGAGGAGAGTGCCAACGTGGTAGCCCGCGAGGTTTTGCGCGAGGGCTTTAAGATCGCCGGCGACGACATTGTTCTTCAGGTGATCCAGCGCTATATCCTAGCCAAATTAAGCGCGCTGTTTGACAGTAAGGAGCCGGGGTTTGGCGAGCAGATCCTCTCTAAGACCTTCGGAAAGGGCACGGACTCAAGCTCGCAGTTTACGAGCATGCGCCGCCAGGCGGCGGAGGAACTTCTGATCTTCCCGGCGCGCAGGATCATCAACCATCTTGAGATGTTGCCGTCCTTAGGACCTGTGTCAAAAGCCGAGATCACCGGGACTTTGGGTGACTGGCTTGCGGGCACCGAGAAATGCCCGGATGGCGTAAAGCTAAATGATGACGCTCATGTTGTTCCTGAGCGGGAAACCCTCGCTTTTGTAAACAGGGCCAATGGCGATTCTGACATGCGCAGGGTCTGGCCTGACTTTGACATATTAAAAGACTTCACGCTTAGCGTGGATCTGGTGGAGCTCAACCGCAGGATTGTGCGTGGCGGCTTTGACATCTCGCGTCCGCTCAGCGCGCTTTGCGCGCTGTGCGCTCTCTACAAACCCGATCTCCTGATTTTGACCGGCAGGCCTTCGCGCATCCCGGCTATCCGCGAGTATTTCCTGCAGCGTCTCGGAATGCCTTCATCGAGGATCATCCTGCTCTCCGAGTACTCCTGTGGACAATGGTATCCATGGGCGCTCAAAGGTCAGAGGATCGGGGACACCAAGACCACGGTAGCGGTGGGAGCGGCCATCGCCTGCATGAAGTCATCGACCAGGGCTATCTCAAACTTCCGCTTTGACCTGAAGATGCCTTTCATACCCAACAACATCAGATACCTGGGTCATATCGACAGCCGCAACCTCATTTCAAAGCCGGTATGCCGCTTCGCGACCATTGAGGAGCGCAGGATAGCCAATGGGGATGAGACAAAGGAAGAGGCGGAGCTTATTCCTATAGATGAGCTTTCAAGAACCGTAAGACTCAACGATCACTCAAGCGAGGATGACTCGGATGAGAACAGTGGCTACTCACTCTTCAAAGACCGCCATGTGCTGCCTGACTGTCTGGGCTTCCGTCAGTTTAAGAGCAGTAATGATGAGACGGTAGCCGAGAATTACCCGGGCACTCCATTGTTTATCGTTGACGTGATAAACGGTCCTGAGGAAGTTACCGCGGTAAGACGCCTCGCGTCATTAAGCTTCTTTGACGAGCGCGATATGGACAAGCTGCTTGACCCTGAAAATCCGGTGCTTGATGAGCAGCAGACACGGGAGTGCCGCTCCATGAGATCAGATCATGATCTAAAGATAGCCTCTATAGAAAACGGGGACGATCCTGATTTTGTGGAATACAAAAAGCAGGTTGAGGAGCAGCGTAGCGGCGCCGCCTCAAGACAGGCCTTGTCAGAGCTTGAGGCGCAAAAGCCCTCAGGACTGCTATCGGGGTTTAAGATGAAGGGCTGGCAGGATCGGATGGAGGCCAGAACCAGGGAGCTTTACGATTCATACAAAGAGAGCGCTGACAGGATGCTCGATGAGAAAAAGCTCAGTCTTAAGAAGGCCGAGACCGACCGCTACATGACTCTGGTGCGCACCAGACTTAATGACTGGTACAACCAGACCTATGAGGACGCCAAGGAGAAGTTCAAGAAGGTGCGGGACGCCAACTCCAATCAGCAGCCCTTCGCCATCGACTTTAAGGTTATGTCAGCTAAAGAGCCTCCGGTGTACCGGCTTAAGAATTTGTGGGCTGAGATCAAAAACAGCCACCGCAATACCCTGGGCGGAGTGCCTGAGCTTATGAGCATCGAGCTGAGCAGCGTGCAGATCAACAATTCCAACGTGCGCGATCTCGTAAGACTGCAGGTAAAGACGGTCAATCAGAACGGCGAGCAGTATTGGAACGACACCGGGATCGTTTACACGAGCGCGGTCGCAGGCGGACTTTGAGGAGGGATCTTAAATGGAAAATCTAAAGCCTGAGCAGTACGCGAGGATAAGAAAGGTCGCGCTTGACGCTTTCAGATGGATGGAAAAGACCTCCCCGCTTTGCGAGGATGTGGCGCAGAACGCCGACAAGGCCGAGACCAGGCTTCTTTCTTTGGCAAATTGCGCCGCGTCATTTGCCACGGTAAGCGCGCATCCGTCGACCATTGGCGTGTTCGGCGCATCCCAGGCCGGCAAAAGCTATCTTGTAAACACATTGTCTGCAGGCGGTGACAAGCTCACCACCAACTGGGGCGGCAAAGAGATAGATTTCCTTCAGCTGGTAAACCCCACGGGCAACAACCATGAGGCCACCGGGATCGTAACCAGGTTTACCCATGTCACGGGCAAGCCGCTTGAGTCTTCATCCAAGATCTATCCTGTTGAGCTTAAGATCATGAGCGCCGTTGAGATAGCGATGATCCTGGTCAACTCCTTTAATAACGATCTTAATTTCACCAGTGAGGAAAAACAGGCGATCAATGAGAGTCTGTATACCGATGAGGCTCTGTTATCCCATGTAAAAAGGGTCGCCGGTGATGAGCGTTTTACGCTTGGGGAGAATGAGAGATCTCTGGTAGGACCTGATGATGTGGTGGCGCTTGCCAACTATATCCACGATAAGGCCGATCTGTTTGACCTTGCCCGTCAGAAAGCCGATGGAGCCTTCTGGTCACAGGTGCGCCGTGTCGCGCCAAAGCTCAACGCCGAAGGCGTCTGTGAACTGTTCAGCGTGCTCTGGGGCAACCTGGCCTCATGCTCGATAGTCTTCAAAAAGATCGCCGCTGAGCTTTCAAGACTCAAGGGCGCGCGTGAAGTCTTTACGGGAATTGACTCCTTTGTCGCCGATGACGAGGTAAACGGCCAGATGTGCCAGAAGAAGTTTACCGTCAACAACATCGAGACCGTCAGCAATCTCTTTGAAGGCGCCGGCAACCCCATTGATGTCGCCATGCTCAACGACGAGGGGCAGGTTGAGGTAGTGGAGAAGGTCGATTTTGCCTGTCTTGCCGCCGCGACCATCGAGCTTATATTCCCGCTCAATCAGAAGGGCAGCGCGGGTGATTTTGATATTCTGGATTTCCCGGGAGCCCGTGAGCGTAAAAAGATCGCCTATGTGAATTTTAAGGATGATGAGACCGGCAACCGCTCTGAGTTAGAAGAGGGCGGAACCACCAAGTACATACGCAAAAACGGGCCTGAGATGCTCCGCCGCGGCAAGGTAGCCTATATCTTTGACCGCTATACCCGTGACAGAGAGGCCGATATCCTGCTTTTGTGCCTCAACACCTTCAATCAGGCCGAGGTCACCTCGCTCACCCCGATAGTCGAGGGCTGGATAGCCTCCAATATAGGCGAGGACAGCACCGCCCGCGCGAGAGCTTTGAAGAGTCCCTTTATCTGTATTCTCACAAGATGCGATCAGACCATCGAGTTTGATATCAACCGTGAGCTTGGCACCGTGAGCGGATCCTTCAAGTTCATCTCCAACTGCTTTGAGAACTTCAGCAGCAGCACCTGGCTTAATGACTGGGATGGCCGTCCGTTCAGCCAGATCTTCTTCGTAAGAAGCCCGGGCTACAGCGACAAAGTGTTCCAAATGGATGGCAATAACAAGGAAATTTCGCTGGGTGACTGGGTTACCAAGAACAGCAAGCTCAGGATAGCTGACGCGGTAAAAGAGTTCCGTGACGGGGTATGTCAGGACAAGATGGCCTCTCAGGTCTCGGTTACCGCGCAAAAGGCCTTTGATGAGATGATGAAACCTAATGACGGCGGCATCACGCTCATCAAGTCCTTCATCAAAGACAATTTCACGGGCTACACCGAAAGCCGCAACCGCATGGATGAGAAGATCCTCCACATGGCCGATGAGGCCGCGGCGTTTGTTACCAAATACGCCGGAGCCGAGAGCGGAGCCAAGCGCTCTGACGCGCTTTTAAAGGCCAGACAGCTCAGTGAAGGGCTTTTGCAATGCGATGACATCGCCTGCGTCCAGGGTATGATCCGCTCCATGCTTGAGCTTGACGATGACGTGATGCGTGAGCGTTATCTTAAGGATTATGTAGAGTACAAGAACGCTCCGCGTTTTGCCCTCATCTGCATGGAAATGCTCGATGAGAAGATAGCCGGGCTTTCATCAGGCGCAGGCTTTGACGCGCTCTTTGAGACGGTAAACTCCGCCTGGGAGAGCGGCATGAGCAACTACACCAGATTTGATAACTCAAAGCGCGGATACTCGTTTTTCTATGACAAGGTAAAGGGGCGCTGGCTTAAGCCCGGCGCCGAGCTTCGCGACCGTTTCTCCGCTCTTATGCGCAATCTCTCGCAGTCACTGCTTGACAGCGCCGTAAGCATGGATTTGCGGCACCGCCTTACGGACGCTCTGGAGATAAACGAGAAGGAAGGCAACAAGCAGGGAGATATGGCGGCAAAGCAGGTGAGAACCGCCCAGCAGATGATCTCTGGCTTCTTCTGCTTCTTAGGATATGACACGAGCTTAAGACCTAAAAATCTCGCGCTTTCAAGACGCTCTGAGGTGACAGGCGATAAGACTGATGACGACAGGCCGCTTTTTGGGGAGAAAATAGAAAACGCCATTGAAAAGGACGGAGATGAGAGCAGCGTGAGCACGCTGCCTCTGGTCTCAGATGAACTTATGGCCGGCAGCGGCAGACATTATCTTGAGGATTTCCTCTGGGCTCTGTCAAACCTGATGTGCAGCAAGAACCTTGCTATAGACAGTCCCTACAAGTTCTCAGATGATGTACAACACGAAATAGACACCATCGCGGGAGAGTTTGACGAAATATCAGCTCATAAGAGCTCCGGTGGTCAGAGCGCAGAGGATTGAAGATTATGAAACTTGAACCTTTTGAGCAGGGCGCGGTAAAAGACGGAACCATTGAACCCAGAGGACCAGGCAGATGTGTCCTTACCATCAATAACGCGAGGATGGTCAAGGACTCAGGGGATAGCGGGGTAAAGCTAAGATTTAAAAAGTTTAACGATGACAGCGTCATCGACGGTACAGCAGATCCTCAGATCGCCGAGCCTAAAGCCGGAGGCCGCTTAAATCAGGTGGTGTTTGAGCTGGGATCTGATGTTACCAACGCTCTGGTGCGCAACCTGGGCACTGAAAATGTGCTTGATGTTGAGGTTGAGGGGCTTGGTAACTGCAGAACCGCGGTGCTGGGTGGACTCACCCTTGGCGATAAGAAAGCCGAGCCAAAGGAGATTGCCCCCTTCGCGCCTCCCCCAAAAGAGCCACAGCCAAAGCAGGAGGAGAGCGTAAAACCCGCTCAAAGCGTACCGCCAGCTTCTGAGAAAAAAGGACATGGAGGACTTATCGCTCTCATCATCGCTCTTGCGCTGCTTCTGATCCTCTCAGCGCTCGCCGCGTGGTGGTTCCTGTTTCGTGGCGCCGATGAGACCAGGAACGCGCCAGAGACTGCACAGCAGGAGCAGAGCGCTCCCAAAGACAACGCTGACGCGGGCGACGCTGATAAACAGGCCACTGACGGAGCTGCGCAAAATCAGAACGCGCAGAGCTCAGATCAGGCTGATGACAATACTCAGAACGCCGCGGATCAGGGCACATCTTCGGCTAATGCCTCTGACAACGCGCAAAACGCCAACGCCTCTGACGCGGCGCCTGCGGCCGGAACGGCGGATGGAGCAAACACCTCCTCGAGCGGCGGGTCGGTGTGCTCGGTGAGCGCCTCTGGTGATGATCAGGCGCTTTTAAAGGGCTGTCTTGCCACTAACCCTGATGACAAGACCCTGATGGGACTTGCCAAGGACGCGCTTTCAAATAACCGCTGCAATGTTGGCGTAAGACTGCTTACCAGCCTTGGCAGATCCGGAAAACAGGATTTCGCGCTTTATTACGCGAAGCTTGCCGATCCTAATACCCGCGACGCGTCGGCCTGTATCAAGAAGGACGCCCAGGGCGCGAAATACTGGTATCAGAAAGCGCTTGACGCCGGACAGAATGATGAGGCAACGCAGGCTTTGGAGAAACTCAAGTGAACACAACCATAAAAATAACGGCGCTGTGCGCCGTGCTTACATGCTGCGCTGTTTCCTACAGCGCGCCGCTTCTTATGGAAGGCAAGAAGACCATCTACCAGAGAGTGCTTACCACCCCCTCGTGCGTACTCAAAAAAGATAAAAGCGCCAAGGGAGTTCCGGTACCGGCCTTTACCCGCTATTACGTGTATGAGCGCGATGGCGATACGCTTAAGGTAGGGCCTGACACCTCTGACAAGATCTCAGGATACATTGACGTCTCGTGCGCCGTTGACTGGAAGGCTCAGACCGCGCTGGTTTTCACAAACCCGGCGGGGCGTGACCGCGCAATAATCTTTGACAAAAAGGACAATTTGCAGAAAATCATCGAGTCCAAGGATCCCGCACCCCACGTTGACGCCCTGAACAAGTCGCTTGACGCCTCAGGCAAGGCGCCAGGGGTAGTGGCGCGCGAGCCTGCTGATTACACCGATATCTCAAAGAATTTCTATCTTCTGCCGGTGCTCTCCTCAGAGGAGACCATGTTTGATGACGGATCCTATGCCCGCGAGCTTGAGATCGCCTCGGTTACCAAAGAAGGGATAAAAGGCGCGTCTGACAAGTCAAAGGCCGATCCCGCCAAGATCAAAACCTTTAAGGCGGCTCTGGTCTTCGTTATAGATTCCTCAATCTCGATGCAGCCGTATATCGACCGCACCAAGCAGGCCATCAGCACCATTTACAAGAAGCTTGAGGCCGAGCATCTGCAGTCCTCGGTGCAGTTCGGTCTGGTGTCCTTCCGCTCCAACACCAAGGCGGTGCCGGGGCTTGAGTATGACTCAAAGCTCTATGTGAACCCGGGGGAGGCCAACAGCGCGGAGGATTTTGACAGGAAGCTCAAAACTCTCTCCCAGGCCAAGGTTTCATCGGCGCTCTTTGACGAGGACGCCTACGCGGGCATCAACACCGCGCTCTCAAAGGTCAGCTGGAAGGACTATGGCGGAAGGTACATCGTGCTCATAACCGACGCCGGAGCCATCGGCGGATCCGATAAGCTCTCGACCACCGGGCTTGACTCAAAGGAGCTCAGGCTTGAGGCCGAGAAGCAGGGCGCCGCCATCTACGCCCTGCATCTTCTGACACCCTCAGGCCAGAAGGCCAAGGATCATGACAAGGCCAAAAGCCAGTATGAGGATCTGACCTTCAACAAGATCCTGCAAAAGCCACTTTACTATCCGGTGGAGGCAGGAAGCGTCGACTCATTTGGCAGGATGGTGGACAGCCTTTCAGACTCCATCGCCTCTCAGGTCAAGGCGGCCTCGCTGGGCAAGAGCGGGGCGGGCTCAAACACCTCATCAGACGGGGCCAAGGATGACTCGATGGATGATGACACCAGGCTTTTAGGTCACGCGATGATGCTGGCGTACTTAGGTTCTGTCAACGGCACCGTTCCGCCTGATTTCTTTAAAGGCTGGATCTCCGACAGGGATCTCAAGGCTCATAACAAGATCTCCGCCGAACCCGTGGTGCTTTTAACCAAATCCGAGCTTTCTGATCTTAAAGACATCACAAGCAGGGTGCTTGAGTCAGCCAACAAGGGGCTGCTTGACGCCGATCAGATGTTCTCGCAGTTGCGCTCAATAGCCGTCTCAATGGGACGCGATCCAGCCGCGCTTAAGAAGGCTGACGCGCTCAAGCTCGGTCAGATGGGGCTTTTTGGTGAATATCTTGATGATCTTCCTTACAAGAGCCGTCTGCAGGAGCTTGACGAGCAGACCTGGATGTCCATGGGACCTGACGAGCAGAACCGCGCCATTGAGGATCTGGAGCAGAAGCTGCGTTATTACCAGAAGTGCAATGATGACGCCAGCAAATGGATCAAGCTTGCCGATGACGCTCAGGCATCAGAGGCGGTATACCCGGTTCAGCTGGAGGCTCTGCCCTGATGGAAACGGCGCTTAGGGCGCTCTCTCTTTCCTACACCTACAAAGGCAAAGAGGGTTTTTGCGTAGCTTTGCCTGAGCTTGAGCTCAAGGAAGGCGAGATCACCGCTCTGACCGGAGTCTCGGGCAGTGGAAAATCCACACTGCTCGAGTGCCTGGGACTTTTGCGCCCGGGCTTTGAAAGTAAGCGCTTCGAGGTCTGCGGAGAGGATCTGCGTGACAGGACACACCGTGAGCTTTCGCTTATCCGATCCTCCGTGATGGGCTTTATGCCACAGCAGGGCGGACTTATTCCTTTTTTGAGCGTAAGGGGGAATCTTGAGGTGGCGTTCGATCTGGCCGCCGCCTCAAGAAAGCGGCTTGGAATTGAGATCCCCTCAAGAAAAAACGCTCTGGCGTCCGCGCTTGAGATGTGCGCTCAGCTTGGGATCAGCGATTATCTTGAACGCTATCCAAAGGAACTCTCAATAGGTCAGGCCCAGCGCGCCTCCTTCGTGCGCGCCAGCGTACACACCCCAAAGGTACTCTTTGTCGATGAGCCGACATCTGCGCTTGATCCGCCAAGAGCCTTTGAGCTTTTCACCAAGATAAAAGATCTTGTTAGCGAAAAGAGGATCGCCGCGCTGGTGGTAACCCATGACACGCTGCTTTCAAAAAAATGCGGCTTTGTAAGTTGCGCGTATGACCGATCAAGGAGCAGCGAGAGCAAAAGCGTCTTTTGCTATGCCAGCTCTGACAAAAAGTCTGACGGGGAGAGCATATGATCCTCTCGCTGGCTCTATCTGATCTTAAAGCCGACCGCCTGATGAGCCTTTGCGCAGTGGCGGCGATGACTGCGGTCATCGCTCCTTTGTTACTGCTTTTTTCCCTGCGCTACGGGATCTTAACCTCGCTTGAGAACAACCTTAAAAACAGCCCTTCCAATCTTGAGATCAGGATGCTTTCAGGCTATGAGCTTAATCAGGACTTTTTTGATGAGATGAGAGCCGATCCTGACGTCGGGTTCATAGTCGGTGTTACAAGAGCGTTATCCCTGACCTCCGATCTCATGGGCAAAGGCCGGGTGAAAACCATGGTTGACACCGTGCCGACCGCAAAAGGTGATCCGCTGTTTAATTTCTCAAAGGTCGCGGATCTTAAAGACGCCCAGAGCTGTGTTTTAACAGCCTCACTTGCCAGTGACCTTAATGTAAAGGTGGGGGATAGCGTAAAGCTTGCCATCTCACGCACGGTTGATGGCAGTCTGCAGAGCACAGCAAGAGTCTTCATTGTCAGAGGAGTACTTAAAAACGCGGCGGCCGGAGGGGCGCACATCTACCTTACGCTTGACGTGATAACCGCCATGGAGGACTGGCGCGACGGATATGAGCCATTGCTTTTCTCGGATGGCTCAAAGCCCAACACCGTGCGCAAGACCTATTCAAAGGCGAGGATCTACGCAAAAGATCTCAACAGCCTTGAAAGACTTTCCAAAAAACTGCGTTCGCGTTTTAACATCTCTGACAAAAGCTCAGAGGTTGACAATATCCGCGCCATCGCCTCGGTTTTAAACTTCATATTCATGACCGTGGCCTTAGTTTCGGTGACCGGGGGAGCGCTCTCGCTGGGCGGGCTTATCTTATCCTCAGCCTCGCGCAAGGCGCGCGCGTACAGCATGCTGCGTCTCATAGGACTGCAGCCGCGCGGGGTTATCGCCCTCATAGCGCTTGAGGATCTGATTTTAGGTGCGCTCGCCTTCGTGCTTTCTTTGATCCTCTACTCCGCGGGAGCCATCGCGTTTAACAGCCATTTCTCGGCCTTTGTCTCAGAGGGCGCCGTGATCTGTTCGCTCACGCCTGAGCATATTGTTCTGGCGTTTTTTATCTGCGAGCTTGTGTGCGCGATACTCTCTTTAGCCGTAGCGAGGTTCAGGGTGCTTTCCTTTACGCCCGCGGCCGCGCTCAGGGAGCTTTAGTATGAAAGGAAAACTTTTTTACGCGCTTACGCTCATTCTCGCGACCTCCTCATACGCGATGGCCGCGGATGATCCTTACAATCCAAACCCCGGCAAGGATGACGTTACGGTATCAATGCCATGTAACGCCAGCATGACCTTCGTAAAGGTATATACCTCACCTGACAGCGACAAGTTGCGCGACAAGTCTTTCAGATCGGGACTTTCAGACAGCGAGAGTCCTTTTGCCCAGAATCCGGCCGCTTCATATATACAGGGCGGCTTTCATGACAAGGGCGGGTACTACTACCTCATGGGCAAATATGAGGTGATGCAGCGCCAGTATGAGGCGCTCTCTGGCAAGTGCAAGGAAGGAGAGCCATCAAAGCGTGAGCTTTTGCCGGTTGTAAACATATCCTGGTTTGACGCGATGCAATCAGCCCGTGTTTACTCAGACTACCTGCAAAGCGCCAAGGACGCTCCTATCTCAGGCAAATCCCGCGGGTTTGTAAGACTGCCCACTGACGCCCAGTGGGAGTTCGCCGCGCGAGGCGGGCTTAAGGTCTCAGCAAGCCAGTTTGAGGCGAGACTGCCCCCTATGGAAGGCGAGCTTCGCGACTACGCCTGGTTTCAGGGCAGTAACAGCTCAAATGGCAGGCTCAATCTTCCTGGCAGGCTCAAACCAAATCCGCTTGGGCTTTATGACATGTTCGGAAACGCTCAGGAAATGGTGCTTGATCCCTTCAGCGCCACCCGCACCGGGCGTCATCACGGTCAGGATGGCGGAATGACGGTGCGCGGCGGCGGATTCCTTACCCCGCAAAATAGCATTACCTCCGCTCTGCGCACCGAAAAACCTTATTTCGTGGGATCAGCTGAGCTTAAGGCCAAAGATCTTGGCTTCAGGCTGGCGATAGGCACCGTGGTCGCCTCAGATCCCAATGATGTAAAAGCCCTGAACGCTGAGGTGCAGAAGCTTGGCAATGAGGAGACGACCGGCTCGGCCTCAGGCGCGAAGGACGGCACCATAGACAAGCTCAACGGCATCATCGCCAAAAACCGCAAAGCCATGGACGAGGTGAAACAGGAGAAGAGCTCGCTTGAGAAGAGCAATGAGGTTTTAAAAGAAAACAATCAGGAGCTCACCGGTGAGCTTGAGAAGCTGCGCGAGCAGATGGTTGATGTCAACGCCTCAAAAGACGAGATGCGCGATGTTGCGGTGACCGCGAATTTAAGATTAGGCGGTTTTTTGTGCCGCACCATGACTGATGAGTATTCGACTATGCAGTACTTTGAGAAGACCTCGGAGATCTTAAAACCGCGCTGCAAGGACGGAACCGAGCCTTTTTGCAAATCCTATCAGGCCGCAAGCTCAAGCGCCCAGAAGTCAAAAAAAGCCCTTGAAATGCTTGCGACATACTATGGCGACACTCTGACCGAGGCTGCCAATACCTATGATTTAAAGCTCTTTCAAAAACAGCTTCCGCTCTCAAAGACCGCCATGGCCAATACCAATTTCAGCGCTTATATCGACATGTACTACAGTCACCTCAAATCTTTCCGCAAGATTGGATCTGACAACGCGAAAAACCAGGAGCTGTGGATTAAACAGTGCCATTCGCTGGTAGAGGGGAAAAAATAAATGCTAAGACTTGCGAGGATCAGAAGATCCGCCCTTTGCGAGGAGTCACAGAAGCTGGCCTTATCACTAGGCCAGTGGGAGAAGGAACTCTCAGGCAGAGTCTCGCGCGAGGCTCTGGGCATGCTTCCGGTAGCGCAGACTGATGGTGACTATATAAACTATCTCACAGAGCGCGAGGGCGAGGCTTCAGAGCTCTCAGGAAAGGCTCAGGGAGAGGCGGCATTTGTCTTAAATACCCAGACCTCCGAGCTTTTGCATTTTCTGCGCGGCCCGGAGAAACTTCAAAACAGCGCGCTTGAAGATCAGAGAGAGTATCTTGCCTCAATTCTGGAAAATCCCTCGCATGTCTTTTTATTTGAGGGCAGGGTGCCGGTGCTTCTGCCTTATCAGACTACAGATGAGAAAAAAGCCTCAGATGAGCTAAAACGCGCTTTTGCCGCAAAAGCCGCAGCTCCCGCCGCCGTTGCGGCGGTTCCTCCCAAAAAACGCGGCTGTCTTCTGCCGTTTCTGCTTCTGCTCCTCTTGCTGTTAGGTCTGCTTTTCGCGCTCTGGTGGTTTTTATTGCGCCCGTGGCCGATGCAGGGAAGTCTTCAGAATGTTTTTGACCGCCTTGGTGTGAGCTCATGGTTTAAGGATGACTATACAAAGCAGCTTTCTGATCTTGATGAGATTGAAAAGCGCGCCGACGCGCTTTTGAAAAAACAGGATGAGGCCGATGAGGCGGCGAGACTTTTAGCCGAGAAGCAGCGTCAGGCTGAGCTTGACGCCTTAAAGTCAAAGAGCGATCAGAACGCCGATGAGATAGAGGCGCTTAAAAAACAGCTTGAAGAGGCGCAAAAGGCCGCGGCTGCAGCGCCGCCAAAGACAACCGTAAAGCCTGCGGATAATGACAAGACCAAAGCTGTAAAAGACGATCAGGGAGCCGTGTCGGGTAAAAACGCGTTGCCCAAGTGCACGGTACTAAAACAGCAGGGAACCATGCCCAAGATGGTGATCGCGCTTGACGGCTCAAGATCCATGCTCGTCCCGGATGTCGCCGGCGCCGCGAACCGGCTTGCCGCCGCGACCGGCGCGGCCTCGGATCTTGTAAACTCGGTGGATAAGAATGTTGATATAGGCTTTGTCGAGATCAACGGCTGTCCTATGTCCAAGTCCCGCGGCTTCTTCACCGGAATTCAGCGCCAGGCCTTAAGACAGACCATTAACAATGTGGATCCCATGCGCTATGACGGCATGACCCCGCTCGTAGACGGGCTTAACAAAATAGCCAAGATGACTGACGGGGTTAACGCTGACGCGGTCGGGGTGCTGATCTCAGATGGCGAGGATACCTGTCCTGTGACCCGTGACATGGATGTATGTCAGGTGGCCGCAGCTATTCACGCGCGCAAGCCCAGACTTAAGATCCACACCATTCTTATAGGAAGCAACGCCGCTTCAGCGGCGTGCGTGGCCCGGATCACCGGTGGTCAGGTATTCAGCCCGCAGAACGCGGCGCAGATCCGTTCAGGTTTGCAGGCAAGCGGCTCACAAATGCGCAAGGTCTGTGACGGCAATTGAGGATAGTTTTATGAGAAATTCATACCGCGTCAATGGCGGAAGCGTACGTGATTATGTCCCGGTCGGGGTAGACGGCCGTCCGGTGTGGGAGAACGCCGAGGCTTTCTTGCGCAGCATCGCTATAAGCGGTCCTCTGGGAGCGAAGGCGGCAAAGCATCTTGCCGAGCCCGAGTTCTCAAACGGCGGCGAGCATGTGGACTGGTTTGTGGGCTTTCCTCCGCGCAACAGCAAGGGCTACGAGGTTGTAAGGTGGGACGCGGCCTCAGATGAGGAGCGCAGGGCCGCCTATGATGAGCTTGAGCGCTTTGGACAGAATCTTGAGGCCTACGGACATGATCTTGAGGTAAAGGCTCTAAACGCCAATGACGAGCTTTTCGCCCATTACCTTACGGGAACCTCTGCCTACGAGAAGCTCCCCGCGGTGCATTTCCCCTCAGATGACTGTATTTATATCGTAGACGGGATCCCAGTTATAACTTTCTGGGGCTTCCTGCGCCCGGGGCAGAACCTCAGCGGATCGCCCTTCAGCGCTCTGGCGCCACAAAGAGCCCCTTCAGGTTTCGCTCCTGAGAAAAAACAGCCAGCGGGCGCGTCAGGCGGTGCCGCCGCGGCTACCGCTGCCGCCACGAGCGCGGCACCCTGGTGGAAGCGCCATCTTTTGTGCCTTCTGCTTCTGCCACTGCTCGCGCTGTTGCTGGCGCTGCTTTTGTACCTGCTCTGGTGGTGGTTCTTTGCCCGCGGCATGGGGCTTCCCCCTTTCAAAGCCATGCCGGATCTTCTAAACGGCTCTTTAAAGCCGGTTGAAACCGCGCCTCTGGTACTCTCGGATGATGACGATGAGGTGGTAGTGACGCGTCCTGATCGTACCGCGCTTACAGGTTATGGAGCGGTCGGAGTAAATGGCGCCGGGGACGGCGCGGCCGTGGTTCCTGATGACGCGGTGAAAACAGACGAACCCGTAAACGCCGCCGACGCAAACTCCGCGGATGGCGCAAAAGATCAGAACGCGGCCGACTCTGACAACACCAAAGTCGAGCAGAACGCGGACAAGGACGCGGACAAAGGCGCTGATAACGCACAGGATCATGCCGCTAACAGGAACGATGAAGCCGCCAAAGACAACGCTCAGACCGTACCTCCTACCCCCAATACCGACAAAAACGGCAATCTGGTGCTAGATCCCAAGGATTTGCAGAAGGGATCACTGCGCGGGCTTGACGGTACCTGGAATACCTCATCGGGGCTTTTTGACAGCAGAACCGGCAAACCGGTCTCGCTTAAGTATGATTTTGACAATGGCAAGGGTAAGGTGCAGGTCACGAGAGCCGACGGCACCAAATGCTCAAGCCCCGCGCAGGGCTCAATTGCGGGCGGCGGTCTTGAGATCTCAGGCGGCATGGCGTCATGCGCCGATGGCACCAAGATCTCTCTGCCCAAGGTGCGCTGTGTCCCTGGCAAGAACGGCAAAGCCAAATGCTCGGGGATTTACGGTACCAAGCAGGACAATATCAGTATGGAGCTTTATAAATAAAAGCTTGTATCAGTATATAAAATTGATATTCAACTTGCGATAATATACCAAACAGTGGTAAAAATAATTCAGGATACAGGTATAAAGACAACATTAGCGCTAATGGAGAGTGTTTATGAATGCTGTACTAAAAGTTTTTGCGTCAGGAATTCTGGTAACCCCGTTGATCTTCGCGTCAGGCTGTAACTCGCTTATGGGAAGCTCAGGAAATACCACCGCTCAAACTGACGATGACGCCAATGTAAACCCGCAGCTTAAAAAGGATTCGCCCCAGTTCTTCTCAAAATCAGGCGCGCAGGGGTGCGCCACCGGCGCTATGGCGGGCGTGCTCGCCTGTCTTTTCAGTAATTCAAAGAACAAGCTTGCCTGCTCTGTAGCGGCGGGTGTCGGCGGATGCGCCGTGGGCATGACCGCGAACTATCTTTTGGATAAGGTCCGCTCTGACTACCACAACACCGAGGATCAGCTTGATGCGACCAAGGCCGCGGTTCAGGAGAACATAGACAAGACCGCCAAGCTTCGCGATCTGTCGGCCAGGACCTTAAAAGAGGATCAGGACTCGGTCAAACAGCTTAACGCTGATTATGAGAAAGGCGCGGTCAGCGCCGATAAGCTCAAGGCTAAGGACAGAGAGCTTACCGCCAACATCAAGTTCCTCACCGAAAAGAAAGGCGAGGCTGAGCTCAAACTTAAGGAGGTTCAGACCGCGCGTGACGGTGTGGTCAAGGACGCGGGCGGTGAGGACAGTATGACGGCCGCCAATGTGCGTCAGCTTAAGGATCTTGACAAACAGATAGCCGAGCTTAAGCAGAATATCGATGATCTGAATACCAACATCGTCGCTTATTCAGTCTCAAGAGACTCGCTTAGCGTCAAGAACGCCTGATTATTTAGGAGTTTTCATGAAGTACTCAGTATTGGCTTTTATGGCGCTATCCATGGCGCTTTCGGGCTGCAGCACCGACCAGTGTGATCCGTCAACTGATCAGGGCTTCTTCTCAAAGATAGGCTGTGTCACCTCCGGTGCGTACTCAAAGCGCGTGGAGGCAAAGAAGCAGGAGATAGCCGATCTGCGTGATGAGCAACAGTCACTTACCCAGGAAGTGCTGGATCTCAATGATGAAGACGCGGTGGCAAAAGAAAGCAGGGCAAAGTCCCAAAGCAGGCTTGACCGTATAAATGAAAAGCTCAATGAGCTTGAGGCCAGGGTCGCGGCCAAAGGGAACGCGAGCGCGGATCTTAAAAAGAAGATAGACGACGCCAGGGCTCAGGTCGCGACCATGCGCAAGACCCCTCAGGACGCCGCGGTGCTGCAAAAGCAGGCTGAGGTAGCGGAGCTTAAAGCAAAACTCCAGGCGCTGACCGATTCAATGACAGCCCAGTGAGATTAAATTCCTGACAGCTGTATATGGCAAAAGGCAAGCCTGATCACGCGCGGGCGGAGCCTTTTGCCATGAGTGTCTGTCTGATTTATCGCCAAGCCTTAAATTCTTTGCTTTCCCTTAACGCTTAATAAAGGCGCGCGGACAAAAAATATTCACATAATCTTCCCGCTTTTTTCCGTAAACGATTACGGTATATCACCACCGCAAATGAAGACGTTGGAAAAGATACGCCATGTCTTTTAGTTGTTCTTCAGATATTTATGTTAATTATCGAAAAAAATTCCGTAATTTATTTAAACGTTACTCATGTATGGCAGAATTGTGACATTTGTCTAAATATCATAAAGGCCTTGAGCGAAAAAATGTCATACAGTCACATTTTGAACTGGAGTATACGACAAGCGTTTACGGTTTTACTAAAATCATCTATGCCGGTATAGGTTATAAACCTGTTTCCGGACATCAATAAATACGTGAGGAGTAATTATGAAGCTTGTTAAAACTCTGCTTGCCGCTTCATTAGGCGCAGTTATCGCCGCTGGCGCGGCTTCAGCCGTACAGGCAAAACAGATCACCATCGGTTTTTCCCAGATCGGCGCTGAGTCCGAGTGGCGTACCGCCAACACCAATGATGTGAAAGCCGCCGCCAAGGCTCATAACATCAACCTGAAGTTCTCTGACGCCCAGCAGAAGCAGGAGAACCAGATCAAGGCGATCCGCACCTTCATCGCCCAGAAGGTTGACCTTATCGGCTTCGTGCCTATCGTCGCCACCGGCTGGGATAACGTTCTGCGTGAGGCAAAGCGCGCCAAGATCCCGGTACTCGTCATGGACCGTGATCTGACCGTTTCTGATCCTTCGCTCTATGTCGCCAAGATTGGTACTGATTCCGTAACCGAAGGCAAGAAAGCGTTCGACTGGCTTGATGATTACGTCACCAAGAACAATGTCAAACCCCGCAACGGTGGTGACAAACTCAACATCGTTATCCTCGAAGGCACCGTGGGCGCGTCAGCCACTACCGGCCGCGCCAAGGGCTTTAACACCGCTCTGAAGAATTCCCCGAACAAGGATCGTTATAAGATCTTAGCCTCCCAGACCGGTGACTTCACCCGTCAGAAGGGCCAGGAAGTTATGGAGTCCTTCTTAAAGTCCTATCGTAATGACATTGACATTCTGTTCTCGATGAACGACGACATGGCCTTAGGCGCCATTCAGTCAATTGAGGCTGCCGGCCTCAAGCCAGCCAAGGACATCATCATCGTTTCAGTTGACGGTGTTAAGGGTATCTTCCAGGCCATGATCGATGGCAAGTCCAACGCCACCGTTGAGTGCAATCCTCTGCAGGGCGATCTGTTCTTCACAACCGCCGAGAAGATCTTAAAGGGGGAAGCGGTACCTAAGAGCGTATTCGTTGAGGAAGGCGTATATCCTGCCGACAAGGCCAAGGAAGTCTTCCCGACCCGCAAGTACTGATCTCATAGCGGGGCTTTGTTAAGGCCCGTTTTGTGTTTTCAGAGGACCGTCCCTACGGTCATCCCCCGGGTCTGCCCCGGGGGTAATAGATCCGGTCTTAGCCGGAACAGTTTCCTAAACCGTCTTTGGAGGGCTGTATGGCCTCTGACAATGAACTTATCCTGAGGATGGAACATATCAACATGTTCTTCCCCGGGGTCAAAGCGCTCAAGGACGTCACTTTCAATTTAAGGCGCGGCGAGATCCACTCGCTAATGGGCGAGAACGGCGCCGGGAAGTCGACGCTCATCAAAGTGTTAACCGGGGTCTACGCCAAAACCTCAGGCGATATCATTTACTGCGGCAATTACATAACTCCTAAATCCACGCTTGAGAGCCAGAAGATGGGTATCTCAACCGTGTATCAGGAAGTCAATCTCTGCCAGAACCTTACGGTGGCTGAGAATATTTACATCGGGCGTGAGCCGCGCGGGCGTTTTGGCGGCATTGACTGGCGCAAGATGTCTGTCGATGCTGAAAAACTGCTTAAGAATTCACTGGGCATCGATATTGACGTCAACCAGACGCTGAGTTTCTATCCGGTGGCGATGCAGCAGATGATCGCCATCGCCAGAGCAATCGATACCAGATGCAAGATCCTGATACTCGATGAGCCTACCTCCTCGCTTTCAGACCGCGAGACTGAGAAACTCTTTAAGATCATGCGCGATCTGCGTGATACCGGGATCTCGATAATCTTCATATCCCACTTCCTCGAGCAGATCTACGAGATTTGCGACCGCATCACGGTATTGCGCGATGGCGAGTACGTGGGCGAGTATGAGGTAAAGAACCTGCCCAGAATTGAGCTCATTTCAAAGATGATGGGAAAGGAAGTAAAGGAAGGTGAGATTGAGAGTGCGCAGTCAAAATCCAAGCCACGCGAAAGCGTATTCCTCAAAACCGACCATCTGACGGTGCCTGGCAAGGTAAAAGATCTCTCAATGCAGATCCATGAAGGCGAGGTTATAGGCCTTGCTGGTCTTTTGGGTTCCGGGCGCACAGAGATAGCCGAGGCGCTTTTCGGGCTTACCCCGGCAAACTCCGGAACCATTGAGGTTGAGGGCGTAAAGGTAAGCGTTAAATCACCAATGGATATGATGGACAGGCATGTGGCGTTCTGCCCTGAGGATCGTAAAGCCGCCGGTGTTTTCGGAGATCTGACGGTGCGCGAGAACATCATAATCGCCCTTCAGGCCAAAAACGGCATGTTCAGGCATATGCCAAGGATTAAACAAAACGAGCTTGCCGATTATTACATAGACCTGCTGCGCATTAAGGTGTCAGACCGCGAGCAGAGGATCTCAAACCTCTCAGGCGGTAATCAGCAGAAGGTGATCATCGCCAGGTGGCTTGCCACCCAGCCTTCGCTTCTGATCTTAGATGAGCCTACCCGCGGCATCGATGTCGGAACCAAGACTGAGATCGAGGCTCTGGCGGTATCGCTTGCCCGTGAAAAGGGAATGTCCGTCGTGTTCATCTCAGGCGAGATGGGCGAGATGGTCAGAACCTGTTCACGCATTCTGGTGATCCGTGATCATGTGAAGATCACCGAACTTGCTGAGGATGAGATATCCGAGGCGCACATCATGCAGGCCATTGCGGGGGACTACCATGGACATGCTTAAGAAATTTTCAAAAAGCTCTCTGGCCCTGCCTCTGGTAGCGCTGGCGATCCTTTTGCTGTTCAACGCGATCTTTGTGGATGATTTCTTCAAGATCCAGATGATGGACAACGGCAATCTGTACGGACGTCCCATCGATATTCTGCACCGCTGCTCATCACTCATCATCATCGCTCTGGGCATGACCTTCGTCATCGCCACCGGCGGTGTTGATATTTCAGTAGGCGCGGTGATAGCCATATCATCGGCTACCTGTTGCGTGATGTTAGGCGGGGACATCTCAGGGATCCCGCATCATCCCTTCGTGGTGGCGATCCTCTGTTCTCTGGGAGTGGGTATTCTCGCCGGGCTATGGAACGGTCTTCTGGTCGCCAAATTCAAGATCCAGGCCATGGTCGCCACGCTGATCCTGATGACCGCCGGACGCGGTATCGCCCAGCTTATGACTGACGGCCAGATCATTACTGTGTACTACAAGCCGTTTTCATACATAGGTGACAATATCCCGGGAGTCATGGTTCCTACCGCGATGATCATTGCCCTCGCGATGATCCTGCTTGTGGTGCTGCTTGACCGCAAGACCTCGATAGGTCTAATGATCCAGGCCGTCGGCATCAACCCGGTAGCCTCGCGCTACGCCGGTATCAAGGTAACTGCGGTTTTGTTCGCCGTGTATGTATTCTCAGGCTTCTGCGCCGGTACCTCTGGTCTTATCGAGGGCTCGCTAATCCGCGCGGCCGATGCCAACAACGCCGGCCTTAACATGGAAATGGACGCGATTTTGTCGGTGACTCTGGGCGGAACGCTCATGATCGGCGGCAGATACTTCATCGGCGGCACCATCATTGGCGCCATTACCATTCAGACTCTGACAACCACGATGTACGCCCTGGGCGTGCCATCTGACTGCCTGCCGGCGGTCAAAGCGGTGGTCATACTGCTGATCATCGTGTTCCAGTCTGAGAAGTTCAAACAGATGTTCCGTGAATACCGTATGAAGAAGGATCAGGAAAACAGCACAAAGGGTGGAAGCAAGGAGGCAGCAAATGTCTAAAAAGAACTCAGGCGGTCTGCTCGCGTCGCCGCATTTCCCGTTCTATGTAACGGCGGTGCTGTTCATCATCCTGTTTGGCGCGGGAAGCGTCATGTTCGACGGCTTTTTCAGCGCGATGAACTTCCTGAATCTGTTTAACGATAACGCTCCTCTGATCATCGTTACCGTAGGCATCACCTTCGCCATACTCTCAGGCTTCGGCGGCATTGACCTGTCGGTGGGAGCCGTGGTCGCGCTGACCTGCATGACGCTGGCGGTGCTGATGCGTGACACGCAGATAAGCCCGTTTGTGTGCATGCTCATTGTGCTGGTCATTGGCACCGCGGTCGGAGCCCTGAACGGATTTTTAATCACGTTCTTCAGGCTTCAGCCCTTCATCGTGACCCTGGGAACCATGTTCTTATGCCGTGGTCTTACCGCGATCCTCTCGCGTGACAGCGTGCCTATTGACAACGAACTTTATGGAGAGCTGGCTTTCATGTCAGTGCCGATTGGTGACGGCTTCCTCTCGCTCTCGGCGATTGTGGCTCTGATTGTGGTGGTGATAGCGACCATCGTGCTGCGTTACACCTCATTTGGCCGCGGAGTATACGCCGTCGGCGGTAATGAGCAGAGCGCCAGACTCATGGGACTTAAGGTAAACGCCATCCGTCTTAAGGTTTACATGATCTCAGGCTTCTGCGCGTCGCTTGGCGGAATCGCCTACTCGATGTCGATGCTCTCTGGTTACACCCAGCACGGCCTTGGCATGGAGATGGACGCCATCGCCTCCTCTGTCATCGGCGGAACCCAACTGATGGGCGGTGTCGGCTTTATTCCGGGAACCCTGCTTGGCGTGATGATTCAGGGCTCAATTCTTGAGATCATCTCCTTCCAGGGTACGCTATCGGCCTGGTGGACCAAGATAGTAGTAGGCATACTGCTCTGCCTGTTCATTGTCATGCAGGCCGTGGTAACCGCCCGCAAGAACAGGTTCATGAGCATGAGCGCTGAGGACAGCGCCAAAAAGAAATAAGGTCAGGTCATAAGAAACTGACTTACTCATGACAGCTACAGCCCGCGAACGCGGGCTGTTTATTTATAAGATAGTTACTCCATGAACCTGAACGCAGGGGATCCGGTGGTCTCTATCGCAAAAGTAAGCGATTGCCATCACAACTTTCCGCAGACCTCCTTTTTTGCCCTCTAAATGTTACCGGTAAAATTTCTCTTTTTTCTCAAAATGTTGCACAGGTCAAAACTCTGGACTCAGAGTTTTTCTAACATTCAAGAGTGGCGCATACGTTTGCATAGAGTGCGTCCAATCAAACAAACATAGGGATTTATTATGAAAAAATTCACAGCGCTGTGCGCGGCCATCGCCGCTGTAGCAGCTTTCGCGTCAGCTCCGGCTTTCGCCAAATACCCTGATCACGCGATCACTCTGATCTGCCCGTGGGGCGCCGGAGGTGGGTCAGACGCTCAGGTGCGCTTCATCGCGGGTCTTATGGAGAAAGACCTGGGGCAGCCAGTAAAGGTAGTAAACAAGACCGGTGGCGGCGGCGCAGTAGGCTGGTCAGCTATAGCCCGCTCAAAGCCTGATGGGTATACCATGGGTCAGCTTACCGCCGAGCTTGCCATGGATCACTGGATCACCCCGGCGGTAAAGGTAAGCTACAAGGACTTTGATCCTCTGGTGCTTATGAATGAAGATCCGGCTACCGTAACCATCAGCGCGAGCGCGCCTTATAAAACCTATGACGAGTTTGTCTCCTACCTTAAGGCAAATCCGGGCAAGGTCCGCGGCGGCGCGACATCAGTAGGCGGTATCTGGCATGTGGCCATGGGACTTTGGTTAAAGTCCATCGGACTTCCGGTTGACTCCATTACCTACATTCCAACATCAGGATCCGCCGAGGCCTATAAGGAGATGGCCGCCGGTGGCATCGATTCGTGCTTTACCTCAGTGCCTGAGTCATCGACCATGTACAAGTCAGGAAAGGCCGTTGGACTGGCGGTTATGTCAGACAAGCGTGATCCGAAGTTCCCGGATATCCCGACCATGAAGGAGCTTGGTCATGACATTCAGGTTGGTACCTGGCGCGGACTTGGACTGCCTAAGGGAGTTCCCGCCGACCGCCGCGAGGTTCTGCTTTCCGCCATCAAGAAAGCCATGGACGATCCTGCCTACAAGAAGTTCATGGAGGACAGAGGCTTTGGCATCAAGGTTCTTGAGGGTAAGGATTTTGAGGCTTATATGGCCAAATCCGATGAGCAGCTCGGAGCCACGCTAAAGGATCTCGGACTTGCCAAATAAGTCCGTTTCAGGGGCCGCTGACGCGGCCCTGTCTTTCATTTTTCTGGAATAACAATGCGAATCCATGATCTCCTGTTGGGACTGCTCATAATCACAGTTTCAACGGCTATTTATTTCGCCGCGGTGGATTTTCCTGATCAGAACGATGGAAAACCCGGGGCATGGCTTTTCCCGTGCGCGCTTTCAATCCTCTTTGGGATCTGCGGCCTCTGTCTTGCGATAAAAGGACTTATCCATTTTAAAGAGCAGAAGCTTTTCTCTTTAATACCTGGGCTGACCGCGCCTGGCGCGCTGCGCATTGTCGCGGTGATCGCTCTTGTGTGTTTTTATGTTCTTTTCTCAGAGGATCTGGGCTTTCTCATAAGTATGTGCGCGGTGATCTTCGTGATGATGATCATCATGCGCAACCGGATCATCACAAGTCTCATCATCGCTCCCGTATCAACGGTTGCCATATATCTCATATTTGGCAAAATGCTTTTGGTCCCTCTTCCTGAAGGGTTACTGGGGTTCTAGGAGGCTTTATGTTCACACCGGATCTCTTTATGCAGGGACTGTCACTGGTGATGGATCCCTTTGTGCTGTTAGTGGTTATCTGCTCAGGACTTTACGGTCTTTTCATAGGCGCAATGCCGGGGCTTACCGCTACCATGGCGGTGGCGCTTTTAGTTCCAATCACCTTTTACATGGAACCGGTTCCCGCCATAGCGTCAATTATTACCATGTCAGCGTCAGCCATTTTCGCGGGCGACCTGCCGGGCACCTTGCTGCATATCCCGGGCACACCCTCGTCAGCCGCCTATTGTGATGATTCCTACGCTCTCTCAAAGCAGGGCAAGGCCTCGCTGGTGCTTGGAATTGACCTTGTATTGTCGGCCATGGGCGGGCTGTTTGGCTCAATAGTTCTCATGTGCGCGGCTCCGGCGCTTGCCGAGGTGGCGCTGCAGTTCTCATCCTATGAGTTCTTCTGGCTGGCGGTGCTGGGACTCTCCTGCGCGGTTTTAATCTCAGGCCGCTCTGTGTTAAAGGGACTGATCTCGCTGCTCTTTGGACTGCTTTTAACCTGTGTGGGTGCTGATATCACTCTGGGCTTCCCCAGATTTACCTTTGACAATATCGCGCTTTTGGAGGGCTTCTCCTTTATCCCGGCGATGATCGGTATGTTCGGCCTTGCCGAGGTCTTTAAAAATGTCTCCCAGGGTGAGGCTAAAGACGCTGAGCTTATAAGTTATTCCAAAAAAGTTTTCAGCGGGGTTGGCCATGTGGTGCGCAAGCTTAAATTCCAGCTCTTACGCTCCCAGATAATCGGAACCCTAGTGGGAGTATTGCCGGGAGCAGGTGGCGATATCGCGGCCTGGATCTGCTACGGAGTGGGCAAACGCTTCTCAAAGCACCCTGAGGAGTACGGAAAGGGCAGTGTGGAGGCCATAGGCAACTGCACCACCGCCAACAACGCCGCGATTTCAGGTGCTTTCATTCCGGCTCTGGTTTTCGGGATCCCAGGTGACTCGCTGACCGCAATCATAATCGGCGTGCTATTTATGAAAGGGCTTGAGCCGGGACCATCGCTTTTCTCGCAGCATGGCGATTTTCTATACGCCATTTATATAGTCTTCCTGCTGGCGAATATTCTGCTGATCCCGCTTGGCTATCTGGTGATCCGTTGCGCCACCAGGGTATTAAAGGTGCCATCGAGCGTCTTAAATCCGGTGATCCTGGGCTTCTGCATGGTCGGCGCCTACGCTATCAATAATGATAATTTCGATATTGAGTGCATGCTGGGCTTTGGTATCGCAGCTTACTTTATGATAGCTCACGGGATCCCGGTCGCTCCGGCGGTACTGGGTCTTGTATTAGGACATATGCTTGAAAACACCTTCATGCAGTCAATGATCAAGTCAGAATGGGATCCTTTATCCTTCTTCTCCCGTCCGATCTCCTGCAGCCTTGGCGTCATAACAATTTTGCTGTGGTTCATGCCACTTATATTAAAAGGCGCTAAAAAGCTTATGAAAAAGGCCTGATGAACAGGACTGCCTCAGGCAATAGCGGTTATCGCTAAAAAAGCTTTTTAAGAGCGTGACGTAAAAATACCGCGGATCTGAAAATCAGATCCGCGGTAATTTTGGGTATGATGCCTTATCATCATTTCCACTGAAGATAAAACAGTCAGGACAAGAGCGCTCAATTCGGTTTGGGCGCTTATAGCCTAATCAAACATCAAAGGGTAATCATGTATAAATCTGCGCTGGGTTTTATATGCGCCGCGGTATGTTTAATCTCTGAGAGCGCGCGTTGTGAGGTCGTAAAACTTT
>SFGV01000096.1 GCA_004557545.1 Succinatimonas hippei
CATCCTGAATATATCCGCCTGAATAAGAAGTAAATCTTTGAACGATTTGTTACTTCAATGAACTTTGTGGAATTTACCGGGGTGGTCATGCCCTCGATCTTATAAATCAAGTATTTATAAGATCGAGGGCATGTTTTAAAGAGCAATGGCGACGCTAAATCACTCTGTTTCAATGTGTTAACACGACTTTTGTGTAATTTTTGAACAGCACAAGTCGAGTTACTGAAAGTTTAGATACCACGTTGCAGGCATGACAGCTAAACAAAATGCACTCTTCTGGCTCGTATGGTGGACTTAAAGACATAACGCTAAGTTTCAGCTAATTATTGGCTAGAAAAATCATTAAAAAATAAAACGGGAGCAGTACACAATGGCCCACACTACACTTAAAACCATAGCCGAATACACAGGATTGTCGGTTACGACAGTATCAAGAGCTCTAAAAAACGGCGATGATGTAAAGGAACCGACCAAAGAGAAGGTACGCGAGGCCGCGCACAAACTAGGCTACGCGCCTAATCTTCAGGGACTTGGTTTACGTACAGGGCGCAATTATTCTATATGTTGCGTGATACCGATGATGAAAAAGGATGACATCGTTGGTGATGTAGGGTCACTCTCACTGCTCTCTGGAATTACTCAGGGGCTTGAAAATACTCCTTACCACATGTCGGTGATCCATGTAGAAGCAAAGCAGGATGCTCTCGAGCCAATAAAATACGTTGTCGAATCAAACCTTGCCGGGGGAATTATCTTCAACCTTACAAGACCGAACGACCCGCGTGTCACTTATCTGCACGAGAAACATTTTCCATTTATTTCCTTTGGTCAGACAGAAATGTCCGTAGAACACGCATTTGTAGATATAGACAATTACGACGCCGGGTTTAAGGCCGCAGAATACCTGTTTAAGCAAGGTTGCAAACGGATCCGTATGGTATCTGCCGTAAAGGATTACACCTATGTATGGCATAAATATTACGGGGTAAAACGCGCCGCGATGGAATTTGGCTTTGATTTTGACGATGACTGTCTGATTTACGACTCCAACGCCAAAGATTATCGCGCCTTTGCCAGAAAGATATTCTCCGAGAAAGAATACCCTGATGGCATCTTTTGTGGTTCGGCAATTTCCGCTTTAGGCTTTATTGCGGGCGCTGCCGACAATAATTTGATTGTCGGTAAAGATATAAAGATCATCTGTCTTGAGACCTGCGATCTGGCTTCACAATTTCTTCCACCTGTTCCGGGACTTCGGCAGAATTTAATGGAAGTTGGAATTAAACTTTCGCAGAGTCTTTTAAAACTTATTGAGGGCGAAGACCCCAAGAAATTACAAATTATTGATAAAGTCTCCTTCATAGACAGATGAAAATCAACAGGAAAGCCTGCAAGCACAGTCCTTTTTCATCCAACGGAAGTTTCGACTTATTTTAATTGAGTGAGCTTAGCAGCTCTCATAAACGGTCCTCTGTCTCAGTGTCAAAAACCGACACATTGGACAGATCAAGATAAAGATCCAGAACCTTTCCGTTCTCAATCTGTATATTCGCGTCAAGCTTCGCTCTCATCGGCTGGTTATGGAAATCCATTTCAGCCAGTGTCTCGACTCCTGTCTTCTCAAAGGCTACCGTCCGCAGAGAGACCTTAAATTCTCTGGAGTAAAACTTTTCCAAAATCTGGAACTATAGAGCCTTGATCAGTCCGTGTGTTTGCGTGGTCTGCCTCTGGAGCGTTTTGTTTTTGCGCATTCTGGTCTGGGTCTGGGGCGTCCTGGTTTTCTCTTTTCAGGTTTTGGGGTAGCGCTGATCAGCTCTAGCGCTTCCATCATTTTAAGCTCTTTATTCGTGGCGTATGCCCAAAGCCCATCATCCAAAGCGGGCTTTTTATTCAGATCTGCCGCCACATCCCGCCATACCTGAGTGAGATCTTCCATAGCGTCTCCGTAGGTCATCTCATCAAGTAATTTGGCGCTTTCAAGTTTTTTTATGATCCTGCAAGTGATCACGGTGGAAATAAAATTGATGAATTCGTTTCCTAAGACAGAGTAATCTCTCTTGTACGCGAGTTCGGTCAAAGCATACATTGTTTTTGTAGTACCTAAATACCAGTTCGATAAACCACCTTTCCTGATAGCAGCGATACGCCTGTTCAGGGGAGAGATCCAGATCTGACTCAAATACAATTACGGCGACCAAATCAGGCTGATTCAGATCACAGATTTGGTTAGCCATTGCTCATTCATCCGGTTGCATAGCCTGCCGGGAGTTCTTTGAAATCAAGTTCGGAAAAATGTGATCTGAGACATGCACAGGATCACGGATCTGCAAAAAAGCTTGCTCCAAAAGCGTGGATCCGCTCAAATGCTGAAAGATTCACCAGCATTCGGACAGGCAATGGCGCGGAAGAGACACTTTTCAAGTTTGGAGGACATGGCGGAGAGCTCGCTCAGCCGCCTCCGCGCGCCTGACAAGCCATGCTGCGTCGACACCGAGGACCGATACAGGGAATGCCTTGCGCGTGCTGGGATCACTGACAAGTGGCAGATCGAGAAGCACCTCATGAAGGTCAGGCACGCGAGAGAGGATTACGAACTGTTCGCCTCAACGCATCCTGAGATCGACCGTCTGCTCTATCTGGCAAGGGAATTCGCCGCAGCCTTTGCGCCGTACGACACGCGCAATCCGGATCGGATCATCTACAGCGCCGAGTCCGTGCTGATGGCGACCCTTGTCGCCACATGCTGCGGACGCACCGACTGCAAGATGATTGCCAATTTCTGGCACAACCACAATCCGATGCTGCAGTGCCTGTTCGACATGCCGGATCCTGGCCAAGACATTTCCGACGAGGAGGTCAGGATCATCCTCAAGATGGTCCCGCCCGATGCCTTCGAGGTCTTTTTCCGAAAGCTCTTCTCCGGCTTCCGCAAGGGAGATCCGGAGCTTTCGAGGGACACCGCCGCGGAAGGCGGATTCAAAAGGACGATCGGAGGCGACGGGCAGGAGCTGAGGGCCTCGTTCCGGCGCGGCGAGTCCAGCCGCCACAGGAAGGGGCGCAACGGGGTTACGCTATACGACTGCGACACCCGCACGGTCATGGACTACACGTCGGCGCAGAAGAAGAACCAGGAGGTGGAGTCATTCACCAGGATGCTCAGGCGCATCGGCCTCTGCGCCGGTCAGGTTGTCTTCTATGCCGACGCCCTGAACACCAGGGACGAGTTGATCAGCTTTCTTAACTAAAGGCAAATCGACTGGCTGCTTCCGGTGAAGAAGAACGGCGGAAACGCGGATCTGATGGAAGGCATCGGGAAAGCTTTCGAGGATCACAAGAGCGAGGCCGTGACGTTGACCGAATCCGGCAAGACCGGAGGACGCGTTGAGGAGAGGACGTTCAGGTTCCTCCCTGCATCGGTCCTGCCCGAGAAGCTGGCCCGCGACGGCACCGGCACCATTGCGATTGTCGACAAGCGAACCGAGTTCCCGCGCATTGGGTGCGGAAAGCCAAGGCGCCCCGAGACGGGCAGGATCTGCTACATGTCATCATTGCCGTACAGCGAGGAAAACCGACCGGCAGATCAAGCACTCCCTCTCAGTCCGCTGGCTCTACGAGACCCACCACAACACCATCGACGAAGTCCTGCTTCAGGATCGCAGGGCGCTGTGCGACGAGAACCACCTGTCGACAGTCATAGGACTCAACAAGTGCGCGTATAACATCCTCACTTTTGCCAGGGCAAAGCTCTCCGGCCAAGGGTTGCGCAGGATCAAGTTCCGCAGCAGCGAGACCGAGAGGAACGCCCGCCTGCTCTCGTACAAGGATACGGTCAGGTAGATGGCCGACGACATCCTCGTGGTCGTCGACTGCATAGTCAGCTACCTTGCGTCCGAGCCTGAGAGCCAGGCCTGAGCATCGCCTTTCATCCAATCCAAGCAAGCATCCTTCACACAAGACTTCAAGCCGCTGCCTTGCTCCTCAGGCACAAGGCGTTTCCGAACATGTTTTCAAAGATCCCGGCTGGGGGCGGATCCCCACTGCTAAGCCCCGTTGACGCCGCCACCGGCAGGTTTTTCGGCGCCCTTGGCATCACAATCGACGAAGTGCATCCGTAAAAAATGCTGTTTCAGTGTTTCATCTCAGTAGAAATTTAAACCAGCTTAAATATAGCTGAGTATGACTAGACCACTGCAGTGTAATTGCATTCAGCTCGATTTATGGTAACTGCCTTAGATTTTGCTTTTAGGATAAAGGTTTCCAAAATAGCTCAGATACCATTCTGCTCCAG
>SFGV01000097.1 GCA_004557545.1 Succinatimonas hippei
CATACGGATGTCTGCTCATCGGCGATCTTTTTGAAGGCGAGGAATGACTGATTTACCGAAGGCATCACCTGATTTAAATAGGTATCAAGCGCGGTGTAATAGTCATCAGAGCGTATGATCGGATCGACTTTACTCGCGTAGGCGTCAGCTGCCGCGGCCATAGCGGTCTTAAAGTCATCGACATTCTTCTCATACTGCGATGAGGCCGGCAGATCTCCTATCAGTTTGCTATTGATACCTGAGGCTCTGTCAGTTGCCTGTTTGAATTTCTCGATAGTGTCATCAGCGACTTTTTCCATATCGCTGTGATCCGCAGAGGGACTCATGAACTGTACTATCGCCAGATTAAGCTCCTGTAATGAGATCTGCGCGTCCATTACCGCGAGATTGGACTCACCTAAGATTTTTTCAACAGATGATGATGACCTTGATGTCAGAACATTCATGCGCAACGCTACAGCGCCAACCACCAGCATCAAAAGAAGGATCAGGCTGAAACCTGAGACCAGCTTGGCTTTGGTTGTCATATTCTTTCCAATCGCGATCATGTCTAAATCCCTCTTATGTTCATCGCCTCATCCAGGAAAATGAGAGCATGTTTATTTATTGTGTTCTGGTTCAGACTCATACACGCGGCTTTACGGACATTACTGGGAATTTACCCGACACAGTATCAGTGTGCCTTCGCGGTAAAAAACACCTGCTCATACCGTAAGATGCCAACTCGGACTGCATGATCTGCGTGTCATATATTTTCTGAACCATGATCACAAACGTTTCAAATCTTCATATGCTTATTTTCTTTTCTAAATCAGTATATAAACTGGATTTTATAAAAAAATGATTGACGTTTGCGGATCCTGTATGCTGGATATTTTAGGGTAGGCGGACTGATCCTGGTGTGAGGGATAAAGCGTTTTAGAAAATAAGTCCGCGCTACAGTACCGGAGTTGATAGAGCCTTTTGACAAAGCCAGAATATTCAGGCAATGCCAAGCTCTCTTAAAACCGCCTCTATGTGGGATCTGTCGGCGGGTACCCAGTCAAGCGCCATGGCGTCAGACTCATCAGCCCAGATGAGTCCGCTGTGCTCCTTTTTAATAAGTGATGGCACACTGCCCTCTTTCAACTCACACATAAAAAGCCGCATCGAAAGATGGAAATTGTCGTAATCGTGTTCAACTGACTCTATCTCACGCAGATTTTCAATCTCACAATCAAGCTCCTCTTTGATCTCGCGCACGCAGGCCTGCTCAAAGCTCTCTCCATCCTCAAGCTTGCCCCCCGGGAATTCCCACATATAGGCAAAGCGCTTGCCCTCAGGTCTGCGGGCTGCCAGAAAACGGCCGCCGCTTACTATGGCCGCCGCCGCGACTCTGACTGTTTTGAGAACTGATTTATCGTTGAGTTCGGACATTCTTACCTTCAATTTATGTTTGAGCTGAAAACAGCTAATCATAAACCATCGGAGACCCTGAGGTCATGCGGGGATTTATCAGAGCCATTCATGATTTAAAGCCAAGGCCATTTATTCTGAAAACAATAAGGAGACATTAGCCCGCTTTAGCGCGATAACCGCCATCTGCTTTGCGTTTGCGGTATTTATGAAGCCATCGTTTTTACAAGAGCGCGGCATCCCTGACACCGCCGCATGTCCCGCCAAGAGCACGGAGGATCAGGCTTTAGTGTCCTCAGATCTGATCCCCCAGCGCGGTGAGAGCACCGACAGCGCGCTTACAAAATGGCATGACGCTTTCTATGAGAAAGAGAAGGAACGCGCGGTAAAAATGCCCGAAGCCCTGCCTGAGGATTTCACGCCCTTTGGCATTGTGATAGTGAATATCTGCTCTTTGTCAGATGATGATCTCAACGCCACGGCTATGGCCGCGCATCCGGTATTCAGACGCTTTGATCTGCGTTTTGAAAGCTTCAACTCGGCAACCTCATACTCAACCCCGGCCTCGATGAGACTTCTGCGCGCCTCCTGCGGTCAGGAGACTGAGGCTGACATGTACGCCCAGAGAAAGCCCTCCTGCGAGCTCATGACACAGTTATCCACTCTGGGATTCCGGCCATCGGTGTTTCTGGATCACAACGGTACCTACGGCGATTACCTTAAGACGCTGGGCAATCTCGCGGGACTTCCTCAGGAGATAAACGATCAGAAAAACCTTAAGATAGCCTACCGCTCATTTGACGGAAGCCCGGTTTTTGATGATGGCGACGTATTCAGACAGTATGAGCGCTCCGTGTTATCTGAAGCCGGATCATCTGATGTTACTTTTTTCAATCTCATCGCCCTGCATGACGGCAACCGTTTTGCCGACAGCGGCAAAAGCGCCTCCTATCCGAAAAGACTTTCAAAACTGCTTGATGATCTTAATGACTTCATGGACGCGCTTGAACGCTCTCACCTGAGGGTAGCGCTGATGGTTGTTCCCGAGCATGGAGCGCAGTTCAGAGACGATCACATGCAAATAGCGACACTAAGAGAGATCCCCACCTCGCGGATCACCAAGGTTCCGGTATATGTAAGATTCTTTGGAAAAGCCAGGACAAGCGAGCAAATCAACCTTAAAGGGTATTACAGCTACCTCGCGCTCTCGGATCTGGTGCGCAGATGTATTGAAAACAACTACTATGGTGACAAAGGAGATCTTAAGACGCTTACTGAGGATTTGCCACAGACCTGGCCGGTAAGCGAGGCTACCAACGCAGAATTCATGCTCTTTAAAGGCAAGGAGTTCTACCGGCTTAAAAAAGAACCATGGTCTGCATATCACTATTAGCTAAAGCGCCTGACCTGAACATAAAGTCCGGTTGCCCTTTAACAGGTAAGTTTCAGCAGGACTTATACAAATCGTATTGAGAGCATACAATCTCATTTGTCATAAAAAGGGGAAAACGGAGAAACCAGCGCGGTTTTTCTGTCATATGAGCGTGACCAGACTTGAAAAATCCATTTAGTTTATTAAAACAGCCGGGGCTGCCAGATCACATAAGACAAATGCTTGAGTCCTTCGATCCGGATCAATGGCTTGATGATTATGAGAAGAGTCCTTCAGGCGCCACAAGACGCGGCAGGATGATGGCGTCGTCCTTAAAAAGCGTGCTCGCGAAGGCAAAGGATAAAGGAATTCCGCTGGGGCTTGATTATGGCAGTCACTACACGCTTGAGGAGGCCTACCTTGAACGTCAGCGCTTTATCGCGAAGGTATGCGGACGGCTTGATCTGGAAAAAACCATTACCACTCTGGCTGGTCTGATGCTGCTCAGCATGGTTTTAATCCTCTGGGTGCTGCTCTGAAATATCCGATATCAACGAATTTATTTCTCAAAATCACGCCAAAGCCATCCATTGTCAGCCACGGCACGCGCAAAGGTATTCTATAAAATCATCACAGTTCACAGATTTAACGCAATTTGAGCAAAAACTTTGAACAGGCTTCCACTTTGCACACGCTCAAGCGTTTGTTTATTGCTCCAGTGATTTGGATTTGCTATTCTATAAGCACGGTAAGCGATTACCGGAAAGTTCACCCTGGGGTGCGATCCAGCTGTTTTCACCCTGAGCCGATACTACAGATGACTTCGGTGCCTTCCCCTTGCGGTTGTGCATGCTCTGACCCGGGAATTTCCCCCGGCTCCGGAGAAGCCTTAAGGCAAGCGTCAGGCGCCAGACTTGAACAAACTGGTTCAAGGAGTCGTATACGGCAGATACACCCTCGGGCTTTCTCATTTCTCCTTTCTTTGCTTCTTCCCAAAGCTATTGCAGTAAACACTGTCAGACTGTTTTGTCAGTTCTTAATCTGGCAATGTCAAAACCGCTCGATGGTCATTTCCGGGATCGTCAGGGCTGAAGAAACGCAGGGGGATGCCAGATCATTTGATGGCTTGAGATGTCAGCCTTTCTAACATAAGATCAAAACCAGCGCAGATTCTAAAGCTAAAAGATATAGATCCACTTCCGGAGGACAGCATGTGCTCTAAAAAACAAGCCAGCGCCGGCTCTGAGAAATTCAGTGATTTCATAAATGGCAATGCCTATTATGTAGACAAAACCCGTTTTCTCCGTCCGGTATTCGCTGACCCCGGCAGGATCAGGCTTTTTACCCGTCCCCGCCGCTTTGGCTAGACTCTTACCCTTGACATGTTCAAAGAGTTTTTGAGCGTAAACCCTGAAAATCCCGGAGACACCAGCCGTCAGGAAAGACTCTTCAAAGGGCTTGATG
>SFGV01000023.1 GCA_004557545.1 Succinatimonas hippei
GATTGAAAAGAAAGAATACGCTGTCTCATTTCTTAAAAATAAAACCATTAATAAGGTCTCAGCAGTTGGGATTGTCTTTTATGGCAAGAGCTGCGTTGTAGCTAGCAAGAGAATGAAATAGCCAGATGCGAAAGAGCCGGCCTGCGCGCCGGCTCTGATGTTTTTTTGTTTTAGACTGACTTATGCTGAATACTTCGCTCAGATCACCACTTTGGTTTCTGAAGCGCCTGAGCGTAGAGCTCCTCGTATTTCTTGCAGGAGTCCTTCCATAAGAAGCGCCTGCTCATGGCGTTACGCTTAAGCCTGCGCATCTCAGCTGGATCCTCAAGATAGAGAATGAGGGTGCGGCGCAGGCAAGAGAGTAGCTCCTCAGAGGATGGCTCGTTGAAGACAAAGCCGTCACCATTCTCCTTGTCATGATCGTAGTCGATGACGGTATCCTTAAGCCCTCCCACAGCCCTTACGATAGGGAGCGTGCCGTAGGCTAAGGAGTAGATCTGGTTTAAGCCGCAGGGCTCAAAGATAGAGGGCATCAGGAAGAAATCCGAGGCGGCCTCAATCTGATGGGCAAGCGCGTTGTCGTACACGGGCGAGAATACCATCTTGTCCTTGTGTTTTGAGGCTATGGCCTCCATCTGCTTTTGCAGGTACGGGTCGCCGGTGCCCTCGATGATGATCTGAACCTTGTGCTCAAGGAAGCGATCAAGAATTGGCAACAGAAGCCCAATTCCTTTCTGATCGGTAAGCCTTGCCACCATGCCGTAGAGCGGGGTATCCCCCATCTCAAGATTGAGCTTGCGCTGCAAAAGGTACTTGCCCAGAACCTTGTCTTCCATGCTGTCTATGCCATAGCAGATACGCAGCGTTTTGTCGGTTTCAGGATCCCAATCTGAGTAGTCACAGCCGTTGACTATTCCTGAGAGATCAAGCCTCCGGGCAAGGTAATTGTTCGCCATGCCGTGACCGCCCAGATAAGTTGTGAGCTCATAGGCGTAGCCCGGGGAGACGGTGTTTATCTTGTCGGCGTAGAAAACTCCGCATTTTAAGAAATTGATATAGGAGCCCTGGGTGATCATGCCGTTCTGCACCCTCTGGATCTCGGGCACAAGGTAGAGCTGGCCTGAGTCGAATACGCCCTGGAAGGCTCCGTTGTGCACGGTGAGCACACTGCGGGTTTTCTCAAAGAAAGGATCATGCTGGTACTTTACGCGCAGGATCATCGGCGCGGTGCCGGTGTGCCAGTCATTGCAATGGAGTATGTCAGGTCTGAAGCCTATCTTTCTTGAGGCGTCAAGCGCGGCTGCCGAGAAGAAAGAGAATCTTGTTCCGTTGTCCCAGTAAGCCTGATTGTTGTCACCATACATTGAGGTGCGGTCAAAGAATCTCGGACAGTCGACAAGCCAGCACTCGAAGTTTGCAAGCACGGTCTTGCGGATCCTGTAGGGTACGCGCAGCTGCTCCTGATCGCTCTCGGCGTTTAAAACGCCTTCATAGATGACATCAAACTTGTCCCAGCCCGGGATGGTTCCGTAGCAGGGGATGCACAGACGCACGTCATTGCCGTCTTTTTTTAGCTGTGATGGCAGAGCCTTGGCAACATCGGCAAGTCCGCCTGACTTTATGAGGCCTGCGGCCTCGGACGCTAGAAACAGGATCTTCATAAAAGCTCAGGATCCTCCATAGTCATTTGCAGGGATCATAGCGCATTGTCACAAGCATATGGATGGGCTGATCATGACACTGCCAGAGACGTCAAAAAAACTCCATTAAAGATGTACGTCAAGGACCTTTAAGGAGTCTTTGTCGATCCGGTTATGGAATAACCGTGGCGCGCTTATAACAGTCCTGCCATATAGACAGGTATAAGCAGCGTGTTGCCGTCTTTCCTGAGATCCTTTGTATAAATGAGGTAGCGATTACTGACTCTGTCGGAGTATTTCCGGCAGAACTCATCAAGCGAAGCGTGAGTCGCGTAACCGGAGGATTTCACCTCTACTGGACAAAGCTTGAAGCCTCTTGAGAGCAGAAAATCGATCTCGTACAGATGGTTGTTCTTGTTAAGCCAGGTGTAATAGAAAAGCCTGTTTCCTGAAGCCGCGAGAGCCTGCGCCGCCGCGTTTTCATAAACGTACCCGAGATTAGTATCGAGTTTGTCATTTAACAGCTTCTGATAAATGATATTCTCAGTAAAATCCTTATCCCAAAAAGCCAGTGTAACGAAGAGGCCTGTATCACAAAGGTACATTTTGAACGCTGACCTGTTGGATGAAAGCTCCATACCCACATTGGGATCGTCAGCGCGGCAGGCCACATTCACGGTTTTGCTGTCTTCTATCATCTCTATTAAGCCCATGGTTGTGTCGCGGCTAGTCTTACCAATGACCGTTGTGGTCTGAAAGCGTGAGGCGTTTTTATGAAGCTCAGCGGGTATCGCTTTGAACAAAGCCTTTGCTCTGTCAGTTTTGTCCAGCTTATGAAAATCCTGTTCGTAGATGCGGATTATTCCTATCTTGACCTTGTCAACCGCGCTGAGATCGTGAATTTTGATATATTTATCAACGGCCTGAGGCATGCCGCTGACTAACATATATAAGCGGTAGTCACGCATCAGCTTTCTGTTCACCGCGTCGCCCGGGGATTGACGCTTTTCGAGCGTCTGCCTGAGCAACGGGATGGTAGCTGTGTCTCCAAGTGCCCACTTAAACTCCTCGTAGTCCATCGGGTACATACTGACCGGTTCTTCCTCACTTGGAATGACGATATTGTCGACATTGCGATGAATGCTGATAAGTGATCCCGTCTCGATATAGTCATACCTCCCATCCTCAACAAGATACTTGATTGCCTGACGGGCCTTGGGATGCTCCTGGACCTCATCAAATATGATCACGGATTTCCGCTCGTAGAGCGATACGCCCTCAATGAGCATAAGGCGTGTAAAGAACATGTTCAGATCGGAAATGTCGTTGAAGAGATTTTTCTCTTCTGAAGACGCCCTGGCAAAATCAATGAGAACATAACTTTTATACTCTTTTTGAGCAAAAGTCCTCGCGATAGTGCATTTGCCTACACGGCGCGGACCTTCTATCAGCAGAGCCGTCCCGCCTGCCGAAGTTTGCTTCCAGGCAAGCATTCTGTCATAGATTTTTCTCTTAAAAGCTTTTCTGCCGTAGCATAAAATTTTTTAGAAAGGTACTGATAATCAATTGGATATACAGGATTTACCAGCAGAATACCGAATTTCCGCAGTTTTCATTCTGGCGAAATATCGAATTTCCGCAATTTTTTCTGACTTAAACAAACGCCACAAAGCTATACACTCATGACTTTCAGGCTGTATGTCAGATCACTTGAGGTAGTCACGCAAACGTTTTTAAGCCTGAGCCGGTGTTTCCCTGATGCTGGAATTCTCATCTGATGAGTCCATAAACCTTAAAGCGGATCCATAAAGCCGGATAAAACGTTTGCGGGGCACATATATCAAATTTTGTGAGAGGGATTTAAAAATGACAATTCCAAGTTGGTAAGTACACAAAGGCATAGATATAATCAAAGTCATCATACAAATATTCACAAGGAGTTTGAAAAATGAAGAAACTGGGAATAGCCGCCGTTAGCGTCCTCGCTGTCGCAGTGTCAGGCGCCCTTTGCACCGCTCAGGCTGCCGACAAGACCGTCTGGAAGCTTGCGTTCAACCAGCCTGAAGGACACCCTGAAATGGTCGCCGTTCAGGAATTCTCAAAGAAACTTGAGAAGGCTACCAACGGCAAGTACGCCATTGAGGTTTTCCCTAACGAGCTCTTAGGCTCACAGAAGGAAACCATCGAGATGGTTCAGAACGGCTCGCTTGAGTTCTCAATGGTCGCTGGTTCTCTGCTTGAGAACTGGAGCCCGGATTTCGCCGTATTCAATCTCCCTTACGTATTTAAGGATTACAAGCACCTGCAGCGCGTGGTCAAGGACAAGAAGGTTGTAGGCAACCTCTTCAAGTCCATCGAGCCTCAGGGCATCACCGTTCTGTGCGCCATGTACTCCGGCACCCGTAACGTCTACACCAAGAACAAAGAGGTCAGAACACCTGCCGATCTTAAGGGCCTTAAGATCCGCGTGATGCAGTCTGACACCATGGTCAAGATGCTCAACTACATGGGCGGCACCGGCACCCCTATGGGCCAGGCTGAGGTTTACACCGCCATCCAGACCGGCGTGCTTGACGGCGCTGAGAACAACGAGGTTACCTACTACGCTTTAAAGCAGCAGGAAGTCGCCCCTATCTACAACCTTACCGGTCATCTGATGATGCCTGACTACATCGTCACCAACACCAAGTTCTACAACAGCCTGCCCAAGGAAGTTAAAGACTTCTTTGACAAGAATCTCGATGGTCTGGTCGATGACGAGTTTGAGCGCTTCCAGGCTCAGGTCTCCAAGTCAATTGAGGCCGCCAAGAAGGAAGGCACCAAGGTCATCGTAGCCGACAAGGACGCCTTTAAGAAGGCCGTTGAGCCTCTGATTGCCGAGAAGGTCAAGACACCTTCAGCCAAGGCTCTGTATGATGCCGTACAGGCAGCCCGCGACGCGCAGTGATCCTGCATCAGGCCTGTCTTAATGGGCAGGCTCTGTTTAACCAAAACAGGCGGGGCTTGAGTTTTTTAAGCCCCGTTTTTTCTGCCCGGTGGTTTGCATATGTTTTCACTTCTTACAGCCATAAAAAAGATCCTCGACCGGATCCTGATCTGGCTTTGTATATTCTTCTGCGGACTTATGGTGGTGCTGGTCACTTACCAGGTTATCGCCCGCTTTGTTCTTTCGTCCCCTTCGGCGGTGTCCGAGGAGGCGGCGCGCATCGCCTTTGTCTGGATGGGACTTCTGGCGTCGGCGCTTCTGTATGGCGAAAAAGGCCATATGAATATCTCCTTCATCCCCGAAAAGCTCGGCCCCTACAAATCCCAGGTGCTGGTCATAGTAAGCGAGATCAGCACCTTCATCATGGCGATGTGGGTTCTGGTATACGGCGGCATGTATATAAGCTCAAACGCCATTGGACAGACCAATTCAGCCATGACCTGGCTGAGAGTTGGCGTCATCTACTCGGTCATCCCAATTTCAGGATGCTTTGTGGTCTACTACGCCGTCTACAACGTGCTTGACGCTTTAAGAAAGCTTATCGCCGGTCCCTCGGCTATAAAGAAGGAGGGCAAGTGAAATGCTAAGTGATTCCGTGATCATGTATCTGCTGATCTTAACCCCGATCCTTCTGGTACTCGGAGTTCCGATCGGCACCAGTATCTGCCTGGGCTCGGCTCTGTCCATCATGTCCATCATGGGACCTACCGCCCCGCTCAATTCAGCCAACCGTATCTTCGCGGGCATGAACAGCTTCGCGCTTCTGGCAATTCCCTTCTTCGTGCTTGCCGGCAACATCATGAACACCGGTGGTATCGCGGCCAAGCTTATTAACCTTGCCAAGGTATGTATAGGCTTCATCCCGGGCGCGCTGATGCATACCAACATCGTGGCCAACATGCTCTTTGGAGCCATTTCAGGCTCAGGCGTGGCGGCAGCGGCGGCCATCGGCTCGGTGATTCTGCCCGGTGAGGAGAAGGAGGGCTATGATCCAAAGCTCTCCGCGGTCGTGAACATCGCCTCGGCTCCCGCCGGCATGATCATTCCGCCTTCAAATATCTTCATCATCTACTCGCTGGCCTCAGGCGGTGTCTCGGTAGCGGCGCTGTTCGTCGCGGGCTACATCCCCGGAATATTGTGGGGACTTGCCGTGATGGTTGTGGCGGCGTACTTTGCCTGGAGAATGCACTACAAGACCGCGGTTATCGACGGCTGGGGTCTGCGTATAAGGGTGATCATTGACGCCATACCGGCGATCCTGCTTATCGTGATCATCATCGGCGGTATTATCTCGGGCTTCTTTACGCCAACTGAGGCATCCTGCGTGGCAGTGGTGTACGCGGCGCTGGTTTCAGCCTGCTACCGCACGCTGCACTTAAAGGACATCCCGGGCATGCTGCTTGATACGGCAAAGACTACCGGACTTATCGTCTTCCTCATCGGCGTGTCGGCCATCTTAGGCTGGGTTCTGGCGTACGCCAAGCTTCCTAACCTCATCGCGGCCTGGCTGCTTGGAATATCCAGCTCGTCCGCGGTGATCCTGCTTGGCATGATGATCATCATGCTGCTCGTGGGCTGTGTGATGGATCCTGCCCCGGCGGTTCTGATCTTCACCCCGATCTTCCTGCCGGTTGCCATTAAACTTGGCATCAGCCCGGTACACTTCGGCGTGATGATGGTCTTCAACCTCTCAATCGGAGCCATCACTCCTCCGGTAGGACCTATTCTGTTCACCGGATGCCGTATCGCCAGACAGTCGATAGACGCGGTATTCATGAAGCTACTGCCGTTCTTCGCGGCGCTTATCGTGGTTCTGGTGCTGGTAACCCTGATCCCGCAGCTCTCAATGTGGCTGCCGACCTGGGCTGGACTTGTACACTAAAAGTTAAACAGAGAAGTAAAGGAGGGGTACCATCGCGGTACCCCTTTTTTTTGACATCTGTGTTTACCATCCATCATTTTCATCTCTTTATTGCTACAATAAGGGTGATGTTTTTATAAGCGACACCTCTAAAACATCAATCGCCCTGACTTTACCCAGGTATGGTCAGGGCTTTTTTGTCCGCGTATGATTGAGAACTCTTTTCTCTCATGCTTCCGGCGGTTATCTCATCATGTGTGCAAGATGTGCTTTTTTGCGCGCTTAATCTCCAGTATAAAAGATCAATTTAGCGATGAGAGCGATATGTAACTATTTGCGCAAACGATAATTTTTTACCGTCAGTGCAATTTTCCAGTCTGCTGGCATCAAAATAGAAACGTAAATTAAAGTTGCGCCGCGGGCGACAGCCCCATGGCAAAAAGGAGTCTCTATGGAAAAGATTGCGTTTTTCGGTACCCATTCATATGACAGAAAAATGTTCCGTGAGATCAATGAAAAACCTGAGTTTGGTTTTGAGCTTGTAAATCACAGAAGTTTTCTTAGCGCGGAAAATGCCCAGATGACCATGGGAGCCAAAGCCGTCTGCATTTTCGTAAACGATACCTGTGACCGCACCGTGCAGGAGATCCTCGCAAAACAGGGAGTTAAGCTCATCGCCCTGCGCTGCGCCGGCTTTAACAATGTCGATCTGGACGCGGCAGGAGATCTCGGGCTTAAGGTCGTAAGAGTTCCCGCCTACTCCCCGCACGCCATCGCCGAGCATGTGGTGGCGCTTATCATGACCTTAAACCGCAAGACCAACCGCGCTTATGTAAGAGTGCGCGATGGCAATTTCTCGTTAAACGGTCTCATGGGCTTTGATATGTACGGCAAGACTGCCGGCATCATCGGCACCGGCCGCATCGCCCGCTGCCTTATCGCAATTCTCAAGGGCTTTGGCATGAATGTCATCGCCTATGATGTCTACCCTGACGAGAAATACGCAAAGGAAAGCGGTATCAGGTACGTGGGGCTTGATGAGCTGTTCGCAAATTCCGACATTATCTCGCTCAACTGCCCGCTTACCGAGCAGAACCGCCATCTCATCAACCGCTATTCAATCGCCAAGATGAAGAAGGGCGTGATGATCATCAACACCGGCCGCGGACCGCTTATCAACACTGAGGATCTCATCGAGGGACTGCGTTCGGGACAGGTAGGTTACGCCGGGCTTGATGTCTACGAGGAGGAGCGTGACTACTTCTACCAGGACAAGTCGGCAAGCGTCATCACCGATGACAATCTGGCAAGACTCCTTAGCTACTCTAATGTGCTGGTCACCTCTCATCAGGCCTTCTTTACCCGTGAGGCGATGACCAACATCGCCGCTACCACATTACAGAACTGCGCGGATTTCTTTGCGGGAAAGGAGCTTATAAACGAGGTCAAAAAGGCCTGATAGAGCAGGAGAGCCTGAGGCGCTATAACCGATGTAAAAAGAGACCGCGATTTTCGCGGTCTCTGCGCTTTTGCAAGATCAAATCTCAGCTGTTTTTAGCCCGGTAAACACAAAACCGGGTGTCCCTGGCAAGCACCTCAACATCGCTGAAGGACTCATTGAGGTAGGCGCCGTAGCCTAAGAAGGTATTGCCTACAAGACGAAGTTCCCCGCCCTGATTTAAGTGCGAGGCGGCTTTTTTGATTATTCCAAGCGCGGTCTGTCTCTCAAAGCCGTTGCCCTGATGGAATGGCGGATTTACCGCGATGAGATCGAACTTACCCTCAAAATCGAGGCTGTCCGCGGCCTTGATCTCAAGACTTACCTGATTTAAGGCGGCGTTTTTCGCGCAAAGCGCCAGCGCAGCGGCGCTGATGTCAGTTGAGGTGACGGAGAGCGCGCCTTTTTTCTTCATAAAGATACCGGCAACCCCGCAACCGCACCCAAGATCCAGAGCCCTGCGGCCGGCGCATACATCGCCCAGGGTCTCAAGCAGCATCCGGGTGCCAGGATCCACGCGTCCCATTGAGAATACCGCCTCATCCTGGGCAAGCGTAAGCTCAGTACCATCAATCTCAAGTGTCAGCGCTGGACTGGTTTTGGGCAGAGCCGGGCGGTTTTTAAGTTCAGTTGCGAAGAGCGTGCACTTGCGGCGGCTGTCTGCTTTGCAGGGGTCGCCCAGAGCCTTTAAAAGCGTGTCCGCGCTTTTGCCCCCGCCGTTGTTTTCACCGGCGCACAGCACCAGAGCGTTGTCCTCAAGCCTTGAGGCAATGAGGGAGATGATCTTGCTGTTCTGGGCTTTGCTTTTATCAAGTATGAGCAGCAGCGCGTCAAGGCTCTCAAGCGCGGATGACGCTTCGTCTATGGTGTCAAAAAACACATTTAAGTGTTTGTAGGAAAAACGCTGGCGTCTTTTGTCAGAGCATTCCTGACCTATCATCGCGGCCATTCTGCGCGCGCACAAAAGGTTGTCGGTAATAACACTGGCGCTTTTGCAGGAAAGGCAGAGGTTTAAAACGCGCTCATCGGTTACCGCGCCGGCGATAACCAGTCTGCGGTCTTTTAAGAGATCCTGATTGTGCTCAAGCAATTCGTAGATTTTCGACTGCATTTGGTGCTCTTTTACTGTTTATTCCTGTGTCTCTCGCAGGGAGGGTGATTTCTTTGAAAGCGTGTCCGCGAGCTTTACGTACTCGTCAACGCTCAGATCCTCAGGGCGGAGCGAGGAGTCAATTGAGAGGGCGGCAAGCTCCTCCTGACTAAATAACGCCGATACAGCGTTTCGCAATGTCTTGCGGCGACCTGAGAAGGCGCAGGTGGTAACGCGGTTTAAAAAAGGCCTTAACGCGCGCTGTTCGTCATTAAGATCGCGCGGGATAAGCCTTACCACGGCAGATGTTACCTTGGGGCGCGGCATGAAGGCCGTGTTGCTTACGGTAAGCATGGGGTAGGGCTTCGCGCAGTACTGAACCATCACGGTAAGCCTGCCGTAGTCGCGGGATCCCGGGGCGGCGCAAAGCCTTTCAACCACTTCCTTCTGAAGCATGAAATGCATGTCGCGGATCCCTTTCTGGGTCAGCAGATGGAAGATCACTGGCGAGGTGATGTTATAGGGCAGGTTCCCGAAGATCCTGAGATCACCCGCGCCATCGAGTTTTTCAAAGTCGACCTTGAGCGCGTCTCCTTCTATAAGGGTAAGCCCCTTTAAGAAGGGATCGTGGCGGAGCATTTCACAGAGATCGCGGTCAAGCTCGATGGCCGTAAGCGTTCCGGCGCGCTCAAGCACCGGGCGGGTCAGCGCGGCGTGCCCCGGACCTATCTCAATTAAGTGTTCGCCCGGGCGCGGGTTGATGGCGTCAACTATGGCCGCGATGACGGAGTCATCGACAAGGAAGTTCTGGCCAAAACGCTTTCTTGCTTTAAGACGGGGAGGAGGCAGAGCCATTTTACTGTCCTGATGACTGATTGCCGTTATGGTCGAGCTTTACTCCGGCGTCAAGCAGCGCCGGATCTGTGATATGCACGTATGACATATCGCGAAGCTGGCTCTCCCAGAGCGCTGACTGCTCCTGAAACGCGCGCTCGTACAGGATCTCTTTTGCGCGCGAGATATAAGCGTCCTCGGAGTTCTGATCGGTCTTTACGTCCTTGAGCAGTATGATGTGCCAGCCATAGGATGAGCGTACCGGATCAGAGATCTGACCGGGCTTTAACGCTACCATGGCCTGGGCAAAGGCCGGGTCAAACATTCCGGGGGTCTGATACCCGAGATCTCCGCCCCTGGCCGCAGATCCCGTATCCTCGGAGTACTGACGCGCGGCCTTGTCAAAGGTGGTGGTTCCGTTCTGGATATCCTGCTTTATGCGCGTAAGCTCGGCCTTGGCGGCGTCATCTGAGAGGATCACCGAGGTCTTGAGCAGGATGTGCGCCGCGTCGTAGGTGCGAACCGGCTGCACCGACTCATGGGAGACATCAAAGAGCTTAATAAAATGCAGCCCTACAGGTGAGCGGATCGGTCCTATCACATCACCGGGCTTTGCCTTTACGAGTCCCGGGACAAAGGGCAGAGGCACCTGGGTTTCAGGCACGTAACCGAGATCTCCCGCCCCGGACTGGCGGCTTCCGGTTGAGTAGCGGGCGAATACCGCCTCAAAGGGCTCGCCGCGGGTAAGCTCGGCCTTGACGGCTTTTGCCGCCGCCTCGGCGCGGTTGTACTCATCCTCGGTAGGGGTTGGCGACATCGGAATGATGATCTGCCCGATGTGGTAGCGCGGCTCAATGCTACCCTGGTTTTTAAGCTGCTTTGCAAGCGATCTGGCCTCAGAGTCGGAGATATTGATCTTTGAGCGTATGGTCTGGCGTCTTAGCTCATCTATTAGAAATTCCCTGCGAAACGCCTCGCGCTGTTTGGCTACGCTCTGCCCCGGGGCGAAGCTTGAGAGGATCTTGTCGGTCGGGACATGATTTTTGGCGGCCATTTCGGCTAAGGTCTGATCAAGCTGCATGTCGGTCATTTCGATGCCGCGCTGCTTTGCGATCTGACTTACGAGCGAGCTGGTGATTAGATGTTCCATGGCAGAGCGGCGCGCGCTTATGGGATCAAGCCTGACGTTTTTTGCCGCGGCGTTGGCCGTTATCTGTGCCGTAGCGTCATCCAGTTCGCTTTCCAGAATGATGTCATTGTTGACCACCGCGGCGGTGGAGTCTAGTACCTCGGCGTGAAGCTGGGCACTGAAAACCAGCGCTGCTACAAGCGCCGTGGTCTTGCCATATGAGGTGAAATTCATTCCTGTTTTACTCCTGGTTTTAACCCGTCAGCGGTTAAGGCTGGTCGGATCGGCAAATGGCATGTAATGCGTGTCGGGGGTCATTGGGTTATCAATACCCTCTACGTTGACCGTGTAGAAGCCCTTAAACTCAAACTGGATCCCTACCACATTGTCATTCTTGTGGCGGGCGCGGCCGCGCTTCCAGTCCATCTTGGCGTAGTCCTCATATACGAAGGCCATGCTCCAGCAGCACTGCTCGTACTTCAGCGCCAGCTTGCGGTCGATGTTATAGCCCACGTCAAGATCGCGGTATATGGACGCGGTCGCGCGCCAGTCATTGCCAAGCGGGATTGTTCCGCCAAAGCCTATCTGGCGTATATCCCTGACGGCGCCTGTCTCATAATCATAGTTTCCGTCACGCAGATAGCGGTAGTTTACGGTAAGGCTTCCGCCTGATTTCTGATAGGTGGCCGACGCGCTGTAGCTCTGGAACTTGCTCTGCTGGGTGCTGTAGGCTCCGGCTACGCGCATGTTAAGCCCCTCAAGCGGGTTGGCGTCCACGCTTCCGGTTAAAAGCGAGCGCGGATAGGTCTGTCTTGAGTCGGCGCTGTTGAGCGTGACCCTGGTAGGCACGAAGCTGTAGGCCTGAGCAGCCATGAGCTTGAGCACCTCGCGATCATGGGCATCCAGCACTCTTGAGGTAAGACCCATGGTAAACGTATTGGTGTCGGCTATGCGGTCAAGCCCGGAGTAGCGCATATGGGAGAACAGCGTGTAGTAATCGTCGATGCGGTCAGTGGTGTCGTAAAGCGCGATGCTGTTCTGATCGCGATAGGGCACATAAGTGTACTTGAACTCAGGCTCGATGGTCTGGGTGTGGCGCATGTCAAAGGCCTTGCGCTCAAATGTGGTCTTGCCATGCACCTCAAGCTCATACAAAAAGCGGTTTACCGAGCTTTGGGCGTCATCAAAGCCAAAATAACTGCGGTATGAGCCTGAGAGCTTGTTGTAGTCACCCTGATCGTAGTGGGTGAGGAAGAGTCTTCCTCCGGCGTCAAGCTTGGTGCCGCGGCGGTCAAAGAGATGGAGTATGGCGGACGGCTCGGCGTGAAGCCTGATGGTGTCCTCAGCAGAGTAATCATCAAAAGCCTCAAGGTTGAAACGGGTGGCCTCGCCGTAGAAATCGAGTGCGGCTATCCCTTTGCTGCCGTACCAGTTTCCGGACAATTTAGGCAGCATCGCGAAAGGTCTGCGTCTGAATACCCCGCGGTATTCAGGCAGCAGGATCTGATAGCGCCTGAGCTCGGCGTTTAAGGTGTAATCTGCCTGACCGTAGGTAGACCACAGTCTCTGGGTCAGGTGGTCATCGGTGATTGCGGCGTTGGGCGTTGCCAGATCCGAAAGATAGCTGTAATCGTTAGGCCTTACGCGCTGATAGTCAAAGCCTACCCCGAGCGCTCCGTTAAGCAGGCTTAGTCTGTCGGACAGGCGCAGATACCAGCGTTTTCTGGATGAGGATCCGTCATAGGGAGTCCAGCTCTGATCATCAGGCAGGTAATTGAAGTTGACCGTGCCGTAGAGATTTGAGAAGGGCATGTAACGGAACTCGGTGTTGAGCATGCTGCGGTGCTCGCCATACCAGGCCGGGGTCAGCGTCATGTCATAGTTTGGCGCAAGGTTTAAGTATATGGGCTGCACATACTTAAAGTTGCTTGAGCCGGTGCTTAAAAGCGGATAGAGCAGACCGCTCTTGCGATCGTTGGTTATGGGGAAGTTTACGTAAGGGAAATAGAACACCGGCACCGGACCTGCCCAAAGCGTGGCGTTCCAGGCCTCGCCGAAGGCCTCATTGCGATCGATGCTCACGGTGGAGGCGCGAAGGTGCCAGGTGTCACTGCCGGCCGGGCATGAGGTCAGGGTGGCCGATTTGTAAAGCTGGGTGCGTTTAGGGGCGTCTATGGTGTGTTTTTCAGCCGTGCCGCGGATCACCGAGCCGTTTAACTGGAAATTGGTGTTCTTAAGCCTGGTTACCTTGGTATCCAGGTTGTAATTGGCGTCATCCTCGGTGTGTACCGTGTACTCGCCGTCATACATTACGGTCTTGCCGCTGGTCGTAAAGGAGTGCTCCTTGGCGTTGTAGCGGGCCTTCTGGGTATTGATGACGCGATCGCCCTGAACTATGTTGACGCGCCCTTTGTAAATAAGATCGTCAAGCTTGTCCTTAAGGTTGCCCTGCACCTGATCGGCGTCGACATTCACAGGCTCCTTGTTGATGTCAAACTGCAATGGCTTTGAGTATGAGGGCACCGAGGCGTAGCAGCTCAAATCGCGCTGCGGGATAGGCTTGAAGGGCGACATTGTGATGTGCCGGTCAGAGACGCGTTTTACAACTCTTGCCGCAAAGGTCGAGCTGTCGGCAAGATGCCGGTTTTTAAGATAGCGCTCAGCTCCCGGGGTAGACATGTTCTGCAGGACAGTGTTGGCAAAATCACGCACTCTTGTCAGTCTGCCCTGATCGCTTGTTTTGACGCGGCTTGTAGTCACGGTATATTCGGCAGCTCCGGCGCAGACCGAGGCGACGGCGGCGGCGAGCGCGAGCAGGCGCAGCGCGCGGTGTTTTGAGCTGTATCTAGTCATCCGTGGGAACATTACGCCCTTCTATATCAACATTGTCGGTAAGACCGCAGTCCTCGTCATCCTCAAGCGGATCGCCCTCAATCACCCGTTCATCCGAGGCCCAGGCGCCCAGATCAAGCATGCGGCAGCGCTCTGAGCAGAACGGTCTGAAGGGATCGCTTACCCTGTACTCATGCATCCTGCCGCACTGCGGGCAGGGCACCATCATAACGCCCTCTGAGGGTGTCTCATTGATGACCGTATGCGCCTTGCGCTCAAGCTCATCAAAGGTTCCGGGAGGAAGAAGATCTTTAAGACTCATTAAAAACGCGGTGTCCCCGGCATAAAAAAATTTTTGCGGATCCGGGCATGGCCAAAAGCGCCATTACCTGTCCGGATTGAAATTTTAGCATAGCCGCCCGTCATTGACCCCGCGCGCTTTGAGACTATGCCGGATAGACCTCTAAAAAAATCGTCATTGTCACAGACATTATCAAACCAAGGCAGGATAATGACGGGATCCTGTTCACCAGCCTTTTTGACTTCCTGAACAATCCTGAAAGCCTGAACCTGTGACAGGCTGTTTCATTTTGCAGAAATAAAGAAAACCGGACACGCCGGCAGGTGGGTGAAAGACGCGTTCCAAAAAAGGATCATAAACAGGAGCGCGTGATTGGAAGATCCCCTGAAGGTACTTAAATACCTTTTATCCGAGAGTTGAGCTTACGTATGCAATCTCAAATGGGATGTCACCCACGGGAGCGCCTTTTTCGTAGGGTATGAAATGAATGTTGATGCGGGACTGAAAGCCTGAGACCACGGGATAGGCGCGGTTTTTCTCATCATACTGAATGCATATGAGATCACAATTGTCGGCGCTCTCCTGCAAGAAGCCCTTGCGGGCGACACGCTTTTGCAGATCAGAGCAAAGACGCCACAGATACAGAATGGTGCTGACGGGGATCCTCAGACAGTCAAACTCGTGCAGCCACCTTTTTACCGTCTCAAGGCGCTCCTCATATGGAAGATGCAGCCAGTACTCGAAGAGCGGGGTATCAAAGCAGTTGACGCCGCTTGGGGTATGAAAACGCGGTTTTACGATCTCTATGATGGGATCCGTCTGCAGGACGATGCGCTGGCGGGTGAAGGTATCAAGCTCGCGTTTGGCGTCGGCTACCTTTGAGCGCAACTGGGATACGAACTCGCCATCGGCCTCGGGATCCTTCTCCCAGGCGCGCAGTCTGGTGTCACAGCGCTCAAGATCCTTTAAAAGCTCAATCTTGATGGAGCCGGTACCGTCTACCAGATCAAGATAATCCACCACGCAGCGCAATAAGCATATCGTTTCCTGAGGTGTCCTGATTTCGCGGTTTGCCTCAGTGCGGGTAAAGACGCTTTCAAATTTGAGATAGGTTCTGGCTCTCGGGGTCAGTGGAAAGTCGTATCTAAGCATTATGTAAAAGCCGTGGCGCTAACGGCTCCATCTCATCAACAAGACCGCTTTTGTTATTAACCTGTTATCAGAGGCTTAAGAACAGGCGGCTTCAATCAAACTTTAATGGCTGAATATTTTTCGTGCAAGTTTAGCACGGCGTCGCGTATTTCATTAAGGCTTAGCTTATCAGTTTCAATGAGATCGTCTGCTCCTTTACGTCTGACCTCGCGGCTTACCTGAGATCTGAGGATGCCGCGCGCGGTATCCTCAGGGGACCCGTCACGCTCCATAAGGCGCTTGAGCTGAGTCTGCTCGGAGCAGTCGGCTACCAGTACCCGGTCGGCGTAATCGCGGTTTTTGGATTCAAAGAAAAGCGGCACGGCCAGGATCACGTAGCGCCCCGGGGCGCTTTGCGCCCTGCAAAGAGCCTCACCCATGATGGCGGGGTGGGTTATCGAGTTTAATTTCTCAAGCTTTGATTTGTCATGAAAAACAATCTCGCGAACCCTCCGGCGCAAAAGGCTGCCGTCAGGCGCTATGACCTCATTTCCAAGCGCTCTGGCTATAGCTTTCAGCATGGGACTTCCCGGCTGTGAAAGCTCGCGCGAGATCACGTCGGTGTCTATGACCGTAGTACCGAGCGCTTTGAAATCATCGGAGATCACGGTCTTGCCGCAGGCGATGCCCCCCGTGAGAACCACTCTTAAAGGACCCGGGATCCTTTGCATGAAGACTCCTTGTTTGAGCGCAGACGTGAGATGAAAGTTATTTTTTTTACGTGTTATTGCGTAAAATTGGTTGTCATGGGCATGATTGTAATGCTCCTTTTACGAAAGGGCGGTGTCTGATGAAAAATTCGATTTTAAATGTAATAAAGTGCGCGGTGCTTATCGTGCCGGCGGTACTGCTTTCAGGCTGCAACGGCTCAAGCCAGGCCGATGATGACGCGCCCGAGGCGGTTAACGGCGCTCCCATTTACCTGCGCGGCGATATGAATGACTACGGGGTCTCGGGCAATTTCAGATTAAGAAAGAATGAGGCCGGGCTATGCACCGAGGCCGCGCTGCGCGCCGAGTGGTCACCATACCATTTCAAATTCGCCGATGAGAAATGGAGCAAGGGCACGAATTTTGGCTATATGGATCCTCCGGGGACCATACATGATGGTCAGGGTCCCGTAATGCTAAACCCCAACTCTAAGTTTGAGGATCTCACGCTGGATGTGGACAAGGACGGAATATACCGTTTCTGCCTTTTAAAGCAGAATGACTCTTACTTCGCCGGCGTGATGTTCGTAAGAGAGGGCGATGAGAAATCATTAAGCGAGACCTCGTCAAAGTAGTGGACAATCGCGATAGAGCGGTTAAAGGCGCTGATCTTAAGGCTGTCATCACGGGCTTTGGCGACAGCCTTCTGCTCGAGCAGGGGCTTAGCGCGTCCACGGTTTCATCCTACAGCTCGGACGTTAAGCTTTTTCTTGAGTACGTATCGTCAAGACACAAGAGTGAGCGTGACTTTAACTCTGATGATATAAGCGCCTATCTTATAGACGGGGGCGACAGCGCCCCCGGATCGGCGGCGAGATTCCTGTGCTCGCTGCGCGCTTTCTGCTCATACTTAAAGCGTGAGCGCGTGAGATCAGATGATCCATGCGATAAGATCACCAACCCCAGCATTGTAAGGGCGCTTCCTACGGTTATGAGCGAGGAGTGCGTCGACGCTTTTTTAAATGCCCCGGATCTCTCAACCTACGCGGGGATGCGTGACAAGGCGATGCTTGAGACGGTCTACGGCTGCGGGCTTCGCGTAAGCGAGCTTGTCGCTCTTCGTTTTGACAGTCTTAACCTAACCGATGGTTTTGTGATCATAAGGGGTAAGGGCGGAAAGGAGCGACTGGTGCCATTGGGGGAGAACGCCTGCTACTGGATAGAAACCTATGTGACGAGCGCGCGCTCGCAAAAGGATCCTGACAACAGCTCCCAGTTTGTGTTTTTGTCCTCAAAATCGTCAAAAGGTCCAAAGCCCATGACCAGAATAGCCTTCTGGTACCGGGTAAAGGCCTATTCAAAGGAGCTTGGCATAACGTCGGACATTACCCCGCATACCTTCCGCCACGCCTTCGCGACGCACCTTTTAAATCATGACGCTGATCTGAGGACGGTGCAGATGCTTTTGGGACACTCAAGCCTTACCACAACCCAGATCTATACTCATGTGGCGACGCGCAGACTGCATGAGATCTATGACAAGACTCATCCGAGGGCCTGAGCATGCGCCTTGATTACCGTGAGATCTTCACCACAAGAAGCGGTCTGTCCTACCTTGAGCTCAAAAGCCCGGGCGGAAGCCTGCTTTGCGTGCAGGGACCCATGTACTGCAGAGGAAGAATCAAAAAGGCCTTCGAATCGGCAAAGGCCATGGAGCGCGCCTGCCCCGACAACGCGTTCTCCCCGCTCTCCTTTGGAATAAAGGAGAGCACGGTAAGCTCGGTTTATGAAGGACAGTGCGGCGGGAGCCTTAAGTTTTTCCTCTCTCATGTCACGCCTCCGCTGCAATACGCCTGCGGCAGAAAGATCGGCAGGGCGCTTAAGGCAATACACGATCTGCCGCTTGATGAAAAGGAGCAAAGCCACGCCGACAAAAGGCAGGGGCGCTTTATGGAGCGTATTGCCACCTACGTGGCCTCACTTCCGCACTTTAAAGGCGATCAGGCGGCGATGGACGCCATCTCAAACCGCTATGACAACTTTGAGTGCTTCAGGAGGGTAATGCGCTATGGCCAGCTGCGTGCCGATCGGATCATGGTGCGCGGGGACTCATCAGTTGCCCTGCTTCCCTCGCCATCATTCGGACCAGGCGACGCCTGTGAGGATTTCGCGCTGATGGAGCTTGATTTCGCGGGGCTTTATCCTGCCTGCTGCGCCGGGATAATTGACGGGTATTTTCAGGGAGCGACGCCTCCGGCGCGCTTTTGGGTTAATTTCGCGATGCACAGTGCCGTTTACTCGCTCTGGCGCTGCGGCACACTGGCAAAGGAGAGCAGAAAGGCCTTTTTAATAATGCAGTCAGAATGCGCGAGGATAAGCTCGGATTTTGACTCCTTTAAAAGGCCTTATCCTTCATGGTATTCAAACCCCGAGGTCAGAAGGGCAAAGGACACCGCCATCATAAAGGCGCTCTGAGCAGTTGGGGGTAAGGCCTGACCCCGTGACGAAAAAGCCGCGCTTTAAGCGCGGCTTTATGAGAAATCAGGGAGCTGTTACTTTGATTTGACCTCAGCGGTCTTCTCAGACTGCTCCTCAAGCTTCTTCTCAAGGTAATGAATGCTCGCCCCGCCTCTGATCTCGGCAGGATCAGTGAGCAGATCCTTGTGCAGGGGGATATTGGTCTTTATGCCCTCAAGCACCAGCTCATCCAGAGCCTCGAGCATGCGCAACCGCGCCAGCTCGCGGGTATCATCATGAACGATGAGCTTGCCCACCAGCGAATCATAGTAAGGAGGCACCTTGTAGCCCTGATACACATGGCTGTCCCAGCGCACTCCCGGGCCGCCGGGCACATGAAGCCAGCTGATGGTTCCCGGAGACGGTATGAAGGTCTTGGGATCCTCGGCGTTAATACGGCACTCAAAGGCGTGCCCCTGGATCTTGATGTCAGACTGCTTGACGGAGAGCGTATTGCCTGCGCACACGGAGATCATCTCGCGCACGATGTCCACTCCCGTGATCATCTCGGTCACCGGGTGCTCAACCTGAACGCGGGTATTCATTTCGATGAAATAGAACTCGCCGTTCTCGTAGAGGAACTCAAAGGTTCCCGCTCCGCGGTAGCCGATGTCGACACAGGCCTTGGCGCATCTTGAGCCGATGGTCTTGCGCTGCTCGGCGGTGATGAAGGGAGCCGGAGCCTCCTCGAGCACCTTCTGGTTGCGTCTCTGCATCGAGCAGTCACGCTCGCCCAGATACACTGCGTGTCCCTGTCCGTCAGAGAGGATCTGGAACTCGATGTGGCGCGGGTTTTCCAGGAATTTCTCCATGTAAACCGAAGGGTTATTGAAGAACATGTCAGCCTCGCGCTTGGTAAGCGCGATTGACTGCTCAAGATCCTCTTCCTTACGCACCACTCTCATGCCGCGTCCGCCGCCGCCACCGGCGGCCTTGATGATGATCGGGTAGCCGATCTTGCTGGCAAGCTTCTTGTTCTCGTTTATGTCATCGCCAAGGGCACCGGCGGATCCCGGAACACAGGGTACTCCGGCCTTCTGCATGGCTTTTTTGGCCGAGACCTTGTCGCCCATCAGTCTTATGGTGTCGGCGGTAGGTCCTATAAAGATGAACCCTGATTTCTCCACCATCTCGGCAAAGTCGGCGCTCTCTGAGAGAAAACCGTAGCCCGGGTGAATGGCGCTGGCGCCGCTTGATTCGGCGGCGGCGATGATCGACGGAATATTGAGATATGAGTCTTTGGGCGCGGGAGGTCCGATGCAGATTGACTCATCGGCAAGCTTAACGTGCATAAGATCGCGATCGGCGGTCGAGTGCACCGCGACAGTCGCAAGTCCCAGCTGTCTGCAGGCCCTGAGTACTCTTAAGGCTATCTCGCCGCGGTTGGCGATGAGAACTTTCTCAAGCTTCATAAAATGGCCTCTGACTATTCGAACTCGAACAGCGGCTGGTCAAACTCAACGGTAGAGCCGTTTTCCACCAGCACCTTCTTGATAACGCCGGCGCGGTCTGACTGCACCTGGTTCATCATCTTCATGGCCTCGATGATGCACAGGGTATCGCCTTCCTTGACGGCCTTGCCTTCCTCAACAAAAGGAGCGGCGGTCGGGCTTGAGGAGCGGTAGAAGGTACCTACCATCGGAGATTTCATGAGCTTGGATTCATCAGAAGGCGCTTGGGCCGGGGCGGGTGCCGCGGCGGCAGGAGCGGCGGGAGCCGGCGCCGCGGCCTGCTGGACAGCAGGCATTGCGGCCGGGGCTGAGATCACGGTCTGAACCGGAGCGGCCACAACCGCGGCTGTGCGATCACGGGTGATCTTAAGCTCCTCATCTCCCTGTTTGAAATTGATCTCTGAAATATCGGACTTAGACACTATCTCGATAAGTCTTGATATTTTGTGAATATCTATCTGCATAGTAGTACCTGATTTGATAGTAAATTCTTTGTCAGCGTCCCTGACGGAGCACCTGCACGGCGTTTTCAAGCGCGTACAGGTAACCTCTGGTTCCAAAGCCGCATATGACACCCAGCGCCTTGTCACTTAAAAAGGAGTGGTGTCTGAATTCCTCACGGGCATGGACGTTTGAAATGTGGATCTCATAAAAGGGAATGGATACACCCGAAAGCGCGTCGCGTATGGCCACACTGGTATGGGTATACGCTCCGGCGTTTAGCAGGATGAAATCGGTGTTTCCCCGGGCGTTCTGAATGCAGTCCACAATCGCGCCTTCATGGTTTGACTGAAAGAACGAGATCCTGACATCAAGTTCCTCTGCGCGCTTTTTGAGCATGCTCTGAACGTCAGCGAGGGTTTCGTGACCGTAGATCCCGGGTTCTCTGGTACCAAGCAAATTGAGATTTGGCCCGTTGATCACCAGAATTGAAAGAGTCCGCAAATGAGAGCCTCTTGTCTAAAAAAAAAGGGAGCTGTGGCGATACCGGGGACATAAAATTCCGAAACGACACAGTATTGAATTTTTGCAATTTTAAGACATTTTGGGCATAAAACAAGAAAAAATGGGCTCCAGTTGCCCAAAAATGGGAGAAAAACGGGGTTTTACGCCTTTTTATACGGGTTCGTCATAAAAGAAAAAATCCTGTCAGACCGTTTTGGGGCGTACAGAAGATACCGGGGACAGGATCCCTTTCAAAAACGCAAGAAGGCGGCCTGGGGCCGCCTTAATCGAGGGAAGTAAACCAAATCTGTCCCTTATCTTGATCTCTTGGCTTCAACGAGCAGATCATGAGCCTTGTCATAGTCAGGGACTATGTCATAGGCGCGTGAGCGTGCCATCTCTTCCTCAAGGGTGTCAAACTGAATGGCGTCAAGCTCGTCTTTGGTAAAGAGCTTTAAGCAGTCAGGGTTGCCCATCTGGGCCACCGGATTGAAGGTGCCCTCGGCAAAGGCGACGGTATGGGCTATCTCAGGGTTCTGCACCCACTTTAAGAATTCAGTGGCAAGCGGGCTTGGATCAGGGTTGTTTACAAGAGAGGTGATCTCAACCCACATCAGGGCTCCCTTTAAAGGAGAAATCGCCAGCACGTTGTCATTGCCATCGGCGCGCGCGAGGGACGCGGTATAAGTGCCGCCTGAGAGGTAGCATGAGATCTCGCCGCTTACTAAGGCCTGGTTTAAGGTCGCGATGTCGGTGACCATCCTGGCCTTCCGGAAGATGCGTTTGGCGGTCTCGCCGAATTTCTGCAACTCCTCGGCGGAGTGCTCCTTGTATGGATCGATGCCAGCGATCATGAAGACATCGGCGACATTCCAGTCATCGCTCTCCTGAATACCGTATTTGCCATCAAGCGAGTTGTCAGCCCACAGCTTCCAGCCCTGCTCCTCGGCGGTCTTCTTTGAGATCTTGTCGGTATTGACCACAAATGAGAAGGGGCCGAATCTCTGCGCCATGCCCAAAAGATCCTTGCCATCATCGCTCATGGCCCATTTGTAAGGCGGCTTGAAGTCAGGGAGCATCTTTTCGAAGTAAGGCTCAAACACCTTGCGGTCAAGCGGTTTTATCAGGTGCTCGGGGTAGAGCATTTTGCGCGCCCATGGGTTGTTTACATTTATAAGATCCCACACCCTGGTTTCGCCGGCTCTCAGCTTGTTGACCATGGTCGGATCATTGGTAGCGGATTCTGCCTTTACCTCAGCACCGGTGAGCTTGCGGTAAGGATCAAGAACCTCTGCCGAGTTGTAGCCTTCCCAGCACAGGATGTTCAGCTCCTTGTCCCTTACGGCAAGCGCGCTCTTTGAATATGGAACAGAAGCCGCGACTGCTCCTGCTCCCAGCATTTTGAGAAGTGAACGGCGGGTTAAATCTGTCATTTTCTGATCTCCCAAATTATACGGTGCCATGATGTTGCAAACGCACCAGAAAAATCTGTGTATTGACTGCACATGGTCAAAATACTACTTTTAATGTTGTTGTAACAACAAAACATTTGTGAGATGCAACATATGCGGACATAGCCCCAAAATCTTTAAAAAATCCGACTGAATCAGAAAGGTTTTTTATAAGACTGACCCAATTTGGACAACTGTTACCGCCTTGGTGCATTGAAGTTCCACCACATGAAAGGAGATTGAGCCATGTTTACTTCGTTAAAGGGAAGATCAGTGATAGTAACCGGCGCCGGCTCAGGCATTGGCAGGGCAATGGCTAAGGTCTTCGCCAAAGAAGGCTGCAGGGTGCTGGCTGTCGCCCGTAATGAAAAGAAACTCGAGGAAGTCTGCGCGCAGATAAAAGAGCAGGGCGGTATAGCAGAGCCCTTTGCCGCGGATGTCAAATCATTAGATGAGATGAAAGCGATGGCAGCTAAGGCAAAAGAGCTTTTCGGCGGCATTGACATCCTGCTATCAAACGCCGGGATCTTCCCTGAAAAAAGACTCTCGGAGATGACGGATAAGGATTATGACAATGTCATGGATACCAATGTCCGCGGCATGTTCCACGCCGTATGGGCCTGTCAGGAGATCATGAAGGCAAAAAGACATGGCAGGATCATTCTGACCTCCTCAATCACAGGCCCCAATACAGGTTTCCCGGGCTGGGCGCATTACGGAGCGTCCAAGGCAGCCCAGCTTGGCTTCATGCATACCGCCGCGATTGAATTTGCTCCCTATGGGATCACGGTTAACGCGGTATCACCAGGCAATGTGCTCTCGGAGGGACTTCTTGCAAACGGGGAGGATTACATAAAGCAGATGTCAAAGAGCGTTCCGCTTGGGCATCTTGGAACACCTGAGGATATCGCCAACGCCGCCTTGTTTCTCGCCTCCGATGAGGCGGGCTTCATCACGGCCCACAATTTGATAATCGACGGTGGCCAGATCTGGCCTGAGTCAGTTACCGCGCTTGACGCGATAAGAGATGAATTCCCTGAAGACTGAGCGCTTCAAAACAGCTTTGGACGCTTTAAGAATTTGCCGGTGGTGTTAAGGGTACCTGTTTCAGGGTACCTGAACTAAGTCCCGGCATTTTGTGGTAGTTGCAACATTTTAAAAAGGCAAGGCTAAAAAACTGCGCTCAACCGTTTAGCGCGGCTTTTAGCACTCTTGATGAATAGGAGCAGGTAATAAACTCCTGAGGCAGGCACACGGTTTTGCCGGTGAGGCTTTGCTGCAGCAGTCTGCAACTTTCAAGCTCGGCATCGGTAAGACAGTCTGAGAACTCTGAGAGCCCGGCCGCGCTGTCCCTGTCCTCAACCAGAAGATCCTGAAAATCATTAAAGGTCAGTGGATCCATCATCACAGAGCGTATCTTCAAAAAAGGACAGGCCTGTCGCAGCCTTGCCAGGTTACAAAAGCCCCTGAGCGAGAGATTGCCCCAGAACACCACATCAAGCCCCCGTAGCCATTTCGCTTCACGAAGTGCCTCATATGAGTGTTCATTGGCGCAAAGCGCCATGGTGTTGCGGATCACAGGCAGTGTCAGGTAGACGGTCTCGTTTTCACAGATGAGAAGTCTGTGACAGGAGGTTGTCATCGCGCAGAAGCTTGTGATGTCAACCTCAAGATCTGAGAAGGAGTGGTCTTTGCCGTTTATATCATCCTCAGGGCAGAGCAGGCGGAAACGAACCCGCGGTGGTACGTGCTTAAAACCGTAGCGCTGCTCAAATTCTCCGGATACCGCTTTAAAGCTCTCGTCAATTGAGTCAGCTGGCAGAACCTCATCTAGTATGAGCCCGAGAACGCGGCAGTGCTTTTCAATAAAGGCGGAGCTTATACCGCGTATGTCGGTTTCATGGATGTAGATCCCGGGACGGGGATGAGATACCAGATACTCGCAAAGAGCCATTATGAGATCCGCGTGATCGCGGTTTTTGAGCATCTCAAGCGGTCTGCTTTTGAACACGCCGGAGAGCTTTGGAAAACGCTCGACAAAGCGCTCGCGCATTTGCAGAAAATTCTTAAGCGCGGCGGTTTTCCCAATTATCTCAGCAGCTGAAAACGCGCTGTCAAAAAATACCGCCACCGGGATTGAATTTTGTTTATTACAGTCCGCGCGTTCAAATGAGATCTTTCCCGCTTGTTGCTTCCAGTAAGAACTGAAGGCGCGCGCAGCGTCGGGATGGTGTTTTTCATCTTCGGCTGTCGGGTGGCGCAACGGGATGTTTAAAAACACCCAGCCTTCAGCTACCGACTGATCCTCACAGGCAAGAGAGAGGATCTCGCCTTTATTCCAAAGATGATTGAGGCGTCTTTTTAGCCACTTCAAATCAGACCATCCGTGTGCGGTGATCGCTTGTTCATTAAGGGTCTTAACATCCATAAGTAATTTATCCCGGATGATCTTGGCCGGATATACGTTGGTTCTGTGGAATGGTTTCTTTATGTATCTGTTACTTATCTTAGGATAGTACGCTGTTTAACGCACGGAAAGACACAGGTGGTTTGAGTTTATAGAAAATGATGAAAGAGGAAGGATAGATGGCGCGACATCTAAATATTATCGGCTTGAAAAAAGAAAGCGGAGACTTTTGTCTCCGCTCTGTTTAGGCTTTCGAGGGATTATTTCTCATGAGGAATGCCGGCAATCGGGGCATACTTGACGCCGGGGAGTGAACGGGTCATAGCCTCAACTTTCTTCTGGGTGCCCTCAGGATCGTTGACCCAGTTCTTGTAGAACTCAAACTGGCACTTGGGTTCACCAAAACGGTCTTCCTTTGAATTGATGGTGCCGGTGTAACCGCGGTGCAGGAGTTTGTACAGATGGTTCTGGGACTGCCAGTTTGCACGGGCATCGCGGATCGCGCTTACAGACAGCTCTGCGTACTGATAGCTGTTTTCCTCAGTGCCGCACTCACCAAGCACGCTTCCGTCAAAATCACAGATGACGGAATGGCCGAAGTATGAATAGACACCATCATTTCCTGTCGCGTTGGCAACGGCGGCGTAAATATTGTTGCACCAGGCCATAACAGGTACTATATGGCGCTCTTCTTCACAAGCAGGGTACATATAGCCCTGACACCTGATCACGAGTTCGGCGCCTCTCATAGCGCAGTCGCGCCAGATTTCAGGATAGTTACCGTCATCGCAGATGATGAGGCTGATCTTTAACCCTTTAGGGCCTTCGCTTACATAAGTGCGGTCACCCGGATACCATCCCTCAATCGGGGTCCAGGGTATCATCTTGCGATATTTCTGAACGATTTCGCCCTTGTTGTTTATAAGCACAAGAGTGTTATACGGAACCTTCTTAGGGTGCTCTTCATGTCTCTCTCCGGTAATTGAGAAGACACCCCATACGTTGTTGTCTACGCAGGCCTTAGAGAAGATGGCGGTTTCATCACCAGGAACCGGGGCGGCGAGATCCATCATTTCCTTGAAATCGTACATGATCCCGTGAGTGCTGTACTCAGGGAATACGACCAGATCAAGTCCCGGAATACCGGTCTTTAATCCTTTAATGTAGTTTGCGATCTTATGGCAGTTATCAATGATTTCTGCCTTAGTGTGTAAGCGCGGCATTTTCCAGTTGACTACAGCGAGACCAACCTTATCGGCACTGCAAGAAATGTCACCATGCGGCATATAGATATCCTCCAAAAAACAAAAGCAACTAACGATTTACGTTGATTGCAGATTAAAGGAGGACAGTCATTCAAAAAATCAGGTAAAAGCCTCATCTTATACGCAATTCTGCGTAAAACCTGAATAATTACAATAAAAATCAGTATGTAGCTGTATTCAAAACAGCTGATAATTTCATAAATATTGTCTGGGTGGAACGAATCATCCTATGGTTTTTATAGCCAGATTTGCCGCGCTTGTACGGTTGTCCACTCCCAATTTCTCGAAAATAAGCTCGGTAAACTTTGTTACGGTTCTTGGACTGATCCCAAGAATGAGCGCGAGCTCTTTGTTTGATTTACCCTGGCTCATCCAATAGAGTACTTCAGCCTCACGCGCTGTAAGGTCGAGCTTTGTACGCAATTTTTCAGAGCCTGCTTTTGGATCTCTTACACTTATCCTGAAGACCATGTCTCCTACAGAATTGCGTTCATAAAATTTTGCGTATACGGCAGGTTCAGTGCCATGGATTAGAACCTCATCACCCGATGAAGCCGAAAGCAGCTGCTTTGGCAGACTAATGCTTATAGAGACACGATCCATTCCTGATTTTGAAAGCAGTTCAAGAGCCATGGGAGTTGCCCATGTCATTCGCCCGTCTGATGAGATAGCTACAGAAGGAGATCCGGCATTGTCCATTGACTCCTTTACGGCAGCCTGACTCCTTCCATTGCGGATCCTGCCTTCAATGCGAATGAGTAATTCGTCAATGTTTACCGGTTTTCTTATGTAGTCGTTCGCGCCGGCGTCAAAACTTGGCGCCATGCTCTCGCCAACCTCAAGACCTGTCATGAATATCACTGGTATATCGGTAAGATGAGGATCCTGACGAATTTTACGGGTTGTCTCAAATCCATCCATGTTCGGCATTTTTGCGTCCATCAGGATCAGATCCGGCGTAAGCTGAGAGCAGATATTTAATGCCTGCAGTCCGTCCAGTGCAATTAACACAGAGTACCCGGATTTGGTAAGAGCCTGATTAATCATACCGAGCGTTTCTGCCGAATCGTCTACAGCCAGAATTAATTTTTTCTGGTTTTCATTTGTTTCCATTTGCTGCCCATCTCCTAAGCTGGTTCAGATCTGCAGAAATAATCCATTTTTTGATTTTTAAAGCACTTGTTTCATCAAGCAAGCTATCCCTTAAGCTTGCGTCCACTATTTCATCTATTCCTCCAAGGAAGCCCACGTTCAGGAACGAACGTATTTTGTTTAATTGTTCCTCAGGAAGTGTTGCGGGTAGTGTCCTGTCATCAGTTTGACCATTGGGTTCTTGCGGCTCATCATCATTTTTCTTTATGTCATCAGACGTGACGAAAGTTAACCTGAGAAGCCTGCTTAAAGTATCAAAGAGCACAGGCAGACTTACAGGTTTGATAATGTAACCGTCATATGAGTGCTTCAGATCGGCGGGGACGTGTTTTTCAGTAGCCTCTGCCGAGACCATAACTATAGGTTCTTTATGTCCCTGCGATCTCAATGTTCCCAAAATGTCCCAGCCGCTTCCGTCAGGCAACGATATGTCAAGGAAGATAATATCCGGACGCTCCTTTTCGACCTGTTTTAGCGCCTCTTTTACGCATCCGGCGCAAACTACCTCAAAACCGACTGGCTCCAGCATCTTGCGGATGAGATTAGTGTGATGCTCGTTGTCGTCAACCTCAAGAACTTTAAAGATTTTCCCATCAGGAGCGTTATAGCCTTCTACAGACATGGCTATCTCTTCAGCAGTAAGCCCCTGTTCATCCAGAACACTGAATTTAAGTCTGACTGTGAATTTGGTACCTTTACCGTATGCGCTTTCAACATCAAGTCCTCCTCCCATTACGGTCAGGAGAAGTCTTGTGATCGTAAGACCAAGACCTGTTCCTGGAACGTTTTGACAAGACGGATCCTTCGCGCGCTCAAAGGGCTCGAACATGCGCTTCATAAACTCATCCGTCATTCCAACGCCGGTGTCAGTGATGGACAATGTCATGACTTCAGTGCGGAAGGAAATATCAACGGTTATGCCGCCTTTTATTGTGTACTTGACGGCATTTGATAAAAGATTGGTGACGATCTGTCTGAGCCGTTTGCCATCAGTCTTAACAGCCTGAGGTAATTGCTCTATCCCATTGCATGAAAAAGAGATGCCCTTCTTTTTCGCAATTGAAGTGAAATAGTA